>NZ_JAQZAB010000121.1:0-184797 GCF_028640915.1 Pseudomonas sp. B3G-3 | reverse complement strand
CTGTAGGAGCGAGCTTGCTCGCGATAGCGGAATCGATATCGACACCCTCGTTGGCTCAGAACACGAACCTGCCATCGAACACCGGCTTGTCGTCCAGCGCCAGCACCCCGCTGGCAAAGATCAGGTCCAGGTGATGGCTACCCTTGGCACCGCCGCCCAGCCCCAGGTGCAGGCCGCAATGGCGTTCCTCGAACCCCGAGTTGCGCGCGTAGAGGTCTTTCACCCCTTCGTTGGTGCCGATGCCCAGTTCCTCGATGCGCCGGTTGGACGGGTTGGCATCCAGGTATTTATTGAAGTCCTCCGCCAGTCCCGGCACATCGGTGGCGATGTGGCTGATGGTGGAGTTCTCGATCCACAGTTCCAGCGGCGATTGCAGCACGCCGTACTTGCGCGCGAAGGGGATGGTGCCGAGGAAGGTGCCGACGAATTTCACCCGGCCATTGATGGCCTCGCTGTGGCTGGCGATTTCTCCGGGCGCCAGGTCGTAGTTGCCCACGCCGTTGATGTTGGTCCACTTCTTGATGCTGTCCAGCGGCGCTTCGAAGTACGAGCCGTGGTCGTCGCGAAAACTCAGGGTGGTGGCCTTGGACATATGCTGGATCAGGGTCGCGTTGAGCTCGGCGATGCGTTGCGGCTCGACGCTGAAGGTGTCGTAGAAGTAGTCGCCGTAGTCCTTGAACAGCAGCGATTTCTTCCAGTTTTCGGCCATCACGCCCTGCAGCGCCTGGATGAATTCCGGGCCTTGCGGGCGGGGCGGCGAGAGGGTGGAGGAGTCGTAGAAGAAGATATACAGATCGCAGTCGGCGATGGCCTGGGTCAGCACCGAGGTGGGCTCGAGGTCGAGGCGCAGGGCAGTGAAGCAAAAGGGCTCACTGGCCTGCTCGATGATGGCGGCGCTGGTGGCGGTGTATTCGGCGGTGTGGCCGATCAGGACCCTGGCGCTCTGGCGGTCGGCCAGGGCTGGATGGTGTTCGAGGTAGTAAAGGAAATGCCGGATGGCAGCGGTGTTGTCCATGGATCCTCCCTGACGGACAGCGAGTGGAGGCAGGGGCGACCGCCGGGCCGCTCCTGCCTGATGGCCGTTTTTACAAAGGCCACATCGCCGTGCCGAACGGTACTACCGCATCGGCCTGCATCATTTCCACCGCGGCCTCGTGGGTCGCTGCTTCAAACCAATCGTCCAGTTGCAGTTCAGTGTCCAAGTCTTTTTCCAGTGCTTGCATCGTGAATCTCCTAGATGACTTTTTCGGATAAAAGCAGTCGGTGAGACGGCTCGGGTGTTCCACGGGGAGTGCTTGAAAACCCCAGCTGCTTCAACGTGGCCGCTCGGCTTGCCGGGGGTGTGGTCCGGCAAGTGGCTGGAAACCTAGTCCAGGGTTTTTTGAAATGCAAAAAAATAATTGAAATATTTTTATTGAACTTTTTGTTCTGTTTTTGTGTTGAAAAATTATCAAGAAAAAACAAAAAGCTGAGCGAACAGACAGATAAAAAACCGCTGGCCGTCAATTTGCAGTCGCCGCGGATGCCGATCTGAAGTGGAAAGAATACGTTCCGCCTTGTAAAGAAATACTGACGAAAAAACCGCTATCGAGTCATGGAATCGAGCCTCGTCCAGCGCTGTAAGAAAAACCTTCCGGCGCTGCCTGGATATTGCCCGCCGTCGGGCTCCAAGCCGCTTGTTCCGCGGCCTCAAGGCGGGTGTGATGCAGCCCATGCCTGTGTGCAGGTGCATAACAAGAAGGAGGCGCAATGTACGCCGTGGCTCACCTCAACCGATTCCCTCCGAAGGGCGATTGCTGTCGTACCTTCGTCGACGACCCCGACGGGTCTGTCCCGAACCTTGCCGCCGATGCCAAGCATCGAGCAGGCCCCGTGCGATTCCGGCACCCGACGCGCTGATAAGCCGCGTCTGGCGGCGGGGAGTCAGGGGTGTACAATGCGCGGCGTTTCAACTGTGACCCAACTGCGTATCCGCGCATTTTGCGCCCCAACGACTGCTTTCGACGCATGACGAGCCCTGGCTCGAATGCTCGAGACACGCTCCCAGGGCCAATAATCTCAAGGCTATCCGCCTTGTTCACTCCGCCGCGTCACAAGCGTGGTGGGTTCGATTTCGTCACAGATAAAAACAAACAGGTGACGCATGACCGTTAAACAAACGCTGAACTCCTGGTGCCTGCGCTGGGGTTTGATCCGCGCTGCTTAAGCCTGCTGTCGGCTGCAACGTCTATCGAACATCATCAAACCTTGCGTGAGACCCTTTTCATGAGTGGACAAAACTCGCATTCAGGCGAGCTGAAACGCGGCCTGAAAAATCGCCATATTCAACTGATTGCCCTGGGCGGCGCGATCGGTACCGGATTGTTCCTGGGCTCCGCTGGCGTGCTCAAGTCGGCCGGGCCGTCGATGATCCTCGGCTATGCCATCTGCGGCTTCATCGCCTTCATGATCATGCGCCAGCTCGGCGAGATGATCGTCGAAGAGCCGGTGGCCGGTTCCTTCAGCCATTTCGCGCACAAGTACTGGGGCGGTTTCGCCGGTTTCCTGTCGGGCTGGAACTGCTGGATTCTGTACATCCTGGTGGGCATGTCGGAGCTGACCGCGGTCGGCAAGTACGTGCACTACTGGTGGCCGGAGGTGCCGACCTGGGCCTCGGCCGCGGCGTTTTTCGTGTTGATCAACCTGATCAACCTGGCCAACGTCAAAGTCTTCGGTGAGGCCGAGTTCTGGTTCGCGATCATCAAGGTGGTGGCCATCGTCGGCATGATCGCCCTGGGTAGCTACCTGCTGGTCAGCGGTCACGGCGGCCCGCAGGCCTCGGTGAGCAACCTGTGGGAACACGGCGGGTTCTTCCCCAATGGCGTCAGCGGCCTGGTGATGGCCATGGCGATCATCATGTTCTCCTTCGGTGGCCTGGAGATGCTCGGCTTTACCGCGGCCGAGGCCGACAAGCCGAAGACCGTGATTCCCAAGGCCATCAACCAGGTGATCTACCGCATCCTGATTTTCTACATCGGTGCCCTGGTCGTGCTGTTGTCCCTGACCCCGTGGAACAGCCTGCTGGAGACCCTGAATGCCTCCGGCGATGCCTATAGCGGCAGCCCGTTCGTCCAGGTGTTCTCGATGCTGGGCAGCGACACCGCGGCGCACATCCTCAACTTCGTGGTCCTGACCGCGGCCTTGTCGGTGTACAACAGCGGCACCTACTGCAACAGCCGCATGCTGCTGGGCATGGCCGAGCAGGGCGACGCGCCGAAAGTCCTGGCGAAGATCGACAAGCGCGGCGTGCCGGTGATGTCGATCCTGGCCTCGGCGCTGGTGACTTTCGTCGCCGTGGTGCTCAACTACCTGATCCCGCAGCACGCCCTGGAGCTGCTGATGTCGCTGGTGGTCGCGACCCTGGTGATCAACTGGGCGATGATCAGCTACTCGCACTTCAAGTTCCGCCAGCACATGAACCGCACGAAACAATCGCCGCTGTTCAAGGCGCTGTGGTACCCCTACGGCAACTACGTCTGCCTGGCGTTCGTGGTGTTCATCCTCGGCATCATGCTGATGATCCCGGGCATCCAGATCTCGGTGTACGCGATTCCGGTCTGGGTTGCCTTCATGTGGGTCTGCTACGGCATCAAGAACAAGCGCAGCGCGCAGCACAGCCTGCAGGCGGCCAACGCTTCGCTGAAGTGATACCCGCGCGGTAACGGAAAACCCGGCCTCGGCCGGGTTTTTTGTGGGCGCTGCAAATCCGCAGGCGCGGTATCCTGAACGCCCTGAAAGCGGATTCCTTTTCCATGCTGGTGATTTCCAACAACGTGCATCTGCCGGATGCCGAGATCGAGTTGACCGCCATTCGCGCGCAAGGCGCGGGTGGGCAGAACGTCAACAAGGTTTCCAGCGCGGTGCACCTGCGCTTCGACATTCCGGCCTCGTCCCTGCCGCCGTTCTACAAGGAGCGGCTGCTGGCGCTGCGCGACAGTCGCATTACCAGCGATGGGGTGATCGTCATCAAGGCCCAGCAATACCGGACCCAGGAGCAGAATCGCGCCGATGCCCTGGAGCGCCTGGTGGCGTTGATCCTCGATGCGATCAAGGTGGAGAAGAAGCGCCGCCCGACCAAGCCGACCCTGGGCTCGAAGACTCGGCGCCTGGAATCCAAGAGCAAGCGCGGCAACATCAAGGCCGGCCGCGGCAAGGTCGATTACTAACGCCCGTCACGCTCCTCGCGATACTTCGGCGCCTGGCGGTACAGATACAGGCTCAGCAGCAAACCGCTGCAGGCCGCGAGGGCGGCGAACAGGAAGATCGAGGCAAAGCCGAAACCGGCGGCAATCGCCCCGGCCAGCGGTCCGGTGATCCCCAGCGACAGGTCGATGAACAGCGAATAGGCGCCCACCGCCGCGCCACGGCTGGAGGCGGGGACCAGGTTGACCGCTTCCACCCCCAGTGCCGGAAATACCAGGGAGAAACCGAAGCCGCTCAACGCCGCGCCGGCCAGGGCCCAGTGGGCATCCGGCGCCAGCCACAACAGCAGCAGGCCCAGGGTTTCCACCGACAGGCAGGCGATCGCCACGCGAAAGCCGCCGAGGCGGTTGATCAGGTTGCCGAACAGCAGGCGCGCGCCGATAAAGCTGGCGCCGAACAGGCTCAGGCACAGCACTGCGTTGGACCAGTTCTGGGTGGCGTAATACAGGGTGATGAAGGTGGCGATGGTGCCAAAACCGATCGAGCCCAGGGCCAGGCCGCAGCCATGGGGAAATACCCGGCCCAGGACATGGATAAATGGCAGGCGCTCACCGGCAACGATCGGCGCCGCCCGTTTCGGCCAGGCCAGCGCCAGGCCGAGGAGCGCCAGCAGGATGATGCTCACGCCCATGCTCCACAGCCCCAGGCGATCCACCAGCCACACCCCCAGCGGCGCGCCGACGGCCAGCGCGCCATAGCTGGCGATACCGTTCCAGGAAATCACCTTGGCGGTGTTCTGCGCGCCGACGCGGCCGATGCCCCAGCCGATGGAGCCCGAGCCCACCAGGCTCTCGGCGCTGCCCAGCACCAGGCGCCCGACCAGCAGGCTGGCCAGGCTCAGCACCGGCAAACTGCTCAGCCATGCCGACAGCAGCATGAACACGCCGCTCAGGCCGCAGCCGGCCAGGCCGTACATCACTGCGCGCTTGCTGCCCAGGTTGTCGATGATCTTCCCGGCATAGGGGCGGCTGAGCAGGGTGGCCAGGTATTGCACGCTGATCACCAGCCCGGCGATCACCGCGCCGAAGCCCAGCTCGCTGTGCACGTAGCCCGGCAGCACGGCCAGGGGGATGCCGATGTTCAGGTAGCCGATAAAGGTGAAAAGGACGATGGAGACGACTTGCAGCGTGACCGCCAAGGGGCGCTGGGTATCTGGCATGGGAAAGGTCCACGGACGCGGCAGAGATAGATAGGCTGCTTATGATACCGAGGGTTGAAACGATTCAGGTGGAGAAATCGATGGGTTGGCGCAAGTTTTTGCGCGCCGCGGGCTCAGGCTTGGGCTGGGGCCAGCAATTGCGTGGTGACCAGGGCGGCCAGGGCGTTTTCCTGGGTACCGAAGCGCGCCAGCAGGGCGGCCTGTTTTTCCGGCGTCAGGCGGTTCCAGATCTCGATCATTTTTTCGGCGGTGCCGATCAGCACACTGGCTTGGGTTTCGCTGAAGGTGTCGGTCATGGAGGCGGTTCTCGAAAGCGGGTTTCAGGCGGTGTGGAAAGCGCATCAAAGAGCGCTTTCCACACTGTCTGGGTGTTGCGGTCAGTCTTCGCTGCCGGCCTTGTGGCTGGAGGCGGCTTCTTTCGGCTCGGGCTGTTGGGCGCCGGCTTGTTGCGGGGTTGTCTGCTCAGTTTCGTGCAGGCTTGGGAAGGGGAGATTAGGAATCTCGTGCATGTTCGTTGCTCCTCGCAAAGTCTGTTTTTTAATCGCTGGGTAGATCCGCGCTTTTAAAAAGCCTGGGCAGGATACAGCACTGGAAATGACAAAAAGATTTTTATCTGGGGTTTTAGGATGAAAGGAGTTTCATCGGACGGGGGGCTTTTAACGGCATCGCGGGCAAGCCTCGCGCTTACGGAATCAGGTGACATCCGTAGGCGCCAGGCTTGCCCGCGATAGCTTTTTTCAGTGTTTGCAGACTTCGGCGATGGCTTCGGCCAGCAGGTCCAGGCGGGTGGCGTCGATACCGGCGACGTTGGCCCGGCCGGAGCTGACCATGTACACGCTGTGCTGGTTGCGCAACGTGGCGACCTGTTCCGGCGTCAGGCCGGTGTAGGAGAACATCCCGCGTTGCACGCCGATGTGAGCGAAGCGTTCGGCCAGGCCGAAGGGTTGCAGCGCTTCCACCAGGCCCGAGCGCAACTGGGCGATGCGCAGGCGCATGGCTTCCACTTCGTCGGCCCAGAGGCTTTTCAGCTCCGGGTCGCCGAGGATGGTGGCGACCACCGCGGCGCCGTGATCCGGCGGGGTGGACCACAGGTTGCGGGCGATGTGGGCCAGCTGGCTGCGTACATCCAGCAGCTTTTCCGCGTCCCGGGTGCAGACGATCAGTGCGCCGGTGCGGTCGCGGTACAGGCCGAAGTTCTTCGAGCAGGAACTGGTGATCAGCAGCTCGGGCAGTTCGGTCGCGAACAGGCGCACCGCCCAGGCATCCTGCTCCAGGCCGTCGCCGAAGCCCTGGTAGGCGAAGTCGATCAGCGGCAGCAGGTTGCGGCTGCGCACCACGTCCAGTACCCGATGCCAGTCGTCGTGGCTCAGGTCGAAACCGGTGGGGTTGTGGCAGCAGGCATGCAGCAGCACCACGTCGCCCTTGGGCACCTGGTTCAGGGTCGCCAGCATGGCCTCGACGTCGAGGCGATTGTCGCTGCCGACGTAAGGGTAGTGGCTGACCTGGATGCCGGCGGCGGCAAAGATGGTTTCGTGGATCGGCCAGGTCGGGTTGCTCAACCACACGCCACGGCCCGGCAGGCAGTGGGCGATGAAGTCGGCGCTCAGGCGCAGCGCGCCGGTGCCGCCCGGAGTCTGGGTGGCGCCGGCGCGTCGTTCGGTGATCAGCTGCGAATCGGCGCCCAGCACCAGTTCATTGATCACCTTGCCAAAGGCCGCGTCGCCGTGGCCGCCGATGTAGATCTTGGTGGTCTGCCGGTCGACCAGGCGCTGCTCGGCCAGCTTGACCGACCGGGGGATCGGCGTCAGCCCCTGGGAATCCTTGTAGACACCGACGCCGAGGTCGAACTTGCGTGGGTTGCTGTCCGACGCATAGGCCTCCATCAGGCCAAGAATCGGGTCGCCGGGTACTCGGCCTATGGCGTCGAAATGCATTACTTGCGTCCTTCTGCGGTCTTGGCCACTTCGTCGGTGCGAGCGGCCATGATGAAGTCGTTGCGGTGCAGGCCCTTGATGGAGTGGCTCCACCAGGTCACGGTGACCTTGCCCCATTCGGTGAGCAGGCCAGGATGATGACCTTCTGCCTCGGAAATTTCACCCATTGCGTTGGTAAAGGCCAGGGCAAATTTGAAGTTTTTGAACAGGAAGACTTTTTCCAGCTGCATGACGCCATCGCGCACTTCGATGTTCCAGTCGGGGATCTGCTTGATCAGCACCGGCAGTTCTTCGTCGCTGACTTGTGGGGCATCGGCACGGCAGGCTTCGCAATGGGCTTGGTTGAGAGCGGTCATGGTGGGTTCCTGAAATCGGTTCTTGTTGGAAATTACGGGTTTTATGAGCGCTGCGCGAGGGCTGGGTGCTCAGGCCGCCTTGGGTTTGGGCGGAAACTTGGGTGCGTGCAGGCCCATCTGCATGCCCTGGTGCACCAGGGCCATGATGTCTTCATGGGCCAGGTCGAACAGGCGCTTGAGGTTGGGCAGCACAAAGTAGATAGGTTGCAGGATGTCGATGCGGTACGGGGTACGCATCGCTTCCAGCGGGTCGAAGGCCTGGTGTTCGGGCACGTCCGACAGGCAGTAGACGGTTTCCTTCGGCGAGGAGAGGATGCCGCCGCCGTAGATGCGCTGGCCTTGCGGGGTGTCCAGCAGGCCGAATTCGATGGTCATCCAGTACAGGCGCGCCAGGTACACCCGTTCTTCCTTGGTGGCCTGCAGGCCGAGCTTGCCGTAGGTGTGGGTGAATTCGGCGAACCAGGGATTGGTCAGCAGCGGGCAGTGGCCAAAGATCTCGTGGAAGATGTCCGGCTCTTGCAGGTAGTCCAGTTCTTCGCGGGTACGAATAAAGGTCGCGACCGGAAACTGTTTGCTGGCGAGCAATTCGAAGAAGGTCTGGAAGGGGATCAGCGCTGGTACCCGGGCTACCTGCCAGCCGGTGGTTGCGCCCAGCACCTTGTTGATTTCGCCCAGCTGCGGGATGCGGTCGTGGGGCAGGCCGAGTTTCTCGATGCCGTCCAGGTATTCCTGGCACGCGCGACCCTCGATCACTTTCAGCTGACGAGTGATCAGGGTGTTCCACACCGCGTGTTCTTCATCGGGGTAGTGGATAAAACCTTGCGCGTCGGGCTCGCGGGCCACGTACTGCGTCTGCTTCATGCTGCTCTCCTGTCAGGGGCTGCTTCTTGTTATCAGTTGACGCTAGAGATAACCCAAGGTTGCAGCCCATGCAGCAGGTTGACGTGAACGTAATGGGCAGATCGGGGCTGATTTCGTAAAGTTTTCGTTACGAAAGCGTCGCAGGTCCGCTATTACTGAGAATAGTCGATTTGAAAAGGCCGGTGACTGTCACATAATCTTGACGATTATCTGCGCCACACCGCAGAAAGTTCGTGTCGGATGGTGCCAAAAACGCCGCTTTCTGGCGTTCACGCCCTCCATTACCTGTTTCGGGCCTTTCCTTTATGCGTATCAAAGTCCACTGCCAGAATCGCATCGGCATCCTGCGCGACATTCTCAACCTGCTGGTGGAGTACGGCATCAACGTCGCCCGGGGTGAGGTGGGCGGCGAGCATGGCAATGCCATCTATCTGCATTGCCCGAACCTGATCAACCTGCAGTTCCAGGCGCTGCGGCCGAAGTTCGAGTCGATCGCCGGGGTGTTCGGGGTCAAGCGGGTCGGGCTGATGCCCAGCGAGCGGCGGCACATGGAGCTCAATGCCCTGCTCGGGGCGCTGGAATTCCCGGTGTTGTCCATCGACATGGGCGGTTCCATCGTCGCCGCCAACCGCGCGGCGGCGCAGCTGCTGGGCGTGCGGGTGGACGAGGTGCCGGGGATTCCGCTGTCGCGCTATGCCGAGGATTTCGACCTGCCGGAACTGGTGCGGGCCAACAAGTCGCGGATCAACGGCCTGCGGGTCAAGGTCAAGGGTGACGTGTTTCTGGCGGACATCGCGCCGCTGCAATCGGAGCACGACGACAGCGAGGCCATGGCCGGCGCGGTGCTGACATTGCACCGCGCGGATCGGGTCGGCGAGCGCATCTATAACGTGCGCAAGCAGGAGTTGCGCGGCTTCGACAGCATCTTCCAGAGCTCGAAAGTCATGGCCGCGGTGGTGCGCGAAGCGCGGCGCATGGCACCGCTGGACGCGCCGCTATTGATCGAGGGCGAAACCGGCACCGGCAAGGAACTGCTGGCGCGCGCCTGCCACCTGGCCAGCCCGCGCGGGCAATCGCCGCTGATGGCGCTCAACTGCGCCGGCCTGCCGGAATCCATGGCCGAGACCGAGCTGTTCGGCTACGGGCCGGGGGCCTTCGAGGGCGCCCGGGCCGAAGGCAAGCTCGGGCTGCTGGAGCTGACCGCCGGCGGCACGCTGTTTCTCGACGGGGTCGGGGAGATGAGCCCGCGCTTGCAGGTCAAGCTCCTGCGCTTTCTGCAGGATGGCTGCTTCCGTCGGGTCGGCAGCGACGAAGAGGTGTACCTGGACGTGCGGGTGATCTGCGCGACCCAGGTCGACCTGTCGGAACTGTGCGCCCGCGGCGAGTTCCGCCAGGACCTGTATCACCGGCTCAATGTCCTGTCCCTGCATATTCCACCGTTGCGTGAATGCCTCGACGGCCTGACGCCGCTGGTGGAGCACTTCCTCGACCAGGCCAGCCGACAGATCGGCTGCGCCTTGCCCAAGCTGGCGCCGGCGGCCATGGAGCGCCTCAGCCATTACCACTGGCCAGGCAACGTGCGGCAGCTGGAAAACGTGCTGTTCCAGGCGGTGTCCCTGTGCGACGGCGGCACGGTCAAGGCCGAACACATCCGCCTGCCGGACTACGGCGTGCGCCAACCCCTTGGCGACTTCTCCCTGGAAGGCGGCCTCGACGACATCGTCGGGCGCTTCGAAAAGGCCGTCCTCGAACGCCTGTATTCCGAGCACCCCAGCAGCCGCCAGCTGGGCAAGCGCCTGGGCGTGTCGCACACCACCATCGCCAACAAGCTGCGCGAATACGAAGTGGGCAAGGGCGCTGGCGAGAGCTGAACTCTTGTAGCCGCTGCCGCAGGCTGCGATCGAGTCCGAAGGGCTCGCAAGGCTGGCATCGCATTACCTCGATCAGATCGCGGGTATGGGGTTGGCGTCTGCTTCGCAGTCAATCGCAGCCTGCGGCAGCGGCTACAGAGCCTTGTTGCGCTGCAGAGGCCGAGCCTTGCCGTAAGCGGCATATCTGCGCCGGTTTTTCGTCTTTGACACAATCGCTCGATTTCCTTCGATCGCCCTCAAGCTCCCGGATTTCCTGCCTTCGGCCGCCCGAAAAACAAGTTGGTGCGCTTATTGCTTATGGCTCAGCAGTACAGCGGTGGACGGCAAACGTCCGACATGCAGAGGAAAGACTGTGGACAAGTACCTTTATGTGGCCATGACCGGTGCCAGCCAGAATGCGCTGGCGCAAAAGGCGCATGCCAACAACCTGGCGAACATCTCCACCAACGGTTTTCAGCGCGACCTGGAGCAGGCGCGTTCGATGCCGGTGTTTGGTGACAGCTTTCCGGCGCGGGCCTTTGCCATGTCCGAGCGTCCGGCTACCGATTTCACCCCGGGCTCGCTGGTGGAAACCGGTCGCGACCTCGACGTGGCGGTCAGCGGCAATGGCTGGATCGCCGTGCAGACCCCGGATGGCGGTGAAAGCTACGTGCGCACCGGCAGCCTGAATATCGACGCCCTGGGCGTGTTGCGTGCCGGCAACGGCATGCCGGTGATCGGCAACGGCGGCCCGATCGCCGTGCCGCCGGAGCAGCAGGTGGAAGTCGGCCAGGACGGCACCATCAGCATCCGCGCCATGGGCGAAGGCCCACGGGTGATGGCCGAGGTCGACCGCATCAAGCTGGTCAACCCGGACCTGAAGAACATGACCAAGGGGCTGGACGGTTCGATCCATACCAAGGACGGCAAGCCGGCAGCGGCTGACGCCAATGTGCAACTGGTCTCGGGTTTCCTCGAGTCGAGCAACGTCAATGCGGTCGAGGAAATGACCTCGGTGCTGGCGCTCTCCAAGCAGTTCGAACTGCACATCAAGATGATGAACACCGCCAAAGAAGACGACCAGGCCATGGCTCGGGTCTTGCAGATCAGCTAATTACCAGTACGTCGCGCCGTAAAACAGGCGCACGAGGAGAATCGAATGCTTCCGGCTCTGTGGGTTGCCAAAACAGGTCTGTCCGCCCAGGACACTAACCTGACCACCATTTCCAACAACCTGGCGAACGTTTCGACCACGGGCTTCAAACGTGATCGCGCCGAGTTCCAGGACCTGCTGTATCAGATCAAGCGTCAGCCTGGCGCCCAGTCGACCCAGGACAGCGAGCTGCCGTCGGGCCTGCAGCTGGGTACCGGTGTGCGCATCGTCGGCACCCAGAAGAACTTCACCGCCGGCAGCCTGCAGACCACCGAGCAGCCGCTGGACATGGCCATCAACGGCCGCGGTTTCTTCCAGATCCTGCAACCGGACGGCACCACTTCCTACACCCGTGACGGCACCTTCCACCTGGACTCCAATGGCCAGATCGTCACCGCCAACGGCTTCGCGCTGGAACCGGCGATCGTCGTACCGAACGATGCCCAGACCTTCACCGTGGGCCAGGACGGCACCGTCTCGATCACCACCGCCGGCAACCCGGCCTCGCAAGTGATCGGCAACCTGCAGACCGCCGACTTCATC
Organism: Pseudomonas sp. B3G-3; assembly: GCF_028640915.1. NCBI lineage: Bacteria > Pseudomonadati > Pseudomonadota > Gammaproteobacteria > Pseudomonadales > Pseudomonadaceae > Pseudomonas > Pseudomonas sp. B3G-3. Next base: position 172,699 of record NZ_JAQZAB010000121.1, on the reverse strand, counting down.
AATCCGGCCGGCCTGCAAGCGACGGGCAACAACCTGTTCCTGGAAACCGCCGCCAGTGGCGCGCCGCAAGTCGGTACCCCGGGCCTCAACGGTTTCGGCACCACCCTGCAGAACACCCTGGAAACCTCCAACGTCAGCACCGTTGAGGAGATGGTCAACATGATCACCACCCAGCGCGCCTACGAGATGAACTCCAAGGTGATCTCCACCGCCGACCAGATGCTCTCGTTCGTCACGCAGAATCTGTAATCAAGTCCTAGGGGCGGCCCAGCGGCCGCCTGCAGCACCATGAGGTAGGGTCATGAATCGCTTTGTATCTGTTCTCGCACTGAGTGGGTTCGTCGTGCTCGCGGGCTGCGTGGCCCCGCCACCGAAGCCCAATGACCCGTATTACGCTCCGGTGTTGCCGCGTACTCCGTTGCCGGCTGCGGCCAACAACGGCTCGATCTACCAGGCCGGCTTCGAGCAGAACCTGTACAGCGACCGCAAGGCGTTCCGCGTGGGCGACATCATCACCATCACCCTCAACGAGCGGACCCAGGCGAGCAAGAACGCCAACTCGCAGATCGACAAGAACAGCAAGACCGGCATCGGCCTGACTTCGTTTTTCGGTGGCGGCCTGAGCACCAATGACCCGATAGGTAGCGGTGACCTGAGCCTCGATGTCGGCTACAGCGGCGACCGGGCCACCAAGGGCGACAGCAAGTCCGGCCAGAGCAACAGCCTGACCGGCTCGATCACCGTGACGGTGGCCGACGTGTTGCCCAACGGCATCATCGCCGTGCGCGGCGAGAAGTGGCTGACCCTCAACACCGGCGACGAGCTGGTGCGGATTGCCGGCCTGGTGCGTGCCGACGATATCGCCACCGACAACACGGTGTCCTCGACCCGCGTCGCCGACGCGCGCATCACCTATTCGGGTACCGGTGCCTTTGCCGATGCGAGCCAGCCGGGCTGGTTCGACCGTTTCTTCCTCAGCCCGCTGTTCCCTTTCTAGGTGGCTACGTTGAATTTCAAACGCCTCATGCTGGCCGCGCTGTTGCTCTCGGCGGCCTGCAACGCTCACGCCGAACGGCTGAAGGACATCGCCAGCATTTCCGGCGTGCGTTCCAACCAGTTGATTGGCTACGGCCTGGTGGTCGGGCTTAACGGCACCGGCGACCAGACGACCCAGACACCCTTCACCCTGCAGACCTTCAACAACATGCTGTCGCAGTTCGGCATCAAGGTACCGCCGGGTTCCGGCAATGTGCAGTTGAAGAACGTCGCGGCGGTATCGGTGAGTGCCGATCTGCCGGCGTTCGCCAAGCCGGGGCAGCAGGTGGATATCACCGTGTCCTCCATCGGTAACTCCAAGAGCCTGCGCGGCGGCACCTTGCTGCTGACGCCGCTCAAGGGGATTGACGGCAACGTCTACGCCATCGCCCAGGGCAACCTGGTGGTGGGCGGTTTCGACGCCGAGGGCCGTGACGGTTCGAAGATCACGGTCAACGTTCCGTCGGCCGGTCGCATCCCGGGCGGCGCCTCGGTGGAGCGCGCGGTGCCGAGCGGTTTCAACCAGGGCAACAGCCTGACCCTGAACCTCAACCGTTCCGACTTCACCACCGCCAAGCGCATCGTTGACAAGATCAACGACATGCTCGGCCCGGGCGTGGCCCAGGCCATCGACGGCGGTTCGATCCGTGTTACCGCGCCGCTCGATCCGAGCCAGCGCGTCGACTACCTGTCGATCCTCGAGAACCTGGAAATCGATCCGGGTCAGGCGGTGGCCAAGGTCATCATCAACTCGCGTACCGGCACTATCGTCATCGGCCAGAACGTCAAGGTCTCGCCAGCCGCCGTGACCCACGGCAGCCTCACCGTGACCATCACCGAAGACCCGATCGTCAGCCAGCCGGGTCCGCTGTCCAACGGCCAGACCGCGGTCGTGCCGCGTTCGCGGGTCAACGCCGAGCAGGAAGCCAAGCCGATGTTCAAGTTCGGCCCGGGCACCACCCTCGACGAGATCGTGCGTGCGGTGAACCAGGTCGGCGCGGCACCGGGCGACCTGATGGCGATCCTCGAAGCCTTGAAACAGGCCGGCGCGCTGCAAGCCGACCTGATCGTGATTTGAGGTAGGGGTCATGGATATTCGCAAGAGCGGTCTGGTCAGCAGCGGCGATTCGGGTTCCTACTCGGACCTCAACCGGCTTAACCAGCTCAAGGTCGGCGACAAGAACAGCGACGCCAACATGCGCAAGGTGGCGCAGGAGTTCGAGTCGCTGTTCCTCAACGAAATGCTCAAGTCCATGCGCTCGGCCACCGAAGCGCTGGGCAAGGACAACCCGCTCAACACTCCGGCGGCCAAGCAGTACCAGGAAATGTACGACCAGCAGCTGGCGGTTTCCATGTCCCGCGAGGGCGGTGGTATCGGCCTGGCCGATGTGCTGATGCGCCAGATGTCGAAGAACAAATCCACCACTGCGGCAGCGGCCTCGACCTTGCCCGGTGCCCAGGCTGAAAAGGTCGCGCTGACTGAAAAGGTCGCGACGCCAACCGCCATCGCTGCCGGCACCACGGCATTGGGCGGCCCGTTGTCGCGGGTCAATGGCCAGCGTCCGTTGTGGGCCTCCCGTGCGCTGGAGCCACAGCGCGCCGCCGACAGCGGTACCCATAACGATATGGCGCTGCTCAACCAGCGGCGCATTTCCCTGCCGAGCAAGCTGACCGATCGCTTGCTGGCGGGCATCGTGCCGTCGGCCGACAGTGCCGCCACCAACCGGACGGCCTTGCCGGAGCGCACCACGGCCGCTACCGACGCGCTGGTCAAGAACAGCTCGCGCAGCTTTGCCGCGGTGCCGCACGGACGCATGCAGATCTACGGCCGCGCCGTGGCCCAGCCACCGTTGGCGCCGGCGAAGAAAGCCTTCAGTTCGGCGGACGAATTCGTCGCCACCATGCTACCGATGGCGCAGCAGGCCGCCGACCGCATCGGGGTCGATCCTCGCTACCTGGTCGCCCAGGCGGCGCTGGAAACCGGTTGGGGCAAATCGGTGATGCGCCAGCAGGACGGTAGCAGCAGCCACAACCTGTTCGGCATCAAGGCCGGCAGCAGTTGGAAGGGCGACCAGGCGCGGGCGATCACCAGCGAATTCAGAAATGGGCAGATGGTCAAGGAGACGGCCGAGTTCCGTTCCTATGCCTCGTATCAGGACAGCTTCCACGACCTGGTGACCTTGTTGCAGAGCAACAATCGCTATCAAGAAGTGCTGAAGGCGGCCGATAACCCCGAACAGTTTGTACGTGAATTGCAGAAAGCCGGGTATGCAACCGACCCGGATTACGCAAGCAAGATTTCGCAGATTGCCAAGCAGATGAAGAGCTACGAGAACTACGCTGCGGCGGGCGCTTCCACGAATTTATAAGGTCTGAATCATGAGTTTGCTCAATATCGGGATGTCGGGGCTGTCAGCCAGCCAAACGTCGTTGATGACCACGGGTAACAACATCGCCAACGCCGATACCGCCGGTTACTCGCGCCAGCAGACCGTGCAGGGCAGCAAGGCTTCGAACCAGTACGGTAACGTCTTCATCGGCAGCGGTACTACCCTGGCCGACGTGCGCCGGGTGTACAACAGCTACCTGGATGCCCAGCTGCAGACCACCACCTCGCTGAACAGCGATGCCGCCGCCTACCTGGGCCAGATCACCCCAGTGGACAAGCTGCTGTCGGACAGCGGCACCGGCATCACCGGCGCGCTGACCAAATTCTTTGCCTCGATGCAGAACGTCAACGCCAAGCCGGCCGACGATGCCTCGCGCCAATTGCTGCTCAGCGACGCGCAAGCCCTGAGCAACCGCTTCAATTCCGTTTCCAGCCAGTTGAACGAGCAGAACGCCAACATCAACGGCAACCTGAGCAGCATGGCTGACCAGGTCAACAAGCTGGCGGCCACTGTTGCCCAGCTGAACCAGAAGATTTCCGAAGTCTCCAGCGGCGGCGGCATGCCCAACGACCTGCTCGACGCGCGCAACGAGACGCTGCGCCAGCTGTCGCAGTTCGTCAAGGTGGATGTCTCGGAGCGCGGTTCGAGCGTCGATCTGTACCTGGGCAGCGGCCAGCCGCTGGTCGTGGGTAACACCACCAGCAAGCTGGAAGTGGTCCCTGGCAAGACCGACCCGACCCGTTCTTCGCTGCAACTCAATCGCGGCTCGAGCACTATCGATGTGACCTCGGTGGTCACCGGTGGCGAGATCGGCGGCCTGTTGCGCTATCGCAACGAGGTGCTGGACCCGGCGATGAACGAACTGGGGCGCGTGGCCCTGGTGATCGCCGACCAGGTCAACAGCCAGCTCGGACAAGGTATCGACAAGAACGGCGAGTTTGGCGCGGCGCTGTTCAACAACATCAACAGTGCGGCCCTGATCAGCCAGCGCAGCATTGCCAACGGCAACAACAGCGCCGGCTCGGGCAACCTCGATGTGACCATCAAGGACACCGGCAAGCTGACCATCAGCGACTACCAGGTGACCTTCACCAGCGCCACCGACTACACCGTCAAGCGCTCCGACGGCACCAGCCTGGGCGCGTTCAGCACCACCACCACGCCGCCACCGGTGATCGACGGTTTCACCCTGAGCCTCAACGGCGGGGCGATGAGTGCCGGCGACAGTTTCAAGATCACCCCGACCCGCAACGCGGCGACCACGATCAAGACCGAACTGACCGACGCCAAGCGCCTGGCCATCGCCGCGCCGCTGAATGCCGAAGTGCTGCCAGGGGCCACCGGTTCGCTGAGCATTCCAGGCCTGCCGACAGTCAAGCCGGCGCTGGACATCTACAACTCGGCCGCCAACGCCGAGATGCAGACCGCGATCAAGAACTCGGTACCGGTCAAGCTGGTCTTCGACGCCCCCGCGGGCGGTAGCCAGGGCTACAAGTACTACGATGCCAAGGGCACGTTGATGGGCACCGGTTCGATCGTACCGGGGCAGAACAACACGCTGAACCTGCAGATCAAGATGGTCGATGCCAGCGGCAACCCGATCACCGACGGCGGCACACCGCCGGTGCAGAAAACCTTCACCGTGGAAATGAGCGTCGCCGGCTCGCCGAAGGACGGCGAAGGACTGAACGTCAAGTTCAACGGCGCCGGTTCCACCGACAACCGCAACGGCATCGCGCTGGCGGGGCTACAGACCAAGCAGACCGTGGATACTGGTTCGGCCAGCAAGGGCATCACCCTGGTCGACGCCTACGGCAAGCTGGTGGAGAACGTCGGTGCCAAGGCCAGCCAGGGCAAGCTCGACAGTGCGGCCACCGAGGCGATCCTGGCCAACGCCAAGGGCGCGCGGGACTCGTTGTCCGGGGTCGACCTGGATGAGGAGACCGGCAACCTGGTCAAGTACCAGCAGTACTACACCGCGTCCTCGCAAATCATCAAGGCGGCGCAGGAAACCTTCGCCACCCTGATCAACAGCCTTTAAGGAGTCGTAGTCCATGCGTATTTCCACCGCCCAGTTTTACGAGTCCTCGGCTGCCAACTACCAGAAGAACTTCGCCAATGTGGTCAAGAGCAGCGAAGAGGCCAGCAGCCTGGTTCGCGTCAACACCGCGGCCGACGATCCGGTAGGCGCCTCGCGCCTGCTGCAACTGGGCCAGCAGGCTTCGCTGTTGAGCCAGTACTCGGCCAACACCACCTCGATCAAGGCATCCCTGGGCCAGGCCGAATCGGTCCTGACCAGCATCACCAACGTTCTGGCACGTGCCCAGGAACTGGCGAGCGGAGCTGGCAACGCCGGTTACACCGACGATGACCGCAAGGCCAATGCCGCCGAACTGGCGCAGATCGAAGAGCAGCTATTGAGCCTGATGAACACCCAGGACGAAAACGGCAAATACATCTTTGCCGGTTCCCAGGGCGACACCGTGCCGTTCACCCGCAACTCCGACGGCACCTACAGCTACAACGGCGACCAGACCACGCTGAACCTGCCAGTGGGCGACACCATGTCCATGGCCACCAACACCACCGGCTGGGCCGCCTTCCAGCAAGCCATCAACACCAGCCGCAGCCAGGTCAGCATGACTGCCCCGGCAGTGGATGACGGTCGGGTGACGCTGTCCAACGGCCAGGTGTCTTCGAATCCGAAGTACAACAGCGAGTTCCGCAGCGGCGAGCCGTACACCATCAGCTTCCTCAGCAGCACTCAGTTCAAGATCACCGACAGCGCCGGCAACGACGTGACGTCCGAGGCCAGCCAGAATGGCTCCTTCTCCTCCAGCAAGGGCGCCGAGGCACAGACCGTCAGTTTCCGTGGCGTCGATCTGCGCCTGAGCATCAACCTGAAACCCGGCGATGCCACCCCCCCGAACACGGAGATCGCCGGTCACAGCTTCACCCTGGCGGCCAAGCCCGACTCCTTCAATGTCTCGCGCAGCCCGGGCAACCCGTCGACCGCGGTGGTGACTGGTGCCAGCGTCAGCAACAACAACGCCTACAACGCCAGCTTCCCGAGCGGCGGTGCGATCCTCAAGTTCACCAGCGCCACCGACTACGAGCTGTATGCGTCGCCGTTGACTGCTGACAGCAAGCCGGTTTCCACCGGCACCATGGCCGGCTCCACCGCCACCGCGTCTGGTGTGAACTTCACCTTCAGCGGTACCCCGGCGGCGGGCGACCAGTATGTGGTGGCGGTCAACAACCACCAGACCCAGAACGTCCTCGACACCATTCACCAACTGCGTACCGTGCTGGATACCCCCACCAACGGTGATCCGATCGCCATCCAGAAACTCAACGCCGGGTTGCAGGCGGGGATGGCCAACCTGGCCAGCGGCGCCAACCAGGTGGCGAGCGCGGTCAGCGACATCGGCGGCCGGGGTTCGGCGCTGGATATCCAGAACGAGACCAACCTGAGCCTGAGCGCGGCCAACACCCAGACCCAGTCGGCGATCCGCGATTCCGACCCGGCCGAGGTGATGACCCGCCTGACCCTGCAACAGACCATGCTGCAAGCTTCGCAACTGGCCTTCAGCAAGATTGCCCAGCTGGGCCTGTTCAACAAGGTCTGAGCCTGAGCCGGTCGCGCTCCTGTGAGCGCGGCCGCGCCGTCGAGCCGTCAACCGTCTTCATTAAGCGGTTCCGGGGCCCGCGCCTGACCAGGCCGGGCCCGCCGCTCGAGAGTTTCCCGCCGTGAATCAACGCCCTCTAGTCAGCATCGTCATCCCAGCCTTCAATCCGCGCTTCTTCAGCCAGGCGTTCGAGAGTGCGCTGGCCCAGACCTGGGAGCGGGTCGAAATCGTCATCTGCGACGACTCGGCCGGCGACGAGATTCGTGAGGTGGTCGAGGCCATCGTAGAGCCTCCCCATCCGGTGCGTTATCTGCGCAACCCACAACGCCTGGGCCTGCAGAAGAACCTGCTGCGCTGTGTCGAAGAGGCGCGGGGCGAGCTGATCAAGATCCTCTGTGACGACGATCGCCTGTTCGCCCCGAGCATCGCCCTGCAGGCCCAGGTGCTGGTCGATCATCCCGAGATCAATCTGGTCTGCGCCCTGCGCATGATGAGCGATGCCGGTAACTTCATTCTGCCGCCGCGGGTCGAGAACGCCCGGCTGTCGCCGAACGACGCCATGCTCAAGGGCGACGACATGCTGGCGATCCTCGAGAGCACGCCACGCAACTTCCTTGGCAATTTCAGTTCGACCCTGATGCGTCGCGCCGACGTGCTCGAGCTGTTGCCAGCCTTGACCCAGGAGGGCGCAGGTTTCCTCGCGTTGCTGGATCTGGCGCTGTTCGTGTGCCTGATGCGGCGTGGCAACCTGGCGCTACTTAACACTGTGCTGAGCACCGAGCGCCTGTATCCGGAACGCTTGAGCAAGCAGCCGGAAATGCAGCGGGCGGAGAAGATCGAATGGGACTGGCTGGCGCAGATGCTCGCCGCGCGCAGCGGCGAGTCGGCCCCGGCCTCGGGCTGGGTGCGTTGCGTCGACCTGGCAAAAATGTCCGAGCCATCCTGGCAGTGGGACGAACTCTGCGTGACCCGGGTGCTCGGCAACCGCAACACCGTGGTCAGTGGTCGGGTCGGCGGCGAGAGCGAAAGTTATGCCGACTTCTACCAGGAGTGGCTGGCGATCCGGCGTTTCAGCGAGACCGAGAAACGCCATCTGCCACAGCGTATCGCCAGCTGGTCAGCGCGACCGCAGATCGTGCCCGTGGTGATCGATGTGGATGCGGATGGTGTGGCACTGGAGTCGACCTTGCAAAGCCTGGCGCAGCAGCTGTATGCGCCGCAGGCAATCCTGGTCCTGTCCAATGCCGAATGCGCGGAGCACGAACGCGTGCTGCAACTGCCACTGGAAACACCGTGGCCGCAGCAGCTCAATGCGCTGGTGCCGCAGCTGGAAGGTTGCCACTGGTTTTACCTGCTGCGCGCCGGCGACCTGCTCCAGGAATCGGCGCTGCTGATCCTCGCCGAGCGCATCGCCGCGACGCCGGGCGCGCTGTGCATCTACAGCGATGAAGGCGCGCGGATCGAGGGCGAGTCCAGCGATCCGGTGTTCAAGCCGGACTTCAACCTGGACCTGATGCGCGGTTACCCCTATGTCGGCCGGATGCTGGCATTCGAGCGCGAACGTTTTCTGGCTCTGGGCGGTTTCGATCCGGCCTTCGGCGAACTGGCCCCCCATGACGTGCTGTGGCGCCTGGTGGAAGAGGCGGGGCCACAGACCATCGGACACATTGCCGAGATCCAGGTCGAGAGCCCATACAATTTCGCCGACTGGCTGTCGCTGCCCGAAGTGATCGAGGGCAACGCCGGCCTGGTCGGTGCGCATCTGGACAGGATCGGCGTCGAGCACCGGATTCGTCATGACGAATTGCCGCTGCTCAACCACATCGACTACCTGTTCCCGCAGCGGCCGCTGGTGTCGATCATCATCCAGGCCGGCGATTCGCTGGCGGCCTTGCAGCGCTGCACCGAAAGCCTGATCGAAAAGACTGCCTACAGCCATTACGAGATCCTGATCGTCGATAGCGGCAGCCGCGACCCGGCCATGGCCGCTTGGCTGGAGGCGATGGCGCAGCTGGGCGCCGACATGCTGCGGGTGTTGCCGTTCGCCGGCAGCGGCACTGAGGCGGCGGTACGCAATTACGCAGCGCAACAGGCGCGCGGCGAATACCTGCTGTTGCTCAGCGCCAATGCCCTGATCTGCTCCGGCGACTGGCTGGACGAACTGCTCAATCACGCCCGGCGGCCGGAAGTCGGCGTGGTGGGAGCACGGATGCTCGGCCTGGACGGCTCGATTGTGCATGCGGGGCTGATCCTTGGCCTGGCCGGCGCTGCCAGTTCGCCGTTCCAAGGCGAGGCCGCCAGCGCCCGCGGTTACATGCAGCGCTTGCAGGTGCCGCAGAGCTGGAGTGCGGTCAGTGGCGATTGTCTGATGGTGCGCAAGGAAGTCTTTGACAGTGTCGGCCAGCTGGATGAGGTCAGCTATTCCCGGGGGCTGAGTGATGTCGACCTGTGCCTGCGGGTCAACCGCGACGGTTACCTGGTGGTCTGGACGCCCTATGCCAGCTTGATGCTGGCGCCCGTCGAGCAGGCGCCGCAAGCGCCAGGAGCCCTGGAGCGACAGGAGCGCGAGCACGACACCTTCTATCGCCGCTGGATGCCTCTGGTCGCCCGCGATCCGGCCTACAACCCGGCCCTGAGCCTGGGGTATTCCAGCTTCAGCCTGGAGGTGGGGCTGCGCGACAACTGGAACCCGTTCTCGACCCGGGCCTTGCCGCTGGTGCTCGGCTTGCCGGTAACCAAAACGGCAGTGGGCCATTACCGGGTGACCGCGCCCCTCATGGCGCTGGAAGAGGAAGGGCGGCTGCTCGGTCGGTTCGCCTATGAGTCCCCGTCGAGTGTGGAGATTGAGCGCCTGTCCCCCGATTCGATCATTCTGCAATGTCGCTACAGCGGCGGCGCGGAGAGCGATATCCAGCGTATGAAAAACTACTCCAGTGCCCTGAGGGTATTCGAGCTGGACGACTACGTGATCAGCGCGCCGAAGAAAAACTCCCATGCGCGCAACACGCCGGTCAATACCGAAGAAATGCTGCGCCAGAGCATTGCTCTGTGTGATCGGGTAGTGGTCACCACGCAACCGCTGGCCGATACGCTGTCGGGAATGCACAGCGATATCCGGATCGTGCCGAACATGCTGCCGGTCGATCCCTGGGGCAGTCTGACCAGCCGCCGCGGCACCTCGAGCAAGCCACGGGTAGGCTGGGGGGGAGGGACCAGCCACACCGGCGACCTGGAAATTATTGTCGATGTGGTGCGTGAGCTGGCCAATGAAGTCGAGTGGGTGTTCTTCGGCATGTGTCCGGACGAGCTGCGGCCTTATGTCCATGAGTTCCACTCCGTCATTAGTCTGCAGGCCTACCCGTTCAAACTGGCCAGCCTCAACCTCGACCTGGCCCTGGCGCCGCTGGAGTTTCACATCTTCAACGACTGCAAGAGCAACCTGCGCCTGTTGGAATACGGTGCCTGCGGTTACCCGGTGATCTGCACCGACACCGAGGCCTATCGCGGCTACCTGCCGTGTACCAAGGTCGTGAGTAACAGCACCCAGGAGTGGATCGAGGCGATCCGCATGCACCTGGCCGACCCCGACGCCAGCTACCGCATGGGCGATGCGCTGCGCGAAGAAGTCCTGCGCGACTACATGCTGCGGGGCAACAACCTGAATCTATGGCTGCAGGGGTGGCTGCCGGATTGATGGGGTGCGGGAACACAACCAGCCAGGCTTAGACGCCTGGCTTTTTTATGGCGGCGATTCAGGGGCAGGTTTCGCCGCTCAAGCACCTCTTGTCGTACTGTCCCATGGCCTATTCCACAGCCCCAGGGTCATGGACCCGGGACCCAGGAGCTGGCGCGTTTCCTGCAAGCCCCCCTCGATATCGCCATAAAACGAGCGTTTTCGCTGACCCGCGAAACGCCGTCAACGGCACAAGGTTTTATCCAGAAGGCCCGCAAAAAGCTCGGTACAGCTTGGCAGAGCCCTGTGACGAACAAGAGGGGAGACGATGAAGGCAGTTATTTTGGCGGGTGGCCTGGGTACGCGCATCAGCGAGGAGTCCCATCTCAAGCCCAAGCCGATGATCGAGATTGGTGGCAAGCCAATTCTCTGGCACATCATGAAGCAGTACTCCGCCCACGGCATTCACGACTTCGTGATCTGCCTGGGCTACAAGGGGTACGCGATCAAGGACTTCTTCGCCAACTACTTTCTGCACACCTCCGATGTCACCTTCGACATGCGGGAAAACCGCATGGACGTTCACCAGAACTACAGCGAGCCCTGGCGCGTGACGCTGATCGACACCGGTGAGGAAACCATGACCGGCGGCCGTCTGCGCCGGGCCGGGCGTTACCTGGAGAACGAAGAAGCCTTCTGCTTCACCTACGGCGACGGTGTGTCCGACCTGAATATCGGCGCCCTGGTGGACTTCCACCTGGCCCACGGCAAGCACGCGACCGTCACCGCGGTGCAGCCGCCCGGCCGTTACGGCGCTCTGGAGCGCGACGGCGACAGCGTCCTGGGCTTTACCGAAAAGCCCCGCGGTGAGGGTGGCTGGATCAACGGTGGCTTCTTCGTGCTGTCGCCCAAGGTGTTGCCGCTGCTGAGCGCCGACGACACGGTGTGGGAAGCCGAGCCGCTGACTACCCTGGCCCGGCAAGGCCAGTTGCACGCCTTCCAGCACGACGGCTTCTGGCATCCGATGGACACCCTGCGTGACAAGAACCACCTGGAGCAGCTCTGGCAGAGTGGGGAGGCCCCATGGAAGCAATGGGACTGAGCCCGCAATTCTGGCGCGGCAAGCGGGTCCTGCTGACCGGCCACACCGGCTTCAAGGGCAGCTGGCTGACCCTGTGGCTGCAAAGCCTGGGGGCCGAAGTCAGCGGTTTTTCCCTGGACCCTGCGACCGAGCCGAGTCTGTTCGAGCTGGCGCGGGTCGCCGAGGGCATCAACGACCAGCGTGGCGACCTGCGCGATCTTGGCGCCTTGCTGGAGCTGATCGCCGAGACGCAGCCGGAAATCGTCCTGCACCTGGCGGCGCAACCGCTGGTGCGCGAGGGCTATCGCGACCCGCTGGGTACTTACTCGAGCAACGTGATGGGCACCCTGAACCTGCTGGAAGCGATCCGCCAGGTCGGCGGCGTGCGCGCCTGCGTGCTGGTGACCACCGACAAGGTCTACGCCAACCAGGAATGGCTGTGGCCCTACCGCGAAAACGAAGCCCTGGGTGGGCATGACCCCTACAGCAGCAGCAAGGCGTGCTGCGAATTGCTGGCGCAGTCCTATGCCGCCTCATTCTTCCCGGCCGAGTGTTATGCCGAGCATGGCCTGGCCCTGGCCACCGCGCGTGCCGGCAACGTGCTGGGCGGCGGCGACTTTGCCCCGGAACGGCTGATTCCCGATGTGCTCAAGGCCTGGTCGGCCGACGAGCCGGTGACCCTGCGCTACCCGCAGGCGGTGCGCCCGTGGCAGCACGCCCTGGAGCCACTGGCCGGCTACCTGCAACTGGCCGCCGGGCTCTACGAACAAGGGCCGCAGTTCGCCGGGGCCTGGAACTTCGGGCCAAGCGAAGTGGACATGTGCAGCGTCGGCGAAGTGGTCGAGTTGCTGGCCGCGCGCTGGCCGGCGGCCCCCGGCTTGCGCATCGAACCGAGCGACCTGCACGAGGCCGGCCTGTTGCGCCTGGACAGCAGCCGCGCACGCCAGCTGCTGGCCTGGCAACCGCGCTGGTCGCTGCAGCAATGCCTGGCGCAGACCCTGGATTGGCACCTGGCCTGGCAACGTGGCGACGATATGCGCGCTGTGACCCTCGCTCAACTGAATCTGTACCGGGGCGCGCTGTGAGCGAGTTTTCCTTGAAACAGCTGCCGCTGGCCGGGCTGTTCAGCGTCCAGCACAAACGCTTCGAAGATCAGCGCGGACACTTCGCCCGGCTGTTCTGCGAAGGCAGTCTGAGTGCATTCGGCAGCGAGTTTCATATCCGCCAGATCAACCATTCCTGTACCCGCGAGAAGGGCAGTGTGCGCGGTCTGCATTACCAGAACGCCAATGCGCCGGAAGCCAAGCTGATTACCTGCCTGCGCGGCGAGGTGTGGGATGTGGCGGTGGATCTGCGTCCGGACTCCGAGACCTTTCTGCACTGGCACGGCGAGCACTTGAAGGCCGGCGATGGCCGCAGCCTGCTGATCCCGGCCGGATTCGCCCACGGTTTTCAGACCCTCACCGACGACGCCGAGCTGCTCTACCTGCACAGCGCCGATTACACGCCGGAGCACGAGGGCGGTCTGTCGGTGAATGATCCACGGCTGGCGATTGCCTGGCCGTTGCCTGTCAATAATCTGTCGGCCCGGGATTCCAGCCATCCCGCGCTCGATCAACACTTTGCTGGAGTGCGTCTATGAACTGCCGTGGGTGCGCCGCACCGCTGAGCCTGCCGTTGATCGACCTCGGCACCTCACCACCGTCCAACGCCTATGTGCATGCCGAGCGTCTTGAACAGGCCGAGCAATGGGTGCCGCTGAAGGTTGCCGTGTGCCAGCAATGCTGGCTGGTACAGACCGAGGATTACACCAGCGCCGAAAGCCTGTTCGATGCCGAATACGCCTATTTCAGTTCGTTCTCCAGCACTTGGCTGGCCCACGCCGAGCGCTATGTGGCCGAGATGGTCGAGCGCTTTGGCTTGACGGCTGACAGCCGTGTGGTGGAAGTCGCCGCCAACGACGGTTACCTGTTGCAGTACGTGGCCGCTCGCGGGATCAAATGCCTGGGCGTCGAGCCGACCCGCAGCACCGCGCAAGCCGCGCGGGAAAAAGGCCTGGAGATTCGTGAGCTGTTCTTCGGTCGCGACACCGCCGCGCAGCTGAAAAACCAAGGCTGGGCGGCGGACCTGATGGCGGCCAACAATGTGCTGGCCCATGTACCGGACATCAACGATTTCCTCGGTGGTTTCGCGACGCTGCTCAAGCCGACCGGCGTGGCCACCTTCGAATTCCCGCAACTGCTGACGCTGATGGCCGGCGCGCAGTTCGACACCCTATATCACGAACACTATTCCTATCTGTCCCTGACCGCGGTGCAGGCACTGTGCGAGCGCAACGGACTGGAAGTCTTCGACGTCAGCCAGCTGCCGACCCATGGCGGTTCGCTGCGGGTTTTCGTCCAGCGCAAGGACGGCGAACGCCGCGCCGTGCAACCGGCGGTGCAGCAGCAGTTGCAAACCGAGTTCGACGCGGGCGTGAAGACCCCCGAGTACTACGCAACCCTGGCGCCGGCCGCCGAGCGCATCAAGCATGACCTGCTGCGCTTCCTGCTCCAGGCCAAGGCCGAAGGCAAGCGCGTGGTGGGTTACGGCGCCGCGGCCAAGGGCAACACCTTGCTCAATTACGCCGGGGTCAAGCCGGACCTGCTGGCCTGGGTCGCCGACGCCAGCCCGCACAAGCAGGGCAAGTTCCTGCCTGGCAGCCGGATTCCGGTGGTTGCGCCAGAGCGTATCGACAGCGAGCGCCCGGACTATGTGCTGGTGCTGCCGTGGAACCTGCTGTCGGAAGTCAGCGAGCAGCTGGCTCACGTTCGGCAGTGGGGCGGGCGCTTCGTGATCGCCGTGCCCGAGTTGAAGCTGCTGTGAGTGGCTTGAAGGTACTGGTCACCGGGGCCAGCGGGTTTGTCGGTCGGCATCTGGTCGCCGCCTTGCTGGCCCGTGGTTGCCAGGTGCGGGCGCTGGCTCGTGATCCACAAAAGCTGGCCGCCATGCCCTGGGCTGGAGCGGTGGAGCGGGTGGCCGCGGACGTGCATGCCGTCGATAGCGATATCGCCTCCCTGGTCGACGGCGTCGATGCCCTGGCGCACCTGGCCTGGCCGGGGCTGCCGAACTACAAGGCGCTGTTCCATCTCGAGCACAACCTGATGGCCGACTACCGGTTCATCAAGGCCGCGGTCGAGGCGGGCGTGCCCCAGGTCATGATCACCGGTACCTGTTTCGAATACGGTATGCAGAGCGGTCCGCTCGACGAGCAGACACCGGCGCAGCCGAGTAATCCCTATGGGTTGGCCAAGCACAGCTTGCGGCTGTTCCTGGAAAACCTGCAGCAGCAGCTGCCTTTCACCTTGCAATGGGCGCGGCTGTTCTATCTGCATGGTGTTGGGCAGAACCCCAACAGCCTGCTGGCCGCCCTGGACCGGGCGATCGACGCCGGCGATGCGGTGTTCGACATGTCCGCCGGCGAACAGCTGCGCGATTACCTGGCCATCGAGGACGCCGCCGCCAGCCTTGCAGCGCTGCTGCAACGGCGGGATTTTTCCGGGGTGGTCAACTGTTCCAGCGGCCAGCCGATATCGGTTCGTGCGCTGGTCGAACGACGGGTGCGCGAGCGCGGCTCGATGATCCGCCTGAACCTGGGGCATTACCCCTATCCCGCCCATGAGCCCATGGCGTTCTGGGGGGCGAACCAGCGCCTGCAACAACTATTGGGAGCAGAACATGGGGCATGAGTTGTATCGGGTCATGGACCTGCCGGTGCTGCAGAACCGCACCTTCGCCGACGCGCAGAGCGCCAGGGCGTCGGCCTCTGCCGACATGGTGCTGGTGCAGGACGAGGAGAGCGGCCTGATCTTCAACCAGGCTTTCGACCCCGACAAGCTGAGCTACGACAGCGACTACCAGAACGAGCAGGCCCACTCGGCGCAGTTCCAGCGCCACCTGCAGGATGTCGAGGGCATCATCGCCCGGCATTTCAAGGGCCGCGAGTTGATCGAGGTCGGTTGCGGCAAGGGCTATTTCCTCGAGCTGCTGCGTGAGCGGGGCTACCGCATTACCGGCATCGACCCGGCCTACGAGGGCGATAACGCCGATGTGATCAAGGCGCCCTTTACCCGTGGCCTGGGCCTGTCGGCCGATGCCGTGGTGTTGCGCCATGTGCTGGAGCATATCGCCGACCCGCGGGCGTTCCTGGCGGAGATGGCCGAGGCCAACCAGGGCGGGCAGATCTACATCGAAGTACCGTGCTTCGACTGGATCGTCGAGCATCGCGCCTGGTTCGACGTGTTCTACGAGCATGTGAACTACTTCCGCCTGGATGACCTGCGGCGGATGTTCGGCACCGTGCACGAAGCCGGTCACCTGTTCGGCGGCCAGTACCTGTACGTGGTGGCCGACCTCGGCACCTTGCGTGAGCCGGGCGAGACAGCGGTCGAGCGCCTGGAGATGCCGCTGGATTTCACCGCCAGCATCGAGCGCGCCAAGCAGATCATCCAGGCCCAGCCCGAGGCGGGTTCGGCGATCTGGGGCGCGTCGTCCAAGGGCGTGATCTATTCGCTGTTCCTGCAGCGCGCGGGCGTTTCGGTGGACCAGGTGGTGGATATCAATCCGGCCAAGCAGGGCCGTTATCTGCCCCTGAGCGGCGCCCGCGTGTCGTCCCCCGAAGAGGTCATGGCGACCTTGCCCGAGGGCGCCAACCTGTTTGTGATGAATTCCAACTATCTCGACGAAATCAAGCGCATGACCGATGGGCGTTATGTCTATCACGCAGTCGACAGCGCTTCGTTCCAATGACGTTTATTGAGACCCGACCATGACCGACAACAGCATCAACCAAGCCTTCGAAGCCGAGTGCCAGGCGCAGATCCGCGCCCAGGGCGAAGACCAGAAACTCAAGGGCCTGGCGCGCGACTTCTTCAACGAGTCCGCCGGCCACAAGTACAGCTATCACTTCTCCTGGATGGGCCGCCCGATCATCCAGCTGCCCCAGGACATGATGGCCATGCAGGAGATCATCTGGCGGGTCAAGCCGGACCTGGTGATCGAATGCGGCATCGCCCACGGTGGCTCGATCATCTACTACGCCTCGCTGCTCGAACTGCAGGGCCACGGCGAAGTGCTGGGCATCGACCTGGATATCCGCGCCCATAACCGCGAAGCCATCGAAAGCCATCCGATGAGCAAGCGGATCAAGATGATCGAAGGCTCGAGCATCGATCCGGCGATTGCCGAGCAGGTGCGTGCCGCGGCCGCGGGCAAGAAAGTCATCCTGGTCCTGGACTCCAACCACACCCACGAGCACGTGCTCGAAGAGCTGCGCCTGTATGCGCCGCTGGTGTCGGTGGACAGCTACTGCGTGGTGATGGACACCGTGGTCGAGGACATGCCGGCGGACTTCTTCCCGGACCGTCCATGGGGCCCGGGCGACAACCCGAAAACCGCGGTCTGGGCCTACCTGGAAGAGAACCGCGACTTCGAGATCGACTACCAGATGCAGAACAAGCTGCTGATCACCGTGGCGCCGGATGGCTATCTGCGTCGCGTTCGTTGAATTCAATGGTTTGCAGGTAACAGCACTTTGCCGGTTGTGGGGAAACACTGATGCAGGTTCAAGACAAGGCTCAAAACACTAGCGCACCGTTGAGCGAGCGTTTCACGCTGGTGGTGATGTCCCACAATCGCAAGGCGTTCTTGCGCCGCACCTTGCAGTACTACAGCACCTACCCCTGCAAGATCCTGGTGCTGGACTCTTCGCTGCACGCCGACGCAAGCCTGGCCGGGCAGTTCCCCCAGGTCGACTACCGGCATCTGCCGCAGTACACCTACAAGGGCCTGCAGGACAAGCTGACCTACGGTGTCGGGCAGGTGACGACGCCGTACATGGTGTTTGCCGCCGACGACGACTTCCTGCTGCATGGCGCGCTGACCGAGTCGGTGGAGTTTCTCGAAGCCAACCCCGACTACGGCCTGTGCCACGGCTACGGGATGATGTACCTGGCCCGCGCCGCCGAGGTGAACTACTACCGGCGCGATTGCCGGGTGATCGAGGACTACGCCTCGGAAGATGCCGGCGAGCGGGTCATGGCGTTCATGAGCCATTTCCTGCCGCCGTTCTACGCGGTGACCCGCACCGACCTGCTGCAACAGTGGTACAGCCTGCTGCCGCCGGGGACCAGCTTCGAATGGCAGGAAATCGGCCATACCTTCTTCCTGCTGGCCTCGGCCAAGGCACGGATCCTGCCGATCCCGTTCGCCGTGCGGGAGGTCAACTACAACGCCTCGGAGCACAACACCGATGTGTTGACGGTGCTGACCTACGGCGACGCCAAGTCGGTGGCCCAGCGCGAGGCGTTCGCCGGGTTCCTGGCGTCGTTGCCCACCGGCTTGAGCGCCCAGGGGCCGCAACAGGCCAAGCAGCTTGCCCTGGACAGCTTCAGGGCCATGGCCGAGTGCCTGCTCACCGGGCGCTCGCTCAATGGCAAGATGATTTTCCGTTCGGCCTGGGTCGAGCCCGGGGCCGAGCCGGTGCGTTCGTTCGGCCCGGAGCAGTTCGTCGAGATGCCGTTCTACAACAAGCCGATGTTCGACCTGTTGACCGAGTTCGAATTCCTCATGCATGCGATGCCGGCTGGCCGCCTGCAGCTCCAGGAGCTTGAAGGCGTACTGCTCAAGCAGCAGGAACTGATGCAGGTACAACCCAACGACACCGATCGCACCCTGCGCAGCCGCTTGTGGGAGGCGCTGTCGTGCAACCTGTTCAACCTTGAGGTGGTCCGGCGTCTGGCGGCCTCGCTGCAGGCTTCCACGGAGCAGGACTCCGAGGAACAGAACGATGCCCGCAAATTGCAGGTCTGGGCCGAGCGCCTGGCGTCGGTGCCTTTCCAGGACGGCCCGGGGCTGCTGGAAAACATGCCTTCGGGGCGCCTGCTGAAGTGGCTGGAGGCGCGCAACCCCGAGGCGCAACAGCTCAAGGCGATCAACGAGCACCTGGCCCGGCACAACGGTGGACCGAGCTTCGGCATCCTGCTGCTCGACCTCGACGCGGACATGGTCAAGTTGCAGGCGACCTTCGACAGCCTGGTCAACGGCCATTGCCGCTCCTTCCAGGTGGTGGTCTTCACCACGGGCGACCTGCCGGCGACCACCACCGCCCAGGACACCGTGCATTTCGTCAAGGTCAGCACCAGCAACTATGTGGAGCGAATCAACCAGGTCGCGGCGCAATCCTCCCGTGACTGGTTGCTCCTGGCCCGTGCCGGCGAGCGTTTCACCGCCAGCGGCCTGCTGCGCGCGAGCCTGGAACTGCTCGGCGCGCAAGGGTGCCGCGCGGTGGCCATGGACGAAATCCACTACGGCGCCGATGGCGCGCTGAAGGATGTGTTCCGCCCGGGTATCAACCTCGACCTGCTGCAAAGCGTGCCGGACATGATGGCCGGCCACTGGCTGATTCGCCGGGATGTGCTGGCGGCTGCCGGCGGCTATTCGACGGCCTTTCCACAAGCCATGGAATACGACCTGCTGCTGCGCCTGATCGAAGACGGCGGGCTGGCGGGCCTGGCCCACCTGGCCGAACCGCTGTTGCTCGGCCAGGCCCCGACAGCGCAGGAGAACACCCAGTACAGCCAGGTGTTGACTCGTCATCTGGGCAAGCGTGGCTACCGGGCCCAGGTCAGCTCGGCGCAAACCGGCGTCTACCAGATCAACTACGGTCATGGCGAACGTCCGCTGGCCTCGATCATCCTGCGCAGCGAGGACAACCTCGAGCAGCTGCAGCGCTGCCTGGTCAGCGTGCTGCAACGCACGCGCTACCAGCGTTACGAAGTGGTCATCGCCGACAACCATAGCCAGTCTGCAGAACTGGCCGACTGGCTCACCAGCCTGGAGCAGAAGGGCGATCGTATCCGCGTGCTGCGCAGCCCGCAGCGCCTGAGCGGCGCGGCGCTGTACAACGCGGCGAGCCAGGAGGCCCGCGGCGACTACCTGGTGCTGCTGGCGGCCGACGGCGAAGTGGTCAATGCCGACTGGATGGAGAGCCTGCTCAATCAGGCGCAGCGGCCGGAAGTGGGGATCGTCGGCGCGCGCCTGGTGGATGCCAAGGGTGGGACCACCTCGGCCGGCCTGGTGCTCGGGCTGAACGAGCATCTGGGCGCGGCATTCGCCGGTGAGCCGAAAGGCGCCAGTGGCTACCTGAACGGCTTGCTGGCCGAGCAGAACTATTCGGCGGTTTCCGGCGCCTGCCTGATGATTCGCAAGGACGTCTATAACGCCGTCGGCGGCCTGGACGAAGAACATTTCGCCGAAGCATTCGCTGATGTCGACCTGTGCCTGAAGGTCGCCGATGCCGGGCTGTTGACGGTCTGGACCCCGCAGGTGCAGATCCTCCATCCGGGCACCCTGGCGGACGATGCCCAGGCCGCGGCGGCGCTGCGTGACAAATGGCAGGCCCGCTTCGAGCACGATGTGGCCTACAACCAGAACCTGAGCCGGAGCGGCAAGGGCTTCACCCCTGGCGCTCCTGCCAGTGTCGACTGGGCACAGCTGCTCGCATAAGCCTGGCTGACAGGAAAAAGGACTCAAGGCATGTTCAACGGCAAATCGATTTTTATCTCCGGCGGCACCGGTTCGTTCGGGCGCAATTTCATCCGGCGTCTGCTGGAGCAATACCAGCCCAAGCGGGTGGTGGTGTTCTCCCGCGATGAACTGAAACAGTACGAAATGCAGCAGACCTTCAATGCGCCCTGCATGCGTTATTTCCTTGGCGACGTGCGCGATGCCGAGCGCCTGCGCCAGGCCATGCGCGGGATCGACTATGTGGTGCACGCCGCGGCCCTGAAGCAGGTGCCGGCCGCGGAATACAACCCCACCGAGTGCATCCGCACCAACGTCAACGGCGCGGAAAACATCATCGCCGCGGCCATCGACAATGGCGTGAAGAAAGTGGTCGCGCTGTCCACCGACAAGGCGGCCAGCCCGGTCAACCTGTATGGCGCGACCAAGCTGCTGTCGGACAAGCTGTTCGTCGCGGCGAACAATATCGCCGGCGACCAGCCGACCCGTTTTGCCGTGGTGCGCTACGGCAACGTGGCCGGCTCCCGGGGTTCGGTGGTGCCGTTCTTCAGCAAGCTGATCGCCGAAGGCGCCCGCGAGCTGCCGATCACCGACGAGCGCATGACCCGTTTCTGGATTACCCTGGATCACGGGGTGCAGTTCGTGCTCGACAGCTTCTCGCGCATGCATGGCGGTGAAGTCTTCGTGCCGAAGATCCCGTCGATCCGGATCGTCGACCTGGCGCGTGGCATGGCGCAAAACCTGCCGCACAAGCAGGTGGGCATTCGTCCGGGGGAAAAACTCCACGAGCTGATGGTGCCGCTGGATGACGCGCGCATGACCCTGGAGTTCGCCGATCACTACACCATCCAGCCGTCGATCCGCTTTACCAACGTCAATGTCGACTTTGCCGTGGACGGCCTGGGCGAGCGCGGGCGACCGGTGGACGAGCAGTTCGAATACCGCTCCGACACCAATCCGCATTTTCTCTCGGTGGGCCAGATCGCCGAGCTGCATGCCGGGCTGTCGGCATGATTCCCTACGGGCGCCAGAGTCTCGACCAGGCGGACATCGATGCGGTGGTCGCGGTGCTGCAGTCCGACTGGCTGACCCAGGGGCCGACCATCGAACGCTTCGAACAGGCCATGGCAGCCCGCTGCGAGGCCGGCCATGGGGTGGCGGTATGCAACGCCACGGCGGCCTTGCACATTGCCTGCCTGGCCGCCGGGCTGGGACCGGGAGACCGGCTGTGGACCACGCCCAATACCTTCCTGGCCTCGGCCAACTGTGGCCGTTATTGCGGCGCCGAGGTGGATTTCGTCGATATCGATCCGCACACCTGGAACATGGATGCCCGGGCGCTGGCGCACAAGCTGGAGGCCGCCGAACGCACGGGCCGCCTGCCCAAGGTGGTGGTGGCGGTGGCGTTCTCCGGGCAAAGCTGCGACATGCGCGCCATGGCGCAGCTGGCGCAGCGTTATGGCTTCGTGCTGATCGAGGATGCCTCCCACGCGGTGGGTGCCTCCTATGCCGGGCGGCCGGTGGGCTGTGGCGAATTCGCGACGATGACGGTGTTCAGCTTTCATCCGGTGAAGATCATCACCAGCGCCGAGGGCGGCATGGTCCTGACCAACAGCCCGCAACTGGCGGACCACCTGCGGCGCTTGCGCAGCCACGGCATGACCCGCGACCCGGCGCAGATGACCGAGCCCAGCCACGGACCCTGGTACTACCAGCAGACCGAGCTGGGCTTCAATTACCGCATCACCGATCTGCAGGCGGCCCTGGGCTTGTCCCAACTGGACAAGCTCGACGCGTTCATTGCCAGGCGCCGGCAGCTGGCGGCCCGTTATGACCACCTGCTGGCCGATCTGCCGCTGACCCTTCCGCAGGCTCAGGAGCAGGCGCAGTCGGCATGGCATCTGTACGTGGTGCGCTTGCAACCCGAACGCATCCGCCGCTCCCATCGCGAGGTATTCGAGGCATTGCGCGAGGCCGGGGTCGGGGTCAATCTGCATTACATCCCGGTGCATCTGCAGCCGTATTACCGCGACCTGGGATTCGCCGCGGGGGATTTCCCCGAGGCCGAGCGCTACTACGCCGAGGCCATCAGCCTGCCGCTGTTTCCGGCGCTGGAGGATGAGCAGCAGACGTATGTGGTCGAGCAATTGCGCCAGCTTATCCAGGAGCCCGCCCAGCCTTGAGTGCCATCGCCATCATTCCCGCCCGTGGCGGCAGCAAACGCATCGCGCGCAAGAACCTCAAGCCGTTCGACGGCGTGCCGATGATTGCCCGCTCGATTGCGACGGCGCTGCGCTCCGGGTTGTTCGACCAGGTGCTGGTCAGTACCGAAGACCCGGAGATCGCCGAGCTGGCCAGGGCCTGCGGCGCCACGGTGCCGTTCATGCGCCCGGCCGAGCTGGCGGACGATTTCACCGGCACCGGGCCGGTGATCGTGCATGCTTTGCAGCAGTTGCAGGAGCGTGGCGAGATCTTCGATTACGCCTGCTGCATTTACGCCACCGCGCCTTTGCTGCAGCTGCGCTACCTGCGCCAGGGCCTGGCGGCGCTGGAGGCTCATCCTGAGAAG
The DNA here is from genome assembly GCF_028640915.1 of Pseudomonas sp. B3G-3. Taxonomy (NCBI): domain Bacteria; kingdom Pseudomonadati; phylum Pseudomonadota; class Gammaproteobacteria; order Pseudomonadales; family Pseudomonadaceae; genus Pseudomonas; species Pseudomonas sp. B3G-3. Next base: position 149,760 of record NZ_JAQZAB010000121.1, on the reverse strand, counting down.
TCCTTCGCGTTTTCCGTGTGCAGCTTCGCGTTTCCGGTGCAGCGGGCCCTGACCCTCGACGAGCAGGGCGCGCTGACCTCGCTTTATCCGGAGTTTCGCAACACACGCTCCCAGGACCTGCCACCGGCCTATCAGGATGCCGGGCAGTTCTATTGGGGGCGCAGCGAGGCCTGGTTGCGCGGCGACCTGGTGTTTTCCCCGCTCAGCCTGCCGGTGATCCTGCCGCGGCATCTGGTGCAGGACATCGACACCGAGGAAGACTGGCTGCGCGCGGAGTACCTGTACGCGGCGCTAAAAGCCGGTGGAGAGCTGGAGTGAGGGTGCTGATCCGGGCCGATGCCTCGCCGGCCATTGGCAGCGGCCATATCGCCCGCTGCCTGACCCTGGCCAGGGCGTTGCGCGAGCAGGGCGCCACAGTGGCATTCGCTTGCCGAAGCTTGCCCGGGCAGCAGTTGGAGCGTCTGGCCGAGCTGGGTTTCCTGACGTTCGCCCTGCCGGCGAGTTATCCGGGTGAATGCGCGCAGGACATCGAGGCGCCGCTGCCCTGGCAGGCGGATATCGCCGCCTTGCAGGCTGCGTTGCAGGATCAGCCGCGATTCGACTGGGTGCTGGTCGATCACTACGGCCTCGACTGGCAGTGGCAGCAGGCGGCGCGGCAATGGGCACCGCGGATTGCCGCCATCGATGACCTGGCCAATCGACGGCATGCCGTTGATCTGTTGCTCGACCAGAACTTCAGCGGCACACCGCAGGCCTATGCCGATTTGATCGACGCTGAGTGTCGGGCGCTGCTGGGGCCGCATTTCGCCTTGCTGCGCGAGGAGTTTCGCTGCCCGCCGATCGCCATTCGCGAGCGAGCGAATCGGGTGCTGGTGAATTTCGGCGGTTTCGATGCGGCCAGCCAGACATACCAGGCGATGCTGGCCTTGAGTGCGTTCGACGGCCTGGAGGTGGATTTTGTCGCCGGGGCCGGTAACCCGGCCTGGGCGCAGATGCAGGAACTGGCGGCCGGTCGCGGGCATTGGCGCTTGCACGCCTATGTCAGCGACTTTTCCCGCTTGATGGCCGAGGCCGACCTGTTTATCGGTGCCGGCGGCGGCACCAGCTGGGAGCGCGCCGCCCTGGGCCTGCCGACCCTGTGCATCAGCGTCGCTGGCAATCAAGAGGCCAATGCCCGGCTGTTGGCCGAGGCAGGCATGCATGTCTACCTGGGGCCCAGCGAGCAGGTGAGCGTCGAGCAGATCCGTCAGGCGGTCGCGGCGCTCGTCGGCGATTACCCGCAGCGCCAGAGCCTGGCGCAACGCTCCCGGCAATTGGTCGACGGGCAGGGCGCATCGCGGGTGGCGGTGGCCCTGTTCGAGATGACCCGCAATCCATTGCGCCGTGCTGGGGATGACCCGGCCACCGGCGAATTTACGCGTGAATCGAAGGAAAACCCCAATGACTAGTTTCAAGATCGGCTCGCGCTCGATTGGCGCCGGTTCGCCGCCGTTCATCATTGCCGAGATGAGCGGCAACCATAACCAGTCGCTGGACGTTGCCCTGCAGATCGTCGAGGCCGCGGCCAAGGCCGGCGCCCATGCCCTGAAGTTGCAGACCTATACCGCCGACACCATGACCCTGGACCTGGAGCATGGCGAATTCTTCATCAAGGATCCGGCCAGTCTCTGGGCCGGTTCCTCGCTGTATGCCCTGTATGAAAAGGCCCACACACCCTGGCAGTGGCACGCGTCGATCTTCGCCCGCGCCAGGGAATTGGGAATGCTGGCATTCTCCACGCCGTTCGATGAGAGCGCGGTGGACTTCCTCGAAAGCCTCGACGTGCCGGCCTACAAGATCGCCAGTTTCGAAAACACTGACCTGCCGCTGATTCGTCGGGTCGCGGCCACCGGCAAGCCGCTGATCATTTCCACCGGCATGGCCAGCATCGCCGAGCTGGACGAAAGCGTGCGCGCCGCCCGGGAGGCGGGTTGCAAGGACCTGGTGTTGCTCAAGTGCACCAGCACCTACCCGGCTTCGCCGGAGAACAGCAACATCCTGACCATCCCGCATTTGCGCGAGCTGTTCGGCTGCGAGGTCGGTTTGTCCGATCACTCCATGGGCGTCGGGGTTTCGGTGGCCGCCGTGGCGCTGGGCGCCACGGTGGTGGAGAAACACTTCACCCTCGACCGCGCCGCCGGCGGGGTGGATGCGAGTTTTTCCCTGGAACCGGCGGAGCTGCACAGCCTGGTGGTGGAAACCGAACGTGCCTGGCAGGCTCTGGGCCAGGTGCGTTACGGCGCGACCGAGGCCGAGCGGCAATCGGTGTTGTACCGCCGTTCCCTCTATGTCACCCGCGATATGGCGGCGGGGGAGGTGTTCAGCAGCGATAACGTCAGGGCCATTCGTCCGGGCCTGGGGCTGGCCCCCAAGCACATCGACGCGATCCTCGGGCGTTGCGCGCGCCAGGCCCTCAAGCGTGGCACCGCACTGGATTGGGCATTTGTCGAATAGTCGTTTGTATGGCTGATTCGGCAAAATAGCGTGACCTGCGAGTCATAACGCGCATCTTCACTGTATTGTATTGACCGGGGAGATGGCGCCTGGCCGGTAAACGGTGCAGTGATAGCCTTCTATTCTTCCCGCTGTCGCCCGTCAGGGGCGCCAGGATGTCTGTTTGTCGGCAGCCCCGGTCCCGATGGTCGGGGTATTCAGCTGTTTATTATTGGGAAGCCGTAATGATTGGCATAAAGAGCATTGCGAGCTACGTGCCTGTAGCCGGCGTAGACAATTACGCACAAGGTGCAAAATTCGAGAAGGATGAAGAGTTCATCCTGGGCAAGATCGGTTCGGCCTTCCTGCCGCGCAAAGACGCCACGCAGGAAACCTCGGACCTGTGTGTCGAAGCAGTCAATGCGCTGTTCGCCAACAACCCGCAACTGTCGCGCGAGTCGATCGACGCGCTGATCGTCGTCACCCAGAACGGCGACGAAGAAGGTCTGCCGCACACCGCCGCCATCGTCCAGGACAAGCTGGGCCTGCCGACTCACGTCGCGGCCTTCGATATTTCCCTGGGCTGCTCCGGTTATGTCTACGGCATCTACGCGCTCAAGGGCTTCATGGAAGCCGCGGGCCTGAAGAACGGCCTGCTGGTCACCGCCGACCCTTACTCGAAGATCGTCGATCCGGAAGACCGCAACACCACCATGCTGTTCGGCGATGCGGCGACCGCGACCTGGATGGGCGAAGACGCTCCCTGGCAGCTGGGCAAGGCCAAGTTCGGCACCGACGGTTCCGGCGCCCCGCACCTGAAAGTCACCGATGGCGTGTTTTTCATGAATGGCCGTCAGGTGTTCAACTTTGCCTTGCTGAAAGTCCCGGCGCATTTGAACGAATTGCTGGATGAGTCGGGCCTGAAGGAGGAGCAGATCGATGCGTTCTGTATCCACCAGGGCAGTGCGGCGATCGTCGACGCCGTGGCGCGCCGTTTCGAAGGCGAGCCGGAAAAGTTCATCAAGGACATGGTCGAGACCGGTAACACCGTGTCGTCGAGCATTCCGCTGCTGCTGGAAAAGCACGTGCTCGAATCGAAGTGGCAACGTGTGGCCCTGAGTGGCTTCGGTGTGGGGCTGTCCTGGGGGTCGGCGATTATCTATCGCCCATGAGTTGATCCCGCGGCATCCAAAAAATAGCGCCCAGGGTGTACCCTGAGCGCTATTTTTTTTGCATGAAGATAGGCGAGACAGCATGAGCGAAAGCTTCGAGGGCAATGCCCAGGCAATACAGGCTCGCTGGCCACGACTGCTTGAACGGTTGCTGGCGGAAGACAGTGCCGGGTTGCAGGCGGATCTGGTCGAAGGCCTGGGTTCGACCTTGAGTATTTCCGGCATTCAGCTCACCAGCCGCCACGATCGCACGGCGGAAGCACGAACCCAGGCAGCGAGCCTGCCGGCCGACAGCCCGGTGATCCATCTGTACGGCACCGGCTTGGGCGACTTGCAGCAGATACTGCTGGAAAACCCGGCGCTGCAACGTTTGCAGGTGCATATCCTGAACGGCGCGGTGTTTGCGTTGGTGCTGCAATTGCTCGATCAGCGGGCCTGGTTGAACGATCCTCGAGTGGAACTGGGTTATGCCGGCGATCTGGCGGAAATCCAGTTGCCGTTCTTCGCCTTGCCGTCCGAGCTGGTGCTGGCAGATGACTACAACGCCAAGATCCGCGATCGTCTGGTTAGCGAGGTGCACCTGGCCTTCAATAACCGTGATTTCGTGGCCGATTCCCCTGAGGTCACCCAGCGCCTGCAATCGAGTGCCGAGTTGGTGACCGGCGACAGTGACGTGGCCGAGTTGTTCGGCACCCAGCCGGGCCGCGAGGTCTTTGTGATTGCCACCGGGCCGAGCCTGGAACGGCATTTCGAGCGCTTGCGCGAGATTCGCGCCCAAGCCCGGCGGCCTCTGTTTATCTGTGTCGATACCGCCTACCGGCCGCTGCTCAAGCAGGGGATCGAGCCGGACATTGTGGTCAGTATCGATCACCGGATTTCCGGCCTGCACCTGCCGCCAGAAAAATCGGCAGCCATCACCCTGGTCTATCTGCCGATGGTCGATCCGCAGATTCTGGCGCTCTGGCAGGGGCCGCGGTATGTCGGGTATTCCGCCAGCCCGATTTACACGCGGATGCGCGAGCAACTGCCCAAGGCACAGTTGTATGTCGGTGGCAGCGTGATTCATCCGGCGGTGGACCTGGCGGTAAAAATGGGTGCCGAGCAGGTCACCCTGTTCGGTGCCGACTTTGCCTTCCCGATGAACAAGACCCATGCCGGCTGGCTCGACGGTGAGCTGGGGCCGCAGTTGGGCGCGGCCAGGCACTGGGTGCTGGATGGGCATGGCCAGCGGGTCAGGACCCAACTCAATTTCCGCAGTTACCTGTGCGAGCTGGAGCGCTTTATCGCCGGTCATCCGCGGGTGCGCTTCTATAACAGCAGTCGGGACGGGGCGATGATCGCCGGGACGACCTATCATCCGGAGTTCAGCCAATGAGCGAAATCGAAGGGTTGATCGCCCGCTTGCAGCAATGCGCCCAAGGCTTTCGCCTGGGGCGTGATGTCGAGGCGGCCATGACCATGGTCCAGTTGATGGGGGCGATCCAGCCGGTGATCGATAGCGCGTCGCAAGAGCAGCGCCAGGACTGGGGGGCATTGCTTGGCCTGATGTTCGAATGCCAGCAAGAACAAAACTGGCTGGCCCTGGCCGACTACCTGCAATACGAATGTGTTGAAGTGCTGTGTTCCCTCTCGACGGACTGAAATATTTCCTGCCTGCCCGGGCGACCTCCTCGCTCGGGCCCTCTCCGGCATTTTTCTGGCGTCATTTTTCCACGGCTTAAGAACGCCGAGCCCTTGATTTACGAGGGGTGGCACGCTGATGGCAAAATTTTTTGAAAATCCCCTAAAGCAACTTGCATTGCCGACGATAACTATTACGAAGGTTCTCTAGGCCATACCCGGCGGTTGCCAGGGCCGGAAGCCGCAGTACCCAACCAACGAGGAATTCGTCATGGCTTTAACAGTAAACACTAACGTCACATCGTTGAACGTTCAGAAGAACCTGAACCGTGCTTCCGACGCTCTGTCGACTTCGATGACTCGCCTGTCTTCCGGCCTGAAAATCAACAGCGCAAAAGACGACGCCGCCGGCCTGCAAATCGCTACCCGTATGACTTCGCAGATCCGCGGTCAGACCATGGCGATCAAAAACGCCAACGACGGTATCTCCATCGCTCAGACCGCTGAAGGCGCGATGCAGGAATCCACCAACATCCTGCAACGTATGCGTGAACTGGCCGTTCAAGCACGAAACGACTCCAACGGTACTGCTGACCGTGTTGCACTGAACAAAGAATTCGCTTCGATGTCGGACGAGCTGACTCGTATCGCCAAGTCGACCAACCTGAACGGCAAGAACCTGATCGACGGTACTGCTGGCACCATGACCTTCCAGGTCGGTTCCAACACCGGTGCTACCAACCAGATCACCATCACTCTGGCCAGCGGCTTCGACGCTACCACCCTGGGTGTTAACTCCGGTGCTATCGCCATTACCGGTAACAACAGCACCACCGCCGAAGCCAGCTCCAAGGCTTCGATCGACGCGATCGACAAGGCTCTGGCAACCATCAACTCCAGCCGTGCTGACCTCGGTGCTGCACAAAACCGCCTGACCAGCACCATTTCCAACCTGCAGAACATCAACGAAAACGCCAGTGCTGCACTGGGTCGCGTACAAGATACCGACTTCGCTGCTGAAACTGCACAGCTGACCAAGCAACAAACTCTGCAACAAGCTTCCACCGCAGTTCTGGCACAGGCCAACCAACTGCCGTCCGCTGTACTGAAACTGCTTCAGTAATAGCTGACTAAGCTTTGGCGGGGGAGTGCGCTGGTCGTGCTCTCTCGCTTTTTACTTTAAGAGGTGATGGACATGGATATGAGCATGAAGCTGAACTTGTCTTATCCTGCGGCCAAGCCGGCAACGCCTGTTGCTGACAAGCCTGTGGAGAAGCCTCGAGCGGACGTTGTGGCGCTGCCGACTGTCAAGGAAGAGAGTAAGAGTGCGCAAACCGAGCAGGACAAACTGAAAATGGCCATTAAGGAAATTGAAGAGTTTGTGCAATCGGTCAAACGTAACCTGGAATTTTCTATCGACGAGCCTTCTGGCAAGGTTGTCGTCAAGGTCATTGCCAGTGACTCCGGTGAGGTGATTCGTCAGATCCCCAACGAAGAAGTCCTGAAGTTGGCCAATAGTTTGAATGATGCGAGCAGCTTGTTGTTCAGCGCTAAAGTCTGACAGCTGGCATGAAAATTGTTGCTATGTTCTTTTGGACGTTGTAATGGTCAAAAGACCGGCGACACACTGAAGGGAGATCTCCATGGCAAGTCCAATTCTACCGGGTACCGGTCTAGGCTCCGGCCTCGATACCGGTGCTATCGTCAAAGCCTTGGTGAACGCTGACAAAGCGGCCAAGCAAGGTCAGATCGACCGGGGAACTGCGAACAACACCGCAAGCATCTCCGGCATTGGCACCTTGAAGTCCTTGTTGTCGACCTTTCGGACCACCATTACCGAACTCAGCAGCAAAACCAACCCGCAGTTTCCCGGCTATGCCGCCACTACTTCCGACAACAAGTATGTAACAGCGGTCGCTGGCAATACCGCGGTCAATGGCAACTATGTTGTCGCTGTGCAGAATCTTGCGACTTCCTCGAAAGTCACCAGTGCTGCCTTCGCTGGCGGTACTACAAGTGCTATTCCGACTGGTACCCTGAAAATCAGTCAAAATGGCACTAACTACAACCTCGATGTAAAAGCCGGCGCTACCCTGCAGTCGGTGCGTGACTCGATCAACGCCGACGCATCGCTCAAAAGCGCGGGTATCAGCGCGAACATCGTGACCGACTCCTTTGGATCGCGTCTGGTGGTGGGCTCGACCACTACCGGTGCGGGCTCCGATATTTCCCTTAGCGGTATTGCTGGCCTGGAAATCGACGGCAGTACTGTCGTTGGTGCTCCCGGTTCGCCGATGACTGCGACCTCTGCCGGTTCCATTGGTGCCCTGGCAGTGGATGCCAAGTTCACCGTCGACGGCATGGCGCTGACCAGCAAGAGCAACTCGGTGGACAAGGCGGTTTCCGGGATGACCTTCAACCTGGTCGCTCCAGGTACCTCGACCATTACCGTCGCGGCCAACACCGATGGCTTGAAGGCTTCGATCCAGAAGTTCGTGGATGCTTACAACGCAGTGGCCAACAGTGTTACCGCGCTGACCAAGCCGTCCCTGGATGACGACGGCAAGCCGACCATCCCGGCCCAGTTGACTGGCGACTCGTTGCCACGCTCGATCCTGGCGGCCATTCGTGCGCCGCTGTCGGAAGTCGGGTCCGGTGACAAGCTGACCGTTCTGGCGCAGTTGGGGATTACCACCAACCAGAAGACCGGTGCCCTGGACTTCGACTCCACCAAGTTCACTGCGGCGATGAACGACAAAAAGCTCGGTGGCGAGGTGCAGACCCTGTTCACTGGTGAAAACGGCCTGCTGGACCGCATGGACAAGGCCATCGCGCCTTTTGCCCAGACTGGCGGCGTTCTCGATCAGCGCACCACTGCGCTGAACAAGACCAAGACCAAGCTGGCTTCGGATCAGGCTGCCCTGGACCGCCGTATCGAGACCCTGACGGCAGTACTGACCAAGAAGTACAACGACATGGACACCCTGGTGGGCAAGTTGAAAGCCACCGCCAGCAACATCACCTCGATGTTCGAGGCGTTGACCGCGCAACAGAAAGGCTGATTGATACAAGGCGACAAAAGCCCGGCAACGTTCATGACGTCCCGGGCTTTTGGCTTTTGATCTAAAGTTTTTTGACGCCAGGTCGATACGCTGGTTATACGAACCCTTGAGTTTTGATGAGGTAGAACATGAATCCGATGTTAGCCCTTCGGCAATACCAGAAGATTGGTGCCCAGGCGCAGACTTCCGAAGCCAGCCCCCATCGTCTGGTGCAGATGCTGATGGAAGGCGGCCTGGATCGTATCGCCCAGGCCAAGGGGGCGATGGAGCGCAAGGATATTCCCAACAAAGGTATATTCATCAGCAAGGCCATCGGCATTATCGGCGGCTTGCGTGAAGGGCTCGATCTGGAAAAGTCACCTGACACCCTGGGTGATCTAGACAGCTTGTACACCTACATGATGACGCGCCTCACCGAGGCGAACATCAAGACCGATCCAAAGATTCTCGACGAGGTCGCCGATCTGCTGCGCACCGTCAAGGAAGGCTGGGACGCCATCGCTGCGCCGGGTCCGCAGTTCTAAGGAGATCACCATGAGTCTTGTATTGCAGCGCATCGAAGAAACCCGTGAAGCACTGGTCGCCGCCCTGGCCGAGCGTAACTGGGAAGCGATCGGTCAGTTGGATCTGGCCTGCCGTTCCTGCATGGAAGACATCTTGAGTGAAACTCCGGAAGATGAAGCCGCGTTGCGCGAGAATCTGCAGGAGCTGCTTGGGGTTTATCGGCAGCTTCTGGAAGTGACGACAGGGGAGCGTCAGGCGATAGTCGACGAGATGTCGCAGATCCATCAAGCACAGAACGCAGCAAAGGTTTACCATCTGTTCGGTTAATTAACCCCTAAGTTAATCCGAATCCAGTGCGCCATAAATTTGACTGTGCACGCTTTTTTGACTTAACTAGTGGCTGTTTTCAGATTTCAGACGTCTACCAGGCTCAAAATGCCTACAAGCGTCTAGCTTGCCCTGATTCCGGGCATTGAGTTGACTAGGGAAGTTGCTATTGCATGTGGCGTGAAACCAAAATTCTGCTGATTGATGACGATAGCGTCCGCCGCCGCGACCTGGCGGTGATTTTAAATTTTCTTGGCGAAGAAAATTTACCCTGCGGTAGCCATGACTGGCAGCAGGCTGTCGGCTCATTGTCATCAAGTCGTGAAGTAATCTGTGTCCTCATCGGGACTGTAAATGCTCCTGGTGCACTTTTGGGCCTGTTAAAGACACTCTCAACCTGGGATGAGTTCCTTCCAGTTTTGTTAATGGGCGATAATTCTTCCATTGACTTGCCGGAAGACCAGCGTCGTCGAGTGCTTTCCACCCTGGAAATGCCCCCCAGCTACAGCAAGTTGCTCGATTCCCTGCACCGTGCCCAGGTCTATCGTGAGATGTACGATCAGGCCCGCGAGCGCGGTCGCCATCGCGAGCCCAACCTCTTTCGCAGTCTGGTCGGCACCAGCCGGGCGATCCAGCATGTGCGGCAGATGATGCAGCAAGTGGCCGATACCGACGCCAGCGTGCTGATCCTCGGCGAGTCCGGGACCGGCAAGGAAGTGGTTGCGCGTAACTTGCACTATCACTCCAAGCGTCGCGAAGCGCCGTTCGTGCCCGTCAACTGTGGCGCGATTCCGGCCGAGTTGCTGGAGAGCGAACTGTTTGGCCATGAGAAGGGCGCCTTCACCGGAGCTATCACCAGCCGTGCCGGGCGTTTCGAGCTGGCCAACGGCGGCACCCTGTTCCTCGACGAAATCGGCGACATGCCGTTGCCGATGCAGGTCAAGCTGTTGCGCGTGTTGCAGGAGCGTACCTTCGAGCGCGTGGGTAGCAACAAGACCCAGAGCGTCGACGTGCGGATCATCGCGGCGACTCACAAGAACCTCGAGAGCATGATCGAGGTCGGCAGTTTCCGCGAAGACCTGTACTACCGCCTGAACGTGTTCCCGATCGAGATGGCGCCGCTGCGTGAGCGCGTGGAAGACATTCCGCTGCTGATGAACGAGCTGATCTCGCGCATGGAGCACGAGAAGCGCGGTTCGATCCGCTTCAACTCCGCGGCGATCATGTCGCTCTGTCGCCACGGCTGGCCGGGCAACGTCCGCGAGCTGGCCAACCTGGTGGAGCGCATGGCGATCATGCACCCCTACGGCGTTATCGGCGTGGTCGAGTTGCCGAAGAAGTTCCGCTATGTCGACGACGAAGACGAGCAACTGGTGGACAGCCTGCGCAGCGACCTGGAAGAGCGGGTGGCGATCAATGGCCACACGCCGGACTTCGCCGCCACTGCCATGCTGCCGCCGGAAGGCCTGGACCTGAAGGACTACCTCGGTGGTCTGGAGCAGGGTCTGATCCAGCAGGCGCTCGACGATGCCAACGGCATTGTCGCGCGGGCTGCGGAGCGCCTGCGTATCCGCCGCACCACGCTGGTGGAAAAAATGCGCAAGTACGGCATGAGCCGTCGCGAGGGTGATGAACAGGCGGATGATTGACGCCTGTTTTTTAACCTGTTGAAAACCGGGCGGTTTTTTTTCGGCACGGGTATTGCTAAGTCTCTCTCAACGTTCCGTTTAACTGACGGTCAGCCACGCGAGAGAGCACGATGCCCCAAGCCGCCCAGATGTCTCCTGTTCCTGAAACCCAGGGGCAATCGTCGTCCGTAGAGCAGGCAAGCCGGCTTGGCCTTGAGCAGGCGTTCGCCTTGTTCAACCAGATGTCGAGCCAGCTTACCGACTCCTACAGCATGCTTGAGGCTAGGGTGACCGAGCTCAAGGGCGAACTGGCCGTGGTCAGCGCCCAGCGCATGCAGGAGCTGGCGGAAAAAGAGCGTCTGGCCAACCGTCTGCAAAACCTCCTCGATCTGCTGCCTGGCGGCGTCATCGTCATCGATGCCCAGGGCATTGTCCGTGAAGCCAATCCTGCCGCCTGCGACCTGCTGGGCCTGCCTCTCGAGGGCGAGCTGTGGCGGCATGTGATCGCCCGCTGCTTCGCGCCACGAGAAGACGACGGCCATGAAATTTCCCTGAAGGACGGGCGGCGATTGTCGATCGCCACTCGTTCTCTGGATGCCGAGCCAGGCCAACTGGTGCTGCTCAATGACCTGACTGAAACCCGTCACCTGCAAGATCAGCTGGCCCGTCATGAGCGCCTGTCGTCCCTTGGGCGCATGGTGGCGTCCCTGGCGCATCAGATTCGTACGCCATTGTCCGCCGCGCTGTTGTACGCCAGTCACTTGACCGAGCAGGAACTGCCCGTCGCCACCCAGCAGCGCTTTGCCGGGCGGCTCAAGGAGCGGTTGCATGAGCTGGAGCATCAGGTCCGCGACATGCTGGTGTTCGCCCGGGGCGAGCTGCCGTTGACCGACCGCGTGACGCCCAAGGCGTTGCTGCAGTCGCTGCAGGCGGCGGCCCTGACCCATGTGCAGGATGTGCCTGTGCGCTGGCAGTGCGACAGCCATGCCGGTGAGTTGCTGTGCAACCGCGACACGCTGGTGGGGGCGGTGCTCAACCTGATCGAGAACGCGATCCAGGCGAGTGCCGGCCAGGTGCGCCTGAAAGTCCATCTTTATACCCGTGGCAGCAGCCTACGGCTGTGCGTCAGCGATAGCGGCAGTGGTATCGATGCTGCGGTGCTGGAGCGCCTGGGTGAACCGTTTTTCACCACCAAGACCACGGGAACCGGCCTGGGCCTGACAGTCGTCAAGGCGGTGGCGCGTGCCCATCAGGGAGAATTGCTGCTGCGCTCGCGTCCTGGGCGCGGCACATGTGCGCTGGTGGTTCTGCCACTGTTCTGCGGCGCTCAAGGAGTGGAGTGAAGGTAATGGCAATTAAGGTTCTACTGGTTGAAGACGATCGCGCCCTGCGCGAGGCCCTGGCGGATACGCTGCTGTTGGCCGGTCATGACTACAAGGCGGTCGGCAGCGCGGAAGAAGCGCTGGAGGCGGCGTCTGGCGAGTCGTTCAGCCTGGTGGTCAGTGACGTCAATATGCCGGGCATGGATGGCCATCAGTTGCTGGGCCTGCTGCGTGCGCGCCAACCGCAATTGCCGGTCTTGCTGATGACCGCCCATGGCGCGGTCGAGCGGGCGGTCGAGGCCATGCGTCAAGGCGCCGCCGACTACCTGGTCAAGCCCTTCGAGCCCAAGGCCCTGCTGGATCTGGTGGCGCGACATGCCCTGGGTTGCCTGGGGGCGGTCGAGGGTGAAGGGCCGGTGGCATTCGAGCCGGCCAGTGCGCAGTTGCTCGAGCTGGCGGCGCGGGTCGCTCGCAGCGATTCCACGGTACTGATCTCGGGCGAGTCCGGTACCGGTAAAGAGGTGCTGGCGCGCTACATCCACCAGCAGTCCCATCGCTCCAGCCAGCCCTTTATCGCCATCAACTGCGCAGCGATTCCGGACAACATGCTCGAGGCCACACTGTTCGGTCACGAAAAGGGTGCCTTTACCGGCGCCATCGCCGCTCAGCCTGGCAAGTTCGAACAGGCTGATGGCGGCACCCTGCTGCTGGACGAGATCTCCGAAATGCCCCTGGCTTTGCAGGCCAAGCTGCTGCGGGTGCTGCAGGAGCGCGAAGTCGAGCGGGTCGGGGCGCGCAAACCCATTGCCTTGGATATCCGGGTGGTGGCGACCACCAACCGCGACCTGGCCGGCGAAGTGGCGGCGGGGCGGTTCCGGGAAGACCTTTACTATCGGCTGTCGGTATTCCCGCTGGCCTGGCGTCCGCTGCGCGAGCGCACCGCCGATATCCTGCCGCTGGCCGAGCGCCTGCTGGCCAAGCACGTCAATAAAATGAAACACGCTGCCGCCCGGTTGTCCGCCGAGGCGCAGGCATGCCTGCTCGGTTATCCGTGGCCGGGCAATGTGCGTGAACTGGACAACGCCATCCAGCGTGCGCTCATTTTGCAGCAGGGCGGCCTGATCCAGCCGGAAGATTTCTGCCTGGGCGGGCCGCTGGCCTGTGCGCCGTTGCCGGCCATGGCGCCCGCCGTGGTAGCAGCGGTGCGCAGTGCGCCGGTGGAGGCCGAGGTGCCGCCCGCCGAGTCGGCGGGGGCCTTGGGCGACGATCTGCGGCGTCGGGAATTCCAGATGATCATCGACACCTTGCGGGCCGAGCGCGGCCGGCGCAAGGAGGCGGCCGAGCGCCTGGGTATCAGCCCGCGTACCTTGCGCTACAAGTTGGCGCAAATGCGCGATGCCGGAATGGATGTCGAGGCGTATCTGTTTGCGACATGAGTCGTTTAAGACTGAAGCCGCGCAGGCTTTTGTTCGGTGTCTCCGCGGAGCTGGCACCCTTGTTGCTAACACCTCACTAACCGCTGCGTGAGTGTCAAAAAATTGCGGGTCGTCGGAGAGAGTAGACCATGAGCCAAGGTATTGAATTTAATCGGTTGATGTTGGACATGCGGGCCATGCAAATGGACGCCATGGCCCAGCCAAAATCGGCCGCGGTGCCGCAGGTGAGCGGCAGCAGTTTTTCCGACATGCTTGGGCAGGCGGTGAACAAGGTCAACGACACTCAGCAGGCATCCAGCCAGCTGGCCAGTGCCTTCGAGATCGGCAAGAGCGGTGTCGATCTGACCGACGTGATGATCTCCTCGCAGAAGGCCAGTGTGTCCTTCCAGGCGTTGACCCAGGTGCGCAACAAGCTGGTTCAGGCGTACCAAGACATCATGCAGATGCCGGTTTAAGGACGAGATTGAGTCATGGCAGAAGCAGTCGCCGATAACGTACCGGCCAAGGCCACTCCGACAGAAGGCAAGCCGCCGCTGTTCGGATTGTCTTTTCTGGAAAACCTCTCCGAGATGACCATGTTGCGTCAGGTTGGCCTCATGGTCGGTCTGGCTGCCAGCGTGGCGATTGGTTTTGCCGTGGTGTTGTGGTCCCAGCAACCCGATTACCGTCCGTTGTACGGCAGCCTTGCCGGCATGGACGCCAAGCAGGTCATGGACACCCTGGCCTCCGCCGACATTCCTTACACCGTCGAGCCCAATTCCGGCGCCTTGCTGGTCAAGGCCGACGACCTGCCGCGTGCACGCCTCAAGCTGGCGGCCGCAGGCGTGGCCCCAGGCGACGGCAATATCGGTTTCGAGATTCTCGATAAAGAGCAGGGCCTGGGCACCAGCCAGTTCATGGAAGCGACCCGTTACCGTCGCGGCCTGGAAGGCGAACTGGCGCGGACCATTTCCAGCCTGAACAACGTCAAGGGCGCGCGCGTGCACCTGGCGATCCCGAAAAGCTCGGTGTTCGTGCGCGACGAGCGCAAGCCCAGCGCTTCGGTACTGGTCGAGCTGTATTCCGGTCGTTCGCTGGAGCCGGGCCAGGTGGTGGCCATCGTCAATCTGGTGGCGACCAGCGTTCCCGAACTGAGCAAGTCGCAGATCACCGTGGTCGACCAGAAGGGCAACCTGCTCTCCGACCAGGCGGAAAACTCCGAACTGACCATGGCCGGCAAACAATTCGACTACAGCCGCCGCATGGAAAGCATGCTGACCCAGCGGGTGCACAACATCCTGCAACCGATTCTGGGCAACGACCGCTACAAGGCTGAAGTGTCCGCCGATGTGGACTTCAGCGCCGTCGAGTCGACTTCCGAACAATTCAACCCGGACCAGCCGGCCTTGCGCAGCGAGCAGTCGGTCAACGAACAACGCTCCAGCAGCCTGGGCCCGCAAGGCGTTCCTGGCGCCCTGAGCAACCAGCCGCCGTCGCCGGCCAGCGCGCCTCAGACTACCGGTGGCTCTACCGCTGCCGCTGGCATGGTGCAGCCAGGCCAGCCGCTGCTGGACGCCAACGGCCAGCAGATCATGGACCCGGCCACCGGCCAGCCGATGCTGGCGCCGTACCCCAACGACAAGCGTCAACAATCCACCAAGAACTTCGAGCTGGATCGCTCCATCAGCCACACCAAGCAACAGCAGGGTCGTCTGAACCGGCTGTCGGTGGCGGTGGTGGTGGACGATCAGGTCAAGGTCAATGCGGCCAACGGCGAAACCACCCGCGCACCCTGGAGCGCCGACGAATTGGCGCGCTTTACCCGTCTGGTGCAGGACGCCGTGGGTTTCGACGCCAGCCGTGGCGACAGCGTCAGTGTGATCAACGTGCCGTTCTCGGCCGATCGCGGTGAAGTGATCGCCGACATTCCGTTCTACTCGCAGCCCTGGTTCTGGGACATCGTGAAGCAGGTCCTGGGCGTGCTGTTTATCCTGGTCCTGGTGTTCGGCGTGCTGCGCCCGGTGCTCAACAACATCACCGGTGGCGGCAAGGGCAAGCAACTGGCGGGTCTCGGCAGCGATGTCGAACTCGGCGGCATGGGTGGCCTGGATGGCGAGCTGGCCAACGATCGCGTCAGCCTCGGCGGCCCGCAAAGCATCCTGCTGCCTAGCCCGAGCGAAGGCTATGACGCACAGTTGAACGCAATCAAGAGTCTGGTGGCAGAAGATCCGGGTCGCGTGGCCCAGGTCGTGAAAGAGTGGATTAACGCAGATGAGTGATAACCGAGCCGCTACCGCCAAACTGACCCGGGTCGACAAGGCCGCGATTCTGCTGCTGTCCCTGGGCTCCACCGATGCCGCGCAGGTGCTGCGCCACATGGGCCCCAAAGAGGTCCAGCGAGTGGGCGTGGCCATGGCGCAGATGGGCAACGTGCATCGCGAGCAGGTCGAGCAGGTGATGAGCGAGTTCGTCGACATCGTCGGCGACCAGACCAGCCTGGGCGTGGGCTCCGACGACTATGTGCGCAAGATGCTCACCCAGGCCCTGGGCGAGGACAAGGCCAACGGCCTGATCGACCGCATCCTGCTGGGCGGCAACACCAGTGGCCTGGACAGCCTGAAGTGGATGGAGCCGCGCGCCGTGGCGGACGTGATCCGTTACGAGCACCCACAGATCCAGGCGATCGTGGTCGCCTACCTCGATCCGGACCAGGCGGGCGAAGTGCTCGGCAACTTCGACCACAAGGCGCGCCTGGACATCATTCTGCGGGTTTCCTCGCTCAATACCGTACAGCCGGCCGCCCTGAAAGAACTCAACCAGATTCTCGAGAAGCAGTTCGCCGGCAACTCCAACGCCTCGCGTACCACCCTGGGCGGTATCAAGCGTGCTGCCGACATCATGAACTTCCTCGACAGCTCGATCGAAGGCCAGTTGATGGACTCGATTCGCGAAGTCGACGAAGACCTGTCCGGTCAGATCGAAGACCTCATGTTCGTGTTCAACAACCTTGCCGATGTCGACGACCGCGGCATCCAGGCGTTGCTGCGCGAAGTGTCTTCCGACGTGCTGGTCCTGGCCCTCAAGGGGTCGGACGAAGGCGTCAAGGAAAAGATCTTCAAGAACATGTCCAAGCGGGCTGCCGAACTGCTGCGCGACGACCTCGAGGCCAAGGGCCCGGTGCGCGTCAGCGATGTGGAAACCGCGCAGAAGGAAATCCTCACCATTGCCCGCCGTATGGCCGAAGCCGGAGAAATCGTTCTCGGCGGGAAGGGCGGCGAAGAAATGATCTAAGGTCGCTTTATGTCGTCCAGCAGTGATGAATCCCACAGCGACCTGATTCGCGCTCGGGACGTCGGTGGTTTCGACGTCTGGGCGCTGCCCAGTTTCGATCCCCATGTCCCCGAGCCCGAGCCGGAACCGGTTGAAGAACCGCCAGCGGAGATCGAGGAAGTGCCGCTGGAAGAAGTCCAGCCACTGACCCTCGAAGAGCTCGAGAGCATTCGCCAGGAAGCCTATAACGAAGGCTTCGCCACGGGCGAAAAGGAAGGTTTCCACAGCACCACGCTGAAGGTCCGCCAGGAAGCCGAAGTGGCCCTGAGCGCCAAGCTGGCGGCGCTGGAAACGCTGATGGGCAATCTGTTCGAGCCGATCGCCGAGCAGGACACCCAGATTGAAAAAGCCCTGGTCGACCTGGTACAGCACATGACGCGCCAGGTGATCCAGCGCGAGCTGGCCATCGACTCCAGCCAGATCGAGCATGTCATGCGCGAAGCCCTCAAGCTGCTGCCGCTGGGCGTGGGCAATGTGCGCCTGTACGTCAATCCGCAGGACTTCGCCCAGGTCAAAAGCCTGCGCGAGCGCCATGAGGAAAGCTGGCGCATCGTCGAAGACGAAGCCCTGTTGCCGGGCGGTTGCCGGGTCGAGACCGAGCACAGCCGTATCGACGCGACCATGGAAACGCGGATCGCCAAGATCATGGACAAGCTGTCCGACCAGCTTCACGAACAGGCTTTGCATCCCGCCGAACCGGACCTGAGCGTCGAGCTGGGGGCCGCCACGGGCAAGCCCGCCGCGGATGTCGACCCTGTCGACCTCGCGCAGGACCCCACCGATGCGCCTTGACCGCACCAGCTTCGGCAAGCGCCTGAGCAGCTACGCCGACGCCACCGAACTGCCGAACCAGCCCATTCTCGAAGGTCGCCTGCTGCGCATGGTCGGCCTGACCCTGGAGGCCGAAGGCCTGCGGGCGGCCATGGGCACGCGCTGCATGGTGATCAACGACGACAGCTATCACCCGGTGCAGGTCGAGGCCGAGGTGATGGGCTTCTCCGGCAGCAAGGTATTCCTGATGCCGGTCGGCAGTGTCACTGGCATCGCGCCGGGCGCTCGGGTCGTGCCGCTGGCCCATACCGGCCGCCTGCCGATGGGCATGAGCATGCTCGGGCGAGTCCTCGACGGCGCTGGCCGCGCGCTGGACGGCAAGGGTGGAATGAAGGCCGAGGACTGGGTGCCGATGGACGGTCCGACCATCAACCCGCTCAAGCGCGATCCCATCAGCCGGCCACTGGACGTGGGCATTCGCTGCATCAACGGATTATTGACGGTAGGCCGTGGCCAGCGCCTCGGCCTGTTCGCCGGTACCGGCGTGGGCAAGAGTGTGCTGCTGGGCATGATGACCCGCTTCACCGAGGCCGACATCATTGTGGTCGGGCTGATCGGTGAGCGGGGCCGTGAAGTCAAGGAGTTCATCGAGCATATCCTTGGTGAAGAGGGGCTCAAGCGCTCCGTGGTGGTGGCGTCGCCGGCGGACGATGCGCCGCTGATGCGCCTGCGTGCGGCCATGTACTGCACGCGCATCGCCGAATATTTTCGCGACAAGGGCAAGAACGTCCTGTTACTGATGGATTCCCTGACCCGTTTCGCCCAGGCCCAGCGGGAAATCGCCCTGGCCATCGGCGAGCCGCCCGCGACCAAGGGTTATCCGCCGTCGGTCTTCGCCAAGCTGCCGAAGCTAGTGGAGCGCGCGGGCAACGCCGAGGCCGGTGGCGGCTCGATCACCGCGTTCTACACCGTGCTGTCCGAAGGCGACGACCAGCAGGACCCGATCGCCGACTCGGCCCGTGGCGTGCTCGACGGGCACATCGTGCTGTCACGGCGCCTGGCGGAAGAGGGGCATTACCCGGCCATCGATATCGAGGCGTCCATCAGCCGGGTCATGCCGGCGGTGGTGACCCCGGAGCACATGACCCGCGCCCAGTATTTCAAGCAGCTGTGGTCGCGTTACCAGCAGGCGCGCGACCTGATCAGCGTCGGCGCCTATGTACCGGGCGGCGATCGCGAAACCGACACCGCCATCTCGCTGCAGCCGTCGATGGTCACCTACCTGCGCCAGGGGCTCAACGACAGCATCAGCCTGGGTGAAAGCGAAGCCCATCTGGAGATGGTTTTCGCTCCGGCGCCGGGCGGCTGATCCACCATGGCCAACAGCCGTGCCGCGCGTCTGGCGCCCGTGGTCGAAATGGCCGAAAGCGCCGAGCGCACGGCCGCCCAGCGCCTGGGGCATTTCCAGGGTCAGGTGCGCCTGGCGGAAAGCAAGCTGGGGGACCTGGAGCGCTTTCGTGCCGAATACCAGCAGCAGTGGATCGAGCGGGGCAGCGGCGGGGTTTCCGGCCAATGGCTGATGAACTACCAGCACTTCCTCAATCAGCTGGAAACCGCCGTGGGGCAGCAGCGGCAAAGCCTGGCCTGGCATCAGAACAATCTCAACCGCGCCCGGGAAACCTGGCAGCAGGCCTATGCCCGGGTCGAAGGCTTGCGCAAGCTGGTGCAGCGCTACATCGATGAAGCCCGCCAACTGGAAGACAAGCGCGAGCAGAAGCTGCTCGACGAGCTGTCCCAGCGCCTGCCGCGCCAGGATCCGTACTGAGCGCCATTCCGTTCGTCGCCGCCAGGCGCTCGTCAGCGACGCTTCGGCGGTTCGGGTTGCCCATGCTTGTACGGGGTGCTAAACCTTGTACAGATTGCCAATCACAAGGAAGCGGTATCATGTCAGTCGTTACTGAAGTATCACCGGACGGGCAAAAACTGACGATTTCGATCAAGGGACGTTTCGATTTTGGCCGACATCAAGAGTTTCGCGAGTCCTACGAGCGCCTCAACAAAAAGCCCGAATCCATAGTGGTGGACCTGAAAGACGCCACCTACCTCGACAGTTCTGCCCTGGGCATGCTGCTGTTGCTGCGCGATCACGCCGGCGGCGACGATTCCGACGTGCGAGTGATCAACAGCAACTCGGACGTGCGCAAGATTCTCGCCATTTCCAATTTCGACAAACTGTTCGACATCAGTTGATCGACATGCAGTCGATCGAGGCACCCCTGTGCGTGCTGATCGCCGAAGACGGCACGAGCGACCGCATGTTGCTGTCGAGCATCGTCCGGCGCCAGGGGCACGAGGTGCTGACGGCGAGTAACGGCGCCGAGGCGGTGGAACTATTCGTCCAGCAGCGCCCGCACCTGGTGCTGATGGACGCGATGATGCCGGTGATGGACGGTTTCGAGGCGGCCCGGCAGATCAAGCGCCTGGCTGGCGAAGCGCTGGTGCCGATCATTTTCCTGACCTCGCTCACCCAGAGCGAGGCGCTGGCGCGCTGCCTCGAAGCCGGCGGCGACGATTTTCTGGCAAAACCCTACAGTCCGGTGATCCTGGCGGCCAAGATCAAGGCCATGGATCGCTTGCGGCGCCTGCAGGAAACCGTGCTGCAGCAGCGCGACCAGATCACCCAGCACCATGACTACCTGCTCAACGAACAGCGGGTGGCCAAGGCGGTGTTCGACAAGGTGGCGCATTCCGGATGCCTGAGCGCGCCGAATATCCGCTACCTGCAATCGCCGTACGCGCTGTTCAACGGTGACTTGCTGCTGGCTGCCTTTACCCCGACGGGCGACATGCATGTGCTGTTGGGGGATTTCACTGGCCACGGCTTGCCGGCGGCCGTGGGCGCGATGCCCCTGGCCGAGGTGTTTTACGGCATGACGGCCAAGGGTTACGGGCTGCCGGAAACCCTGCGCGAGATGAATGCCAAGCTCAAGCGCATCCTGCCGGTGGGCATGTTCTGTTGTGCGACGCTGCTGTGCCTGAGTTTCCAGCGGCGGGCAGTGGAGGTGTGGAACGGCGGCATGCCGGATGGCTACCTGCATCGCCTGGCAAGCGGGGAGCGGGTGCCGCTGGTGGCCCATCATCTGCCGTTGGGGGTGCTGGGCGCCGAGGCATTCGACGACCGCACCGAAGTCTTTCCCATGGCCCTGGGCGACAGGGTGTTCCTGTTGTCCGATGGGGTGATCGACACCTGCGACGCCAACGAACAATTGTTTGGTGTCGAGCGCCTGCAGCAGGTGTTTGCCGCCAACCGCGAGCCGGACCTGCTGTTCGAGGAGATCCAGCGGGCCCTGAGCGAGTTTGGCGGCGATGCGCGGGACGATGTGAGCATGGTCGAGGTCAGCCTGCTCGAGGCCCGGCAGCTGACGCCGCCGGCGCTGGTGTATTCCGACAGCGGTCAGTCCTGCCCGCTGGACTGGTCGGTGAGTTTCGAGTATCGCGCCGCCACCCTCAAGCGCTTCAATCCTCTGCCTTACCTGCTGCAACTGTTGCTGGAGGTGCATGGCCTGCGGGCGCAGAGCGGGGCGCTCTACAGTGTGCTGGCCGAGTTGTATTCCAACGCCCTGGAGCATGGCGTATTGCGCCTGGATTCAAGCCTCAAGCGCGATGCCCAGGGCTTTTCCCGCTATTACCAGGAGCGCGCGGTACGCCTGGAAGCGTTGCAGGAGGGGTTTGTGCGGGTGCACCTGCAGGTGGAGCCTCAAGGTGCTGGCGGTCGTTTGCTGATCCGGGTCGAGGACAGTGGCAGTGGTTTCGATGTCGGCCGGGTGATGGCGCGGCCCGTCGATGGCGACCGTCTGTCCGGGCGCGGCGTCAGCCTGATCCGTCAGCTCAGCCGGCGTGCCAGCTGGTCTGACGATGGTCGTAGTGCCTGCGTGGAGTTTTCCTGGGAGCCTCTGGCATAATTCGCCGATTCTTGATCAAGGAGTGAGCAAGTGGCTGAAATTCATCTGGATCACGAGGTGCTGAACGCATTGCAGGAAGTCATGGAGGATGAGTATCCGTTGTTGCTCGACACCTTCCTCTGCGACTCCGAAGAGCGTTTGCGCCAGTTGCACAAGGTCGACGACCCCCGTCAACTTGTCGCCACTGCACACAGCTTCAAGGGCAGCAGCAGCAATATGGGGGCGATTCGCCTGGCCGAGCTCTGTCATCAGTTGGAGCAGCGTGCCCAGGACTCGTCGTTGCGGGGTATCGAGCAGCTGGTGGGCGAGATCGATGGTGAATTCGCCATTGTCCGGCAGCTGTGCCAGCAGGAACGCCAGCGTTTTCACTGCTGAAAAACCGTAGCAACCCAGGCTTTTTCCCGCGAGCCAGCAAAGCTGGCTCGACCTTTGCAGTCAAGTCTCTCAACTGTACCTACGATCCCAGTGCAGCGGAGACCGTTTTCATGCCCCTTACCCCGAACATGCTGCTTCAGGCCGCCTCCCAGGCCAAGACTCAAGCGGCTTCCGCCACCCCCCAGGCCAGCGCCGCCGAGCCCGGGGATAAAGGCGCAAGCTTTGCCCGGGTGTTCGCCAAGGAAGCGCTCGGCAAGCCGGTAGCGGCCGCCGACGGCCCCATCAAGCCGGCTCGCGACAAGGGTGTCGAAGCTGCTGCCAAGGTGGATCCGGGCAAGGGCAAGGCTGCCGCCCCCGAGCCGGCGGTTGCCGATAGCGGCAAAACCTTGCCTGCCGACAAGGCCACTGCCAGTGACGACAAGGTTGCCGATGACCAGGCCGCGAGCAGCGATCAGTCGCTGGCCGACGGCACGCCGGTCGATCCGACCCTCGATCCGGCGCTGATGCAGGCGGCCCAGCCGGTGCCATTGCCGGCGCCCGAGCCGGAAGTGGCGGCAACGCCGGTTCCGGCCCAGCCGCCAGTGCAGCCGCAGACGCCGCCGGTTGTACCGGTGGTGGCCAGTAGCGTGGCGCCAGTGCCGGTCGATCCGGAATTCGACCCTGAAGCCGACCCGCTGGATGCACTGCCGGTAGTGCGCCTGGCGATGGAGCAGAGCGGCCATGTCTCGGCTTCCAGCCAGGCGCAGAACAAGGCGGCGCCGACCGTGGTGGCCGATGACGGGCCGACTTCGGCCCAGACCTTCGCCAGCGGCATGGCCAACATGCTGGACCTGCAGGTGGACAAGGACAGCACCGAACAGGGCGGCGAAAAGGCCTTCAGCGGTCTGCTCGATGACGGTCTCAAGGACCTCAAGAGCGCTGCCAGCGACACCCGCGTCGACGATTTCGCCAACCGCCTGGCGGCCCTGACCCAGGCGGCCACGCCCAAGACCGCCAACGCCGTCCCGGTGAACCAGCCGCTGGCCATGCATCAGAGCGGCTGGACCGAAGAAGTGGTCAACCGGGTCATGTACCTGTCCAGCGTCAATCTCAAGTCGGCCGAGATCCAGTTGCAGCCGGCCGAGCTGGGGCGTCTGGATATCCGCGTGAACATGGTGCCGGACCAGCAGACCCAGGTGACCTTCATGAGTGCCCATGTCGGCGTGCGCGAAGCCCTCGAAGGGCAGATGCATCGCCTGCGCGACATGTTCCACCAGCAAGGCATGGGGCAGGTGGACGTCAACGTCTCCGACCAGTCGCGCAACTGGCAGGGTGGCCAGGAGCAGGCCCAGCAGGGGCAGCATCGCAGCAATGGCGCCAGTGCCAGTGGCGGGCGCCTGGATGGCGTGGATGAAGAGTTGCCGCCGAGCGCCGCCGAAGTCGCCGCCAGCACCAGCACGGTCATTGGCACCAGCGCCGTCGACTATTACGCCTGACCCGCTTCAGGCGTCATTGAACAGAAGATCGCCAGTCGCGTGGTACCGCGGCTGGCGATCTTTTGCTTTGCGCTGCCCTATCCCTTCGGTTCAGACAAATCTGGCATAACACTTGCTCTTGCCTTGCCGTGCGACTGTGAAAACCCGATTAGTGACGGATTATTGGCATGGCGAAGAGCGAAGCAGCAGAGAAAAACCCCGCCGGGAAAGGCAAACTCAAGCTTATCCTCTTGATTGTTCTGGCCTTGTTGCTGGCGATCGGTTTGTCCGTCGGGGCTACCTGGTACTTCATGCACAGCAGTGCCCAGAGCAAGCCTGCCGAGACGGCCGAGGCGACCAGCAGCGTCAAGCCGGCGGCCATCTACGAGCCCATGGCGCCGGCCTTCGTGGCCAATTACACGCAGAACGGCCGCCAGCGCTACATGCAGGTGAGCATCACGATGCTGGCGCGCAACCAGGCCGATCTGGACGCGCTGAAAGTGCATATGCCGGTGATCCGCAACAACCTGGTCATGCTGTTCTCCGGCCAGAGCTTCGACACCCTGGCGACTCCGGTCGGCCAGGAAATGCTGCGCCAGAAGGCCACCGCCAGCGTGCAGGAAGTGGCCCAGAAAGAGGTCGGCAAAGTGGTGGTCGAGCAGTTGCTCTTTACTAACTTCGTACTGCAGTAGGAACACGACATGGCCGTGCAGGACCTGCTGTCCCAGGATGAGATCGACGCGCTGCTGCATGGCGTCGATGACGGTCTGGTACAGACCGAACACGCCGCCGAGCCCGGCAGCGTCAAAAGCTACGACCTGACCAGCCAGGATCGCATCGTCCGCGGACGCATGCCGACCCTGGAGATGATCAACGAGCGTTTCGCCCGCTACACCCGTATCAGCATGTTCAACATGCTGCGCCGTTCGGCGGACGTGGCGGTGGGCGGCGTACAGGTGATGAAGTTCGGCGAATACGTGCACTCGCTGTACGTGCCGACCAGCCTCAACCTGGTGAAGATCAAGCCGCTGCGCGGTACCGCGCTGTTCATCCTCGACGCCAAGCTGGTGTTCAAGCTGGTGGACAACTTCTTCGGCGGCGACGGTCGTCACGCCAAGATCGAAGGCCGTGAATTCACCCCGACCGAATTGCGCGTGGTGCGCATGGTGCTGGAGCAGGCCTTCGTCGACCTGAAGGAAGCCTGGCAGGCGATCATGGAAGTCAACTTCGAGTACATCAACTCCGAAGTGAACCCGGCCATGGCCAACATCGTCGGCCCGAGCGAAGCGATCGTGGTCTCGACCTTCCACATCGAGCTCGATGGCGGTGGCGGCGACCTGCACGTGACCATGCCGTACTCGATGATCGAGCCGGTGCGGGAAATGCTCGACGCCGGCTTCCAGTCGGACCTGGACGACCAGGACGAGCGCTGGAGCAAGGCCCTGCGCGAAGACGTGCTGGACGTGGATGTGCCCTTGAGCGCCACCGTGGCCCGCCGGCAGTTGCGCCTGCGCGACATCCTGCACATGCAGCCAGGGGATGTGATCCCGGTGGAACTGCCCGAAGACATGATCATGCGCGCCAACGGCGTACCGGCGTTCAAGGTCAAGCTCGGTTCGCACAAGGGCAACCTGGCCCTGCAAGTGATCGAGCCGATCGAGCGCCGTTGAGCGGCGTTGTTATGAATTCGCTTTGTTAATGATTTTTTGCCCGCCGAGGACAACATGGCTGACGAACACGAAATGACTTCCGCAGAAGACCAGGCCCTGGCTGATGAGTGGGCGGCCGCCCTGCAGGAAACCGGCGATGCCGGGCAAGACGATATCGATGCCTTGCTGGCGGCCGACGCGGCCAGCGCGCCGGCGTCCAATCGCCTGCCGATGGAAGAGTTCGGCAGTGTGCCGAAGAACAACGAGCCGGTGACCCTCGATGGGCCGAACCTGGACGTGATCCTGGACATCCCGGTGTCGATCTCCATGGAGGTCGGCAGCACCGACATCAACATCCGCAACCTGCTGCAGCTCAACCAAGGGTCGGTGATCGAGCTCGATCGCCTGGCCGGCGAGCCGCTGGACGTGCTGGTCAACGGCACGCTGATCGCCCATGGCGAAGTGGTGGTGGTCAACGAGAAGTTCGGCATCCGCCTGACCGACGTGATCAGCCCGAGCGAACGCATCAAGAAGCTGCGCTAAGTGAGAAAGGCACTCGCGCTGTTCCTGGTCTGGCCGCTCTGGGCGCTGGCCGCCGAGCCGACGGCCGGTACCGCCGCGCCAGTGGTTGGCAGCAGCGGCGTGGCCGGGCAGCTGACCCAGCTGGTGCTGGGCCTGTTGCTGGTGGTGGGGCTGATCTTCTTCCTCGCCTGGCTGTTGCGCCGGGTGCAGCAGGCTGGACCGGCCGGCAAGGGGCAGGTCATCGAGCTGGTCGGCTCGCGGGCGCTTGGCCCGCGGGACCGGCTGGTGCTGGTGCAGGTCGGCAACGAACAGATTCTGCTCGGCCTGACGCCGGGCACCATCACGGCGTTGCATGTGCTCAAGGAGCCGGTGCAGGTGCCGAGCACCGAGCAGGCGACTCCGGAGTTTGCCCAGCGCCTGATGGAGCTGCTGGGCAAGGATCAGAAGGATAAGAAGTAATGCCGTTGCGCCTCCTCTTGACGTTGGCCCTGATGCTGGCGGCGCCGCTGGCGCTGGCGGCCGACCCGTTGTCGATCCCGGCGATCACCCTCGGCACCAATGCCGACGGCCAGCAGGAATACTCGGTCAGCCTGCAGATCCTGCTGATCATGACCGCGCTGAGCTTCATTCCGGCGTTCGTCATGCTGATGACCAGCTTCACCCGGATCATCATCGTGTTCTCGATCCTGCGCCAGGCCCTGGGCCTGCAGCAGACGCCGTCGAACCAGATCCTCACCGGCATGGCGTTGTTCCTGACGATGTTCATCATGGCCCCGGTGTTCGACCGGGTGAACCAGGATGCCCTGCAGCCGTACCTGGCGGAGAAACTCAACGCCCAGGACGCGGTGGCCAAGGCCCAGGTGCCGATCAAGGACTTCATGCTGGCCCAGACCCGCAGCAGCGACCTGGAGCTGTTCATGCGTCTGTCCAAGCGCACCGACATCGCGACACCGGACCAGGCGCCGCTGACGATCCTGGTACCGGCCTTCGTCACCTCGGAGCTGAAGACCGCGTTCCAGATCGGCTTCATGATCTTCATTCCGTTCCTGATCATCGACCTGGTGGTCGCCAGTGTACTGATGGCCATGGGCATGATGATGCTGTCGCCGCTGATCATTTCCCTGCCGTTCAAGATCATGCTGTTCGTGCTGGTCGATGGCTGGGCCCTGATCATCGGTACCCTGGCGGGCAGTTTCGGTGGTGTTTAGAACCTTGTTGGCGGGTGACGCGCTATGACGCCTGAAGTCGCAGTAGACCTGTTTCGCGAAGCGCTCTGGCTGACCACCATGATGGTCGCCATCCTGGTGATTCCCAGCCTGCTGGTGGGCCTGCTGGTGGCGATGTTCCAGGCCGCCACCCAGATCAACGAACAGACCCTGAGCTTCCTGCCGCGCCTGCTGGTGATGCTGGTGACGCTGATCGTCGCCGGTCCCTGGCTGGTGCAAACCTTCATGGAATACATCCTGCAGTTGTACGGCAGTATTCCGCAGTTGATCGGCTAAGCCATGTCTCTGCTGGCGCTTACCGATACGCAGATCAGCACCTGGGTCGCGAGCTTCATGCTGCCGCTGTTCCGTATCGGCGCCGTGTTGATGACCATGCCGGTCTTCGGTACGACCCTGGTGCCGACCCGTATCCGCCTGTATTTCACCCTGGCCATCACGGTCGTGCTGGTGCCGGGTCTGCCGCCCATGCCGGCGGTCAATGCGCTGGATCTCAGCGGGCTGCTGCTGATTGCCGAGCAGATCATCATCGGCGCCTTGTTCGGCTTTTCCTTGCAGTTGTTCTTCCAGGCTTTCGTGATCGCCGGGCAGATCATTTCGACGCAGATGGGCATGGGCTTCGCGTCCATGGTCGACCCTACCAACGGCGTTTCGGCGGCGGTGATCGGGCAGTTCCTGACCATGCTGGTGACCTTGCTGTTCCTCGGCATGAACGGTCATCTGGTGGTCTTCGAGGTGCTGACCGAAAGCTTCACCACCTTGCCGGTGGGCAGCGCGCTACTGGTCAACCATTTCTGGGAAATCGCCGGCAAGCTCGGCTGGGTGTTGGGCGCCGCCCTGTTGCTGGTATTGCCGGCGATCACCGCGCTGCTGGTGGTGAACATCGCCTTTGGCGTGATGACCCGCGCGGCGCCGCAGCTGAACATCTTCTCCATCGGCTTTCCGCTGACCCTGGTGCTGGGCCTGGTGATTTTCTGGGTCAGCCTCGGCGACATTCTCAACCAGTACCAACCGCTGGCCGTCGAGGCCCTGCAGTTGCTGCGCAACCTGGCGCAGGCGCGGTGAACCATGGCTGAGAGCGAGAGCGGTCAGGACAAGACAGAAGACCCCACGGAGAAACGTAAAAAGGACTCCCGGGAAAAGGGCGAGATCGCCCGCTCCAAAGAACTCAACACCCTGGCGATCACCATGATCGGGGCCGCCGGCCTGCTGATCTACGGCGCGGGGGTGGCGCAGGACCTGCTGGAAATCATGCGCCTGAATTTCTCCCTGCCGCGCGAGGTGTTGCTCAGCCCCGGCGCCATGGGCCTGTACCTGCTGCATTCGGGCAAGATCGCGATTATCGCCGCGATGCCGATCCTGCTGCCCCTGGTGCTGGCGGCGCTCATCGGCCCTATCTCCCTGGGCGGCTGGCTGTTTTCAACCAAGAGCCTGGCGCCCAAGTTCAGTCGCATGAACCCGCTCAGCGGCATGAAGCGCATGGTGTCGCCGACCTCGCTGATCGAGCTGCTCAAGGCCTTCGCCAAGTTCGTGGTGATCCTGATCGTGGCCTTGTCGGTGCTGTCCTCGGATATCGACGACCTGCTGCGGATCGCCCACGAGCCGCTGGAGCAGGCGATCATCCACAGCGTGCAAGTGGTGGCCTGGAGTACCTTGTGGATGGCCTGCGGGCTGATCCTGATCGCCGCGGTGGACGTGCCGGTGCAGCTGTACCAGAGCTACAAGAAACTGCTGATGACCAAGCAGGAAGTGCGGGACGAGCACAAGGACCAGGAAGGGCGTCCGGAGGTCAAGCAGCGGATTCGCCAGGTCCAGCGCGAGATGTCGCAACGGCGGATGATGGCGGCGATTCCCGAGGCGGACGTGGTCATCACCAACCCGACCCACTACGCCGTGGCGCTCAAGTACGACGCCGAGAAGGGCGGGGCGCCGGTGTTGCTGGCCAAGGGCAGCGATTTCCTGGCGCTGAAGATCCGCGAGATCGCCGTGGCCAACGAAGTGCTGCTGCTGGAGTCGCCGGCGCTGGCGCGTTCGATCTACTACTCCACTGAGCTGGAGCAGGAAATCCCCGCCGGGCTCTATCTGGCGGTGGCCCAGGTGCTGGCGTATGTCTATCAGATTCGCCAGCACCGGGCGGGCAAGGGCAAGCGTCCCGATCCGCTCAAGGACCTGCCGATTCCGCCGGATTTGCGGCGCGATTCCTGAGGTCGGCGTTTGGCTGTGCCGACGTTATCGCGAGCAAGCTCGCTCCTACAGAATTCACGCCCGGCCTGTAGGAGCGAGCTTGCTCGCGATGGCGCTGAAAGCGCCTTTTATGACGACTGATGGCGCAACGCCATAAATCAGTTTTCCTTCCGGGCCAAAGTTGGAAGGCTTCTTGCAATACCCGCCCTGCGCCGCCTCCAGGCGTCAAAAGTTTGCTTCAAGGGAACGGGGAATACCGGTGGATCGCTCTCAGTTAATCAGTACGGCTCGCACTAACCTGGCTGACCTCAGTCGGGGGAACCTGGGTGTGCCGCTGTTGCTGCTGGTCATGCTGGCCATGATGATGCTGCCGGTGCCGCCGTTCCTGCTGGACGTGTTCTTCACCTTCAACATCGCCCTGTCGATCGTCGTCCTGCTGGTCTGCGTGTATGCCTTGCGGCCGCTGGATTTCGCGGTATTCCCGACCATCCTGCTGGTGGCGACCCTGTTGCGCCTGGCGCTGAACGTGGCCTCCACACGGGTGGTGATGCTCCACGGCCAGGACGGTCACGCCGCCGCGGGCAAGGTGATCCAGGCCTTCGGCGAGGTGGTGATCGGCGGTAACTACGTGGTCGGTATCGTGGTGTTCGCGATCCTGATGATCATCAACTTCGTGGTGGTGACCAAGGGCGCCGGGCGGATTTCCGAGGTGAGCGCGCGTTTCACCCTTGATGCGATGCCGGGCAAGCAGATGGCTATCGACGCCGACCTCAACGCTGGCCTGATCGACCAGGCCCAGGCCAAGGCGCGCCGCCAGGAAGTGGCCCAGGAGGCCGAGTTCTACGGTTCCATGGACGGTGCCAGCAAGTTCGTCCGCGGTGACGCCATCGCCGGCCTGCTGATCCTGTTCATCAACCTGATCGGCGGCATGGCTGTCGGTATCTTCCAGCACCACATGTCCTTCGGCGATGCCGGCCGGGTCTACGCCTTGCTGACCATCGGTGACGGTTTGGTGGCGCAATTGCCATCGCTGCTGCTGTCCACCGCGGCCGCGATCATGGTGACCCGTGCTTCCGGTTCCGAAGACATGGGCAAGCAGATCAACCGGCAGATGTTCGCCTCGCCCCGGGCCCTGGCTGTCGCCGCCGGCCTGATGGCGGTGATGGGCCTGGTGCCGGGCATGCCGCACTTTTCCTTCCTGAGCATGGCGGCCCTGGCGGCCGGCGCCGCGTACCTGTTCTGGAAGCGCCAGAACGTGGTCAAGGTCAAGGCGCTGGAAGAGGTCAAGCGCCAGCAGGAACTGCTGCCTTCGCCAGCCCGCGCCATGGAAACCAAGGAGCTGGGCTGGGATGACGTGACCCAGATCGACATGATCGGCCTGGAAGTCGGCTATCGCCTGATTCCCCTGGTGGACCGCAATCAGGGTGGGCAACTGCTGGCGCGGATCAAGGGCGTGCGCAAGAAGTTGTCCCAGGACCTCGGCTTCCTCATGCCTACCGTACATATTCGCGACAACCTCGACCTGGCGCCCAGCGCTTACCGGCTGACGCTGATGGGGGTGATCCTGGCCGAGGCCGAGATCTATCCGGATCGCGAGCTGGCGATCAACCCGGGGCAGGTCTACGGCACGCTCAACGGCATCACCGCCAAAGATCCGGCCTTCGGCCTGGAGGCGGTGTGGATCGAGATCAGCCAGCGCGCCCAGGCGCAGTCGCTGGGCTACACCGTGGTCGACGCCAGTACCGTGGTCGCCACCCACCTCAACCAGATTCTGTACAAGCACTCCAGCGAGCTGATCGGCCACGAAGAAGTCCAGCAGCTCCTGCAACTGCTGGCCAAGGGCTCGCCGAAGCTGGCGGAGGAACTGGTGCCGGGCGTTCTGTCGTTGTCCCAGCTGCTCAAGGTGCTGCAGGCGCTGCTGGCCGAACAGGTGCCGGTGCGCGATATCCGCAGCATTGCCGAAGCCATCGCGAACAATGCCGCCAAGAGTCAAGATACTGCCGCTTTGGTGGCCGCGGTGCGTGTCGGATTGTCGCGCGCCATCGTGCAAAGCATTGTAGGGACTGAGTCCGAGCTGCCTGTGATCACCTTGGAGCCCAGGTTGGAACAGATTTTGCTCAATAGTCTGCAGAAGGCAGGACAAGGCTCGGAAGAGGGTGTTCTGTTGGAGCCAAGCATGGCTGAGAAGCTGCAGCGTTCGTTGATCGAAGCCGCGCAGCGCCAGGAAATGCAAGGTCAACCGGTGATTCTGTTGGTAGCCGGTCCGGTCCGCGCGATGCTCTCGCGGTTTGGACGCCTGGCAGTCCCGGGCTTGCACGTGTTGGCTTACCAGGAAATCCCTGACAACAAGCAAGTGACCATCGTTGCGACAGTAGGGCCCAACGGCTGAGGTAGTGGGTTATGCAAGTTAAGCGTTTTTTCGCCGCCGATATGCGTCAGGCCATGAAGCTGGTTCGTGATGAGCTGGGCGCCGACGCCGCCATCATTGGCAATCGCCGCATCGCCGGCGGTGTCGAGCTGACGGCTGCCCTGGATTACAAGCTGTCGGCGCTGGCGCCCCGGGTTCCGAACATGGAACTCGAGGACGAACTGCGCAAGACTCAGTCGCGCATCGTCACCGCCCAGGCCGAACTGAGCCTACGTGGCGATGGCGACGGCAGCACCAATCGCCAGCTGTTCGCCGGCCTGCCGCTGACCGCCGCCGAGCCACTGATCGAACCGACGTTCAACGAGCCCCATCGCCCGGCCCCGGTGGCCGCCGCGCCGGCTGTCGATCAACGGGCACTGGACTCGATGCGTTTTGAGCTCAATGGCCTGCGCGAGCTGCTGGAAGTCCAGCTCGGTTCCCTGGCCTGGAGCCAGCTGCAAGGTAGCCGGCCTGAGCAGGCCAACCTGTGGCGGCGCCTGCAGCGTATCGGTTTGTCCGGTCCGCTGGCCCGCGACCTGCTGGCGCTGATCACAGAAATCGACGAGCCCCGCCAGGCCTGGCGCATGCTCCTGGCCCACCTGGCGCGGATGATCGTGACCCCGGAAGTCGAGCCATTGGAGGAGGGCGGTGTGATCGCCATGGTCGGCCCTGCCGGCATGGGCAAGACCACCACCCTGGCCAAGCTGGCGGCCCGTTACGTGCTCAAGTACGGCGCGCAGAACATCGCGCTGGTGAGCATGGACAGCTACCGCATCGGCGCCCAGGAGCAGCTCAAGACCCTGGGCCGGATCCTCAATGTCTCGGTGACCCATGTCGATCCGGGCCAATCCCTGGCGCAAGCCCTCGATCCGCTGCTGCGCAAACGCGTGGTGCTGATCGACACCGCCGGCCTGCAAGCCAGCGACCCGGCCCTGCGCATGCAGCTGGAAAGTCTGGCTGGACGCGGGATCCGGGCAAAAAATTATCTGGTATTGGCAACCACCAGCCAGAAACAGGTTCTAACCGCCGCGTACCACAGCTACAAGCGTTGCGGGCTGGCCGGCTGCATCCTGACTAAACTGGATGAAACCGCCAGCCTTGGTGAGGTGTTGAGCCTGGCGATCAGTCACGAACTCCCCGTTGCCTATCTGACCGATGGCCCACGGATTCCGGACGATTTGCACTTGCCACGCCGTCATCAGCTGGTCAGTCGTGCGGTGAGCGTGCAGATGCAGGAAGAACCCAGCGAAGAAGCCATGGCTGACATGTTCGCTGACCTCTACCACAACCCGACCAAGCGGGTTGGCTGAGGGAATCATGAAAAGATTGCAATGTACCTACATCGATGGTCTGCCAGGCATTGTTCCGTTAGTGAACGCGCAGCCAGTTATGTGGCCCCGTCTAAGTAAGACAAGGTAAAGAACGAACATGGGCAGCATGCATCCCGTACAGGTGATCGCGGTGACCGGCGGCAAAGGTGGCGTCGGCAAGACTAACGTGTCAGTGAACTTGTCCCTGGCCCTAGCGGAGCTCGGCCGGCGCGTCATGCTGCTGGACGCCGACCTGGGTCTGGCTAACGTCGACGTGCTATTGGGGCTGACCCCCAAACGGACCCTCGCCGACGTGATCGAAGGCCGCTGCGAGCTGCGCGATGTGCTGCTGCAGGGGCCGGGTGGAATCCGTATCGTGCCGGCGGCGTCCGGCACCCAGAGCATGGTTCATCTGAGCCCGGCGCAGCATGCCGGCCTGATCCAGGCTTTCAGCGACATCGGCGACAACCTCGATGTGCTGGTGATCGACACCGCTGCCGGCATCGGCGACTCGGTGGTCAGCTTCGTCCGCGCCGCTCAGGAAGTCCTGCTGGTGGTCTGCGACGAGCCGACCTCGATCACCGACGCCTACGCGCTGATCAAGCTGCTCAACCGCGACTACGGCATGAACCGCTTCCGCGTGCTCGCCAACATGGCGCAGAGCCCGCAGGAAGGCCGCAACCTGTTCGCCAAGTTGACCAAGGTCACGGACCGCTTCCTGGACGTGGCCCTACAATATGTCGGCGCCGTGCCTTACGACGAATGCGTGCGCAAGGCCGTGCAAAAGCAGCGTGCGGTCTATGAAGCGTTTCCGCGTTCGAAGTGCGCGCTGGCGTTCAAGGCCATTGCGCAGAAAGTCGATACCTGGCCGTTGCCGGCCAACCCACGTGGACATCTGGAATTTTTCGTCGAGCGGCTAGTGCATCAGACAGCGGGACCGGTGCTATGAGCGCCAGCGGCTACAACCTTTACAAAAAGTCGGCACGTGACAGCCAGTACGAATTGATCGAGCGTTATGCGCCCCTGGTCAAGCGTATTGCCTATCACCTGCTGGCGCGCCTGCCGGCCAGTGTCCAGGTCGAAGACCTGATCCAGGCCGGGATGATCGGTCTGCTCGAAGTGTCGACCAAGTACGACGCGAGCAAGGGCGCGAGTTTCGAGACGTACGCGGGTATCCGTATCCGTGGTGCGATGCTCGATGAGGTCCGTAAAGGTGACTGGGCGCCGCGTTCGGTACATCGCAATACCCGGATGGTGAGCGATGCCATTCGCGCAATTGAAGCTAAAACCGGTCGTGACGCTAAAGATCATGAAGTTGCGGCCGAACTTCAATTGAGTCTCGACGATTATTACGGGATTTTGAACGACACCTTGGGCAGTCGCCTGTTCAGCTTCGACGACCTGTTGCAGGACGGCGAGCATGAAGGGCTGCATGAGGATGGCGCGAGTGCTCATCTCGAGCCGTCGCGCGACCTGGAGGACGAACGTTTCCAGGCTGCGCTGGCGGACGCGATTGCCAATTTGCCGGAGCGTGAGCGACTGGTCTTGGCGCTGTACTACGACGAAGAGCTGAACCTCAAGGAAATCGGTGAGGTCCTGGGGGTCAGCGAATCGCGGGTCAGCCAGTTACACAGCCAGTGCGCAGCCCGTTTGCGGGGGCGTTTGGGAGAGTGGCGAGCGCGCTGACAGGCAGTGTGGGGGACACTGCGGACGAGACTGGCACGACGTTGCCGGCCTCGCGGTGTGTATTCCATGCAGTCGTTGAGTGCTCTGCCTGATTGATTGAATGGCGCGTTCAGGTGCTGGACGCGTTTAAGACTGCTTGGAGGTCGAATTGGACAAGAACATGAAAATCCTCATCGTTGATGACTTCTCAACGATGCGGCGGATCATAAAAAACCTGTTGCGTGACCTGGGTTTCACCAACACGGTCGAGGCTGACGATGGCACCACCGCCATTCCGGTCCTCAACAGTGGGAGCATCGACTTTCTGGTAACGGACTGGAACATGCCTGGCATGACCGGTATCGATCTGCTGCGCCATGTGCGCGCCGATGAAAAACTCAAGCACCTGCCGGTACTCATGGTGACCGCTGAAGCCAAGCGCGAACAGATCATCGAAGCTGCCCAGGCCGGCGTAAACGGCTATGTGGTCAAGCCCTTCACGGCCCAGGCGTTGAAAGAAAAGATCGAGAAGATCTTCGAACGCATCGGTTGAGATGTGGAACCATTCCGCCACGGGGGAGCTATGGAGCACAACGAATCTTCATTGGGCGATTTCGAATCGACCCTGAAAAAACACGCACTCGAACTGGTCGACAGCCTTGAAAAAGGCAAGTTCGGCGAAGCCGTGCAACTGATCCATGAGCTCAACCAGACCCGTGACCGCGGCCTGTACCAGGAAGTCGGCAAGCTCACCCGCGAGCTGCATAGCGCCATCGTCAATTTCCAGATTGACCCGCATATGCCGCAAGCCGAGGAAGTTTCACAGATCACGGATGCCACCGAGCGCCTGTCCTATGTGGTCAGGCTGACCGAGGCCGCGGCCAACCGCACCATGGATCTGGTCGAGAGCGCCACCCCGTTGGTCAATGGCCTGAGTAGCGAAGCCCAGGCCCTGAGCGCCGACTGGGGACGTTTCATGCGTCGCGAACTGGGCGCCGAAGAATTCCGCGACCTGGCCCGCCGGGTGGACGGTTTCCTGACCCGCAGCGAGCAAGAGACGCGGGCGGTATCGAGCAACCTCAACGACATTCTGCTGGCGCAGGACTACCAGGACCTGACCGGTCAGGTGATCAAGCGCGTGACCCAGTTGGTCACCGAAGTCGAGAGCAACCTGCTCAAACTGGTCCTGATGGCCAGCCAGGTCGATCGTTTTGCCGGCATCGAACATGACCGTGAATCGATCCTCGCTGAAAAAGATCCGCAAAAACATCTGGCCAAGGGTGAAGGTCCGCAGATTCATGCCGATAAACGTGAAGACGTTGTATCCGGTCAGGACGATGTCGACGATTTGCTTTCCAGCCTTGGATTTTAGGTCGTGACGACGGTTAATGACGGTCGCGCCGCCGCCCCGCAAGGCGCAAGACTAGGCACGAGGAGAGTGGTTTGGTTTTTCCAAATGAGCGACGAGTAACGACGGATTGCGCCTTGCGGGGCGCGGCCCGAAGGGTTGGAACTGTGAGCGCGCCATGCGGCGTTGCGAGACTCGGCAAGGAAACGACCCTTGCCAGCGTCTCGCGCCTTGCCTGGCACGCTCACAGTTCCAACGCGATCCGTCATTAACCGTCATCACGACCTAGTAGGAGCACCCATACATGAGCTTCGGCGCCGATGAAGAAATCCTTCAGGATTTTCTGGTTGAGGCCGGCGAGATTCTAGAGCAACTGTCCGAACAACTGGTCGAGCTGGAAAGCCGGCCGGACGATGCGGATCTGCTCAACGCAATTTTTCGCGGTTTTCACACTGTAAAAGGGGGCGCCGGCTTCCTCCAGCTCAACGAGCTGGTGGAGTGCTGCCACATCGCCGAGAACGTGTTCGACATCCTGCGCAAGGGTGAGCGTCGCGTCGACGCGGAACTGATGGACGTGGTGCTCGAAGCACTGGACGCGGTGAACGGCATGTTCGGCCAGGTGCGCGAGCGTACCGAGATCACCGCCGCCACTCCGGAACTGCTGGCTGCCCTGGCCCGCCTGGCCGAGCCTGCCGGAGCCGAGGAGGTCGCCGCGCCGGTGGCCGAGGTTGAGACAGTTGTTGAGCCGGTTGCCGAATCGGCCGAAAGCGAGTCCGGCGATATCACCGACAGCGAGTTCGAGCAGCTGCTCGATTCGCTCAATGCCGCCAAGGCCGAGGCCGAAGCACCGGCCGCTGTTGCCCCCACTGCGCCCGCAGCCGGTGGCGAAGCAGCCAGCGACGAAATTACCGACGCCGAGTTCGAATCGCTGCTCGACCAATTGCATGGCAAGGGCCAGTTCGCACCGGATGCGGTGGCACCTTCGGCCACGGCGCCTGCCGCGGAAAAATCCGCGGCCAGCGACGAAATCACCGATGACGAATTCGAAGCACTGCTGGATCAGTTGCACGGCAAAGGCAACTTTGCGGTAGAGGCGCTGGATTCCGCAGTGGCCGCGGCGGTACCGCCGGCTGCACCGAGTGCGGCCGCCGCCGGTAGCGACCTGATCACCGACCAGGAATTCGAATCCCTGCTCGACGAGCTGCATGGCAAGGGCAAGTTCTCTGAAGTAGCGGCTGCTGCCGCGACCAAGGGGAGCGCAACGGCGGTCACGGCTTCGGCGCCTGCCGCTGTCGCCAAGCCGGCAGTGAAGAAAGCCGAAGCCAAGGTCGAAGCACCGAAACCGGCAGCCGCCGCTGCTCCGGCACCTGCTCGTGCTCCGGCAGCCGCCCCGGCGGAAAAGCCGGTCAGCGAAGCTGAAACCACGGTGCGGGTCGATACCGCGCGGCTGGACGAAATCATGAACATGGTCGGCGAGCTGGTGCTGGTGCGTAACCGCCTGGTGCGCCTGGGGCTCAACAGCGGCGACGAAGCCATGTCCAAGGCCGTGTCGAACCTCGACGTGGTCACGGCCGACTTGCAGACCGCGGTGATGAAGACCCGGATGCAGCCGATCAAGAAGGTCTTCGGGCGCTTCCCGCGCCTGGTTCGCGACCTGGCCCGCCAGCTCAAGAAAGAGATCAACCTGGAGCTGGTCGGCGAAGAGACCGACCTCGACAAGAACCTCGTCGAGGCCCTGGCCGACCCGCTGGTGCACTTGGTGCGCAACGCCGTCGACCACGGTATCGAGTCGCCGGAAGAGCGCGAGGAGGCGGGCAAGTCCCGTGGCGGCAAGGTGGTGCTGGCGGCCGAGCAGGAAGGCGACCACATCCTGCTGTCGATCTCCGATGACGGCAAAGGCATGGACCCGAACGTCCTGCGCGCCATTGCGGTCAAGCGTGGGGTGATGGACAAGGATGCCGCCGATCGCCTGAGTGACACCGAGTGCTACAACCTGATCTTCGCCCCGGGCTTCTCGACCAAGACCGAGATCTCCGATGTGTCCGGCCGCGGTGTGGGCATGGACGTGGTGAAGACCAAGATTTCCCAGCTCAACGGTTCGATCAACATCTACTCGACCAAGGGCCAGGGCTCGAAGATCGTCATCAAGGTGCCGCTGACCCTGGCGATCATGCCGACCCTGATGGTGATGCTGGGCAACCAGGCGTTCGCCTTCCCGCTGGTCAACGTCAACGAAATCTTCCACCTGGACCTGTCGCGCACCAACGTGGTCGACGGCCAGGAGGTGGTGATCGTTCGCGACAAGGCGCTGCCACTGTTCTACCTCAAGCGCTGGCTGGTCAGTTCCGCGGCTCACGAAGAGCAGCGCGAAGGCCACGTGGTGATCCTTTCGGTCGGCACCCAGCGGATCGGCTTCGTCGTCGATCAACTGGTCGGCCAGGAAGAAGTCGTCATCAAGCCACTGGGCAAGATGCTCCAGGGAACTCCGGGCATGTCTGGCGCCACCATCACCGGTGACGGCCGCATCGCCCTGATTCTCGATGTTCCGAGCATGCTCAAGCGTTACGCCGCACGGCGTATTTGAATACCGGAGGGGCGGGGCCATTTGCCTTGCCCCGCCTAACGGAGTGTTTATGGCAGTCAAGGTCCTGGTGGTGGATGATTCGGGTTTTTTCCGCCGCCGCGTCTCGGAAATTCTTTCAGCGGATATCAATATCCAGGTCGTCGGTACCGCGACCAACGGTAAAGAGGCGATCGATCAGGCTCTGGCGCTCAAGCCGGACGTGATCACCATGGACTACGAGATGCCGATGATGGATGGCATCACGGCGGTGCGGCACATCATGCAGCGCTGCCCGACGCCGGTATTGATGTTCTCCTC
Source organism: Pseudomonas sp. B3G-3 (assembly GCF_028640915.1). Lineage (NCBI taxonomy): Bacteria > Pseudomonadati > Pseudomonadota > Gammaproteobacteria > Pseudomonadales > Pseudomonadaceae > Pseudomonas > Pseudomonas sp. B3G-3. The sequence goes on along the minus strand of NZ_JAQZAB010000121.1, from coordinate 111,157 downwards.
GCTGACCCATGAAGGCGCCCGGGTGACCCTGGATGCGCTGGATGCCGGTGCGGTGGATTTCCTGCCGAAGAACTTCGAAGACATCTCGCGCAATCCCGAGAAGGTCAAGCAACTGCTGTGCGAGAAGGTCCACAGCATCTCGCGCAGTAACCGTCGTTTCAGCAGCTACAGCGCGCCGGCGCCACAACCGGCGGCGGCACCTGCGCCTGCTCCATCGAGCTCCAGCAGTTTCAGCGGCACGGCCCCGGCGCGTCCGGCTCCGGCGCCGGTTCCTGCCCGCGCGGCAGCCACTGGCTCGTCGGCGGCCCCCAAGCGCAAGGCCTACAAGCTGGTGGCCATCGGTACTTCCACCGGTGGCCCGGTGGCCCTGCAGCGGGTGCTGACCCAGTTGCCGGCCAACTTCCCGGCGCCGATCGTGCTGATCCAGCACATGCCGGCGGCCTTCACCAAGGCGTTCGCCGAGCGCCTGGACAAGCTCTGCCGGATCAGTGTCAAGGAAGCCGAGGATGGCGACATCCTGCGTCCGGGCCTGGCGCTGCTGGCACCGGGTGGCAAGCAGATGATGGTCGACGGCCGTGGCGCGGTGAAAATCCTCCCTGGCGACGAGCGTCTGAACTACAAGCCGTGCGTGGACATCACCTTCGGTTCGGCGGCCAAGTCCTACGGTGACAAAGTTCTGGCGGTGGTGCTCACCGGCATGGGCGCCGACGGTCGCGAAGGCGCGCGCCTGCTCAAGCAGGGCGGCAGCGCGGTCTGGGCCCAGGATGAAGCGAGCTGCGTGATCTACGGGATGCCGATGGCGATCGTCAAGGCGGAGCTGGCGGATGCGGTGTACGGCCTGGACGACATCGGCAAGCACCTGGTCGAGGCCTGTCTCTGATGGATGTGCTAAGCCTCATCGGGATCATCATGGCGTTCGTCGCCATCATCGGTGGCAACTACCTGGAAGGCGGTCATCTGTCGGCCCTGGCCAATGGTCCGGCGGCGCTGATCGTGCTGGGCGGGACCATCGGTGCGGCGTTGCTGCAGTCGCCGCTGAGCGCCTTCAAGCGGGCCATGCAGATCCTCGGCTGGATCCTGTTCCCGCCGCGGGTCGACCTGCCTGGCGGCATCGATCGCGTCGTCAACTGGAGCCTGACCGCCCGCAAGGAAGGCCTGCTGGGCCTGGAAGGCGTGGCGGATGCCGAGCCCGACACCTACTCGCGCAAGGGCCTGCAACTGCTGGTGGACGGCGCCGAGCCGGAATCCATCCGCAGCATCCTGGAAGTGGATTTCTACACCCAGGAAAGCCGTGACATCGAAGCGGCCAAAGTCTTCGAAAGCATGGGCGGCTACGCGCCGACCATCGGCATCATCGGTGCGGTCATGGGCCTGATCCATGTCATGGGCAACCTGGCCGACCCGTCGCAGCTGGGCAGCGGTATCGCCGTGGCCTTCGTCGCGACCATCTACGGCGTGGCCAGCGCCAACCTGGTGTTGTTGCCGATCGCCGCCAAGCTCAAGTCCATAGCCTTGCGGCAGTCGCGTTATCGCGAAATGTTGCTTGAAGGAATCCTGTCGATTGCCGAAGGTGAAAACCCTCGTTCCATTGAGTTGAAGCTGCAAGGCTTCATGGATTGATGGGAGTAATGGACTATGTCCCGTCGTCGCCGGCATGAAGAACATGTCAACCATGAACGTTGGCTGGTGTCCTACGCGGACTTCATCACCTTGCTGTTCGCCTTTTTCGTGGTCATGTACTCGATCTCCTCGATCAACGAGGGCAAGTACAAGGTCATTTCCGAAGCGCTGATCGGTGTGTTCACCGACTCGGACCGCGCCCTCAAGCCGATTCCCATCGGTGAGGAGCGGCCCCAGACCGTGACCCCGGCCAAGCCGCTGGTCAAGGACAGCGAGCAGACCGATGCCGGTATCGCCGGCGCCAGCGACCCGCTGAAAAGCATCGCCGACGATATCAGCGCAGCCTTTGGCGACCTGATCAGCTCCAACCAGATGACCGTGCGCGGCAATGAGCTGTGGGTCGAGATCGAACTCAACTCCAGCCTGTTGTTCGGCAGCGGCGATGCTATGCCCAGCGACCTGGCGTTCAACATCATCGACAAGGTGGCGGCGATCCTCAAACCCTTCGACAACCCGATTCACGTCGAGGGTTTTACCGACAACCAGCCGATCCAGACTGCGCAGTACCCGACCAACTGGGAGCTGTCGTCGGCCCGTTCGGCGAGCATCGTGCGGATGCTGGCGATGCAGGGGGTCAATCCGCAGCGCCTGGCGTCGGTCGGCTACGGCGAGTTCCAGCCGGTAGCCAATAACGCGACGGCCGACGGCCGTGCCCGCAACCGTCGGGTGGTGCTGGTGGTGTCGCGCAATCTCGATGTACGCCGCAGCCTGACAGGCACCGGCACCGCCCACGCAACACCGGATGCGGCATTGAAGCGGGCTGGCACACAAACTGCACCTACGCCAGTCAAGACGCCGGGACGCGAGAGTGCCGTCAATTCTCCGTCACCGGCTTTATAACTGGGTGCTATTTCTCGGTCGGCCCGTGCCTGCCGGGAGGAACAATCTGAATGAGAGTCTGGGCAGTTGCCAATCAAAAGGGTGGCGTCGGTAAGACCACCAGTTCCATCGCTTTAGCCGGGTTGCTGGCCGAGGCGGGCAAGCGCGTGGTCGTGGTCGATCTCGACCCCCACGGTTCCATGACCAGCTATTTCGGCTATGACCCCGACAGCCTGGAACACAGTAACTACGACCTGTTCCTGCACAAGGGCAGCGTTCCCGAGGGCTTGCCCGGGCAGTTGCTGCTGTCGACCAGCGACGAACGTATTTCCCTGCTGCCATCGAGCACCGCGCTGGCCACCCTGGAGCGCCAGTCGCCGGGGCAGAGCGGCCTGGGCCTGGTGATCGCCAAGAGCCTGGCGCAGCTGTGGCAGGATTTCGACTATGCGGTGATCGACAGCCCGCCGTTGCTCGGCGTGCTGATGGTCAATGCCTTGGCGGCGAGCCAGCAACTGGTGATCCCGGTGCAGACCGAGCACCTGGCGGTCAAGGGCCTGGAGCGCATGGTCAATACCTTGGCGATGATTAACCGCTCGCGCAAACAGGCGCTGCCGTTCAGCATCGTGCCGACCCTGTTCGACCGCCGGACCCAGGCGTCCCTGGGCACCTTGCGGGTATTGCGCGACAAGTTCCCGGATGAGATCTGGCAGGGCTACATCCCGGTCGACACACGCCTGCGCGATGCCAGCCGGGCCGGGCTGACGCCTTCGCAGTTCGACGGCAAGAGCCGTGGCGTACTGGCTTATCGCGCCTTGCTCAAGCACTTGCTGGCCCAGCAACTTGTCCCGCAGGTGGCCTGACGTGGCGGAGCATTCAAGTCTGCTGCCGGTCTGGCCGATAAACCCTACAGGTCACTGTGCTGGGTTTTATCCGTGGGCATCCTCATGAACCGTCCTGTCGACGTTACGTCCCGGCCGCAGCTGGCGTTGCAGTCCTACCTGGACGCGTTGCTGCAGGACGCCACCGAAGAAGAATTCGCGGTTCCCGAAGCACTGCCGCAGGTTCAGGCAGCGGTAGAGGAAGTAGCGGTGTCGAGCGAGGTCCTGGATGAGTTCCAGGCCGCGGTGCTCGAAGAACAGGCTCGCGATGCCCAGGTCCAGCGTACGCCGCCAGCCGCGGCTGTAGTCGCGCCGGTCGAGGAATCCGTGGTCGTCCCCGTGCTGGAGGCGTCCGCGCCATTGCCGGCCACCTTGTCGACCGTTGTGCCCTTGCTGCAAGGCCTGGTCGAGCCGGTGGTCGAGGTGCATCGGCCACCCAGCAGCACGCCACCCCCGGTGGCGGGTGACGACCGGCCGAGCTGGGCGGCGGAACCCTTCGAGTGCCTGCTGTTCGATGTCGCCGGGTTGACCCTGGCGGTGCCGCTGGTCTGCCTGGGGTCGATCTACTCCCTGGCGGGGCATGAACTGACGCCGTTGTTCGGCCAGCCGGAATGGTTCCTCGGGATCCTGCCGAGCCAGGCCGGCAACCTGAAGGTGCTGGATACCGCGCGCTGGGTGATGCCCGACCGCTACCGCGACGACTTCCGCCAGGGCCTGCAATACGTGATCTCGGTCCAGGGCTACGAATGGGGGCTGGCGGTGCATCAGGTCAGCCGCTCGTTGCGCCTGGACCCGAACGAAATCAAATGGCGCAGCCACCGTGGCCAGCGGCCATGGCTGGCGGGTACGGTCATCGAGCACATGTGTGCGCTGCTGGACGTTTCCGAGCTGGCCGAGCTGATCGCCAGCGGCGGGGCGAAACACATGGCTATCAGCAAACCGGCGCCGAAGCCGATATAGACCAACAACAGGCTGCGCCGACGGTGCAGCCACACAGAACACACACCGTTTCCAACGGTTTTTTGAGGGGTCAGGGGTATGAATAAGTCGTCGTCTGCACAGAGTTCCGAAGATCCGATCCTGCAATGGGTAACCTTCAAGCTGGATAACGAGTCCTACGGCATCAACGTGATGCGCGTGCAGGAAGTCCTGCGCTACACCGAGATCGCACCGGTGCCGGGTGCCCCGAGCTACGTGCTGGGCATCATCAACCTGCGCGGCAACGTGGTGACCGTGATCGACACCCGCCAGCGTTTCGGCCTGGTGCCGACCGAGGTCAACGACAACACCCGCATCGTGATTATCGAAGCCGACAAGCAAGTGGTCGGGATCATGGTCGACAGCGTGGCGGAAGTGGTTTACCTGCGTCAGTCGGAAGTCGAGACCGCACCGAACGTCGGTAACGAAGAGTCGGCCAAGTTCATCCAGGGCGTGTGCAACAAGAACGGCGAGCTGCTGATTCTGGTTGAGCTGGACAAGATGATGAGCGAAGAAGAGTGGTCGGAACTGGAGAGTATCTGATTGATTCTCGAGGTTGCGGTTATTGTCCTGTTCCTCTTTTGGGCAGGCACGCTGGCGATGTTCCTGGCCTACATCCGCGCTCAGCGGCAGATCGCCGCCCAGCAGGCCCATGGCGATGCGCTGCGCGATCAGCGCATCAAGGACCTGGCCAAGCGCGTCGACGATTACCAGAACGGTACGGTGCGCATGGGCGAGGACCTGCATGAGCTGCGCGCGGTGGTCGGCCCGTTGCCGGACAAGCTGGCCCAGCTGGAGCAGCGCGATCCGTCGAGCCTGTCCTTCGCCCAGGCCGCGCGCCTGGTGGGCATGGGCGCCAGCGTCGACGAACTCACTCAGTCCTGCGGCTTGACCCAGGCCGAGGCCGAGTTGATGAGCAAGTTGCACAAAGGCTGAAATCCCGTAGCCGCTGCCGCAGGCTGCGAACGGCCGGAACGGCCGCAGGGATCTTAGGATCGCTGAAGGCCTTCGGCCTTATCGCAGCCTGCGGCAGCGGCTACAGTCAGTAATCGTCGCCGCAGTCGGTGACATCCTTCTCCAGCGCCGCTTCCTGCGGCTCATGCCCGGCCGGGAACTTGCCCTTGAGGTTCCAGGCGAAGGCGATGATTTCGGCGATGGTCCGATACAACTCCTCGGGAATGCTGTCGCCCAGTTCCATGCGCGCCAGCAGTTTCACCAGTTCGGCGTTCTCATAGATCGGCACTTCATAGTCGCGGGCGATTTTCAGGATGGCTTCGGCCAGTTCGTCGTCGCCCTTGGCGGTCAGCGTGGGGGCGTGCTGGCCGTCGTACTTGAGGGCGATGGCCTGGCGTGGCGGGTTGGGATTATTCATGCTGTTTCATCGACCCAGCGTTGTTCCAGTCGGGTTTTCGGACCTTGCGGCGGCGTGCCGAGATGGCAGTCCAGGTCGCCGACATCCAGGCCGGACACCAGCAGCCGTTCACGCAGGCTGCCCAGATGGCTTTCGATCAGGCTCGCGGTAAACGGTCGCTCGGCCCAGAGCTGGCTGGACAGGCGGCCCTTGAGCAATTGCGCCTGCACCTGCAGCGGGCCCAGGGGTTCGAGGTCGAACGCCAGTTCGACGCGCCACAGCTGCTGCTTCGGTTCGCGTTCCTGGCGTTTTTCCTCGGGCGGTTTTTCCGCCGGGTCTTCGCGCTGGAACTTGACCTGCAAGGGCACGACGTCCTGCATCGTGCGCATCGGGATTTCCAGTTGCCAGGTGGTCAGCAGCCGGCCGTCATCGGTCAGGCCGCTCTGTTCCAGGCTCGCCAGCTGATGGCTCTGCAAGCGCGAAACAGCGGCCGCGGCCAGGCGCAGCAGATGTTCCAGGTCGCCTTCCTCTTCGAGGCTTTGCAGCAGCCGCGAGGGCAGGGGGAAACCGCCCGGCTGGGGCCTGGCGCTGACCTGGCCGAGGGTGCCCAGGGCGCTGCGGACAAAGCTCGGCAGCACCTGGGCCAGGGTGTTGGCGGCAATGATCGCGTTGAAACTGGTGCTGCTCGGCAGGCCCGGCGTCATCTGGGCGATCAGCCGTAGCAGGTTGCCTTTCAGGTCGCCGGCCAGGGCCGGATTGTCGCCGGCCAGCAGCCGCGATTCGAGGAAGGCGCCGCTGTTGCCCAGGGCCTGGGCCAGCGCCTTGGGGTTGCTCAGTTGCTGCAGGTCGGGCAGGCCGGCGAGCAGCTTGTCCACCGCGGCACGCAGCTCGCTGGAGGTACTGTCGGACGGCGGCAGATTCTGCAAGGCATTGATCAGGCCGGTCAGCGAGGCCTGGCGGCTTTGCTGGGTGGCCAGTTGCTGGGCGATCGCCAGTTGCTCCTGGCGCCCGCTCAGCGGCACGAAGTTCAAGCTCTGTGAGCTCTGCACCAGGGCGCTCAGCAGGCTGCCGATGCGCAAGGGCTGCGGGCTGTCGATGCTCAGGGTGCTGCCGCTCAGGGCGGTGTTGAGCAGGCTCACCAGCGAGCGGTAGACCGCCGGTTGTCCGGCTGCCTGGGGTTGCAGCTGGGTGGTCAGCACCTTGCCTTGCAGCAGGGTGCCCACTGGAAGCTGCGCGGTGTCGATACGGGTCAGGGTGGCGACGCTGGCGGCAATCGCCTGCTGCACGGTGATGGCCAGGTTGCCGGCCGACGGCTGGGTCACCGCCAGGCTGGTGCCCAGGGGCAGCGGCTGGCTGCTGGTGGCCTGGACGGTGGTCTGCCGGCCGCTGTCGAGGGTCAGCTTGAGCAACAGCTGGAACGTCTGGTCCGCCTGCTTGAGCGACAGCACTTCGGCCTTGGCCGATTGGCCGGCGGCGATCAGGCCTTCCAGCGGCTGCAGCAATTTGAGCAGCTCACCGCTGATCGGCAGCGCGCGCACGGTTCCCGGCGTCAGCTGTGGCAGCGGAGGAAGGGTGATTTCGCCTGTCATCTGGACACAACCTGTGGAGAAATAAGCCCTCTTGAGAGTAGGGCATCGCATGTATAATGCCGCCCGTCTTCGGGGGGCGTGGCGAAAACATCGCAAAAGTTTGACGCAGCTCTCTGGAACAGGCCGCCGATGCGTTTATTCTGCATCTCTTTAACGGCTGCTCCACTGCCGACTTGAACCGTAAAGGCCCGCGATCATTTGACCAGTCCTCTTCTAGAAGCCGTAGCGCTTGCCTGTGAGCGCGACCTGCGGCTGCTCTTCGAAAAGCTCGAACTGCGTCTGGCCAGCGGCGACATGTTGCAGATCAGCGGCCCCAACGGCAGCGGCAAGACCAGCCTGTTGCGCCTGCTGGCAGGGCTGATGCAGCCGACCAGTGGCCAGGTGCTGCTCAATGGCCAGCCGCTCAACGCCCAGCGCGCGGAGCTGGCGCGCAACCTGCTGTGGATCGGCCATGCGGCCGGGATCAAGGACTTGCTGACCCCCGAGGAAAACCTCAGCTGGCTCTGCGCCCTGCATCAGCCCGCCGGGCGCGAGGCGATCTGGCAGGCCCTGGCGGCGGTCGGCCTGCGCGGCTTCGAGGATGTGCCCTGTCACACCCTGTCCGCCGGCCAGCAGCGCCGGGTGGCGCTGGCCCGGTTGTACCTGGACAGCCCGCCGCTGTGGGTCCTCGACGAACCCTTCACCGCCCTGGACAAGCAGGGCGTGGCGCAACTGGAAGAACACCTGGCCGGCCATTGCGAACGTGGCGGCATGGTGATCCTCACCACCCACCACACACTGAGCCGCATGCCGGCCGGCTATCGCGACATCGATCTGGGGCATTGGGCCGTATGAGTGTTTTCGGACTGCTGGTTGCCCGCGAATCCCGGCTGCTGTTCCGCCGTCCCGCCGAACTGGCCAACCCGCTGGTATTTTTCGCGATTGTCGTCTCACTGTTCCCATTGGCGGTGGGACCTGAGACACAATTGTTGCAAACCTTGTCTCCAGGGCTAGTCTGGGTAGCGGCCTTATTATCGGTTTTGCTCTCGCTGGACGGGCTTTTTCGCAGTGATTTCGAGGACGGATCCTTGGAACAGTGGGTCCTTTCGTCGCACCCCCTGCCTCTTCTGGTTCTGGCCAAGGTACTGGCACACTGGGCCTTTTCCGGCCTGGCACTGGTATTGCTTGCGCCCCTGTTGGCATTGATGCTCGGTCTGCCCACAGCCTGTCTGCCGGTGCTGTTGCTGTCCCTGTTGCTGGGCACTCCGGTGCTCAGCCTGCTGGGAGCGGTGGGCGCGGCGTTGACGGTAGGACTCAAGCGTGGCGGCCTGTTGCTGGCGCTGCTGATCCTGCCCCTGTACATCCCGGTATTGATTCTCGGCAGCGGCGCCTTGCAGGCGGCCTTGCAGGGCATGCCGGCGACCGGTTATCTGCTGTGGCTTGGTAGCCTGACCGCCCTGGCAGTAACTCTGACACCTTTTGCAATAGCAGCTGGCCTGAAGATCAGCGTCGGCGAATAATGAGGTCTGATCAAATTTTGATCAGTAAAGACCCTGGCCGTGCGTGACAACGCGCGGCCCCCGTGATGGAAACAGTATGAACTGGACCTGGTTTCATAAGCTCGGCTCGCCCAAGTGGTTTTACGGCATCAGCAGCAGGCTGTTGCCCTGGTTGAGCATCGCAGCGTTGCTGCTGATCACCGTCGGCGTCATTTGGGGCCTGGCCTTCGCGCCGCCGGACTATCAGCAAGGCAACAGCTTTCGCATCATCTACATCCACGTTCCCGCCGCCATGCTGGCCCAGTCCATCTACGTGATGCTGGCGGTGTGCGGGGTGGTGGGCCTGGTGTGGAAGATGAAACTGGCCGACGTCGCCCTGCAATGCGCGGCGCCCATCGGTGCCTGGATGACCGCCGTGGCGCTGGTCACCGGGGCCATCTGGGGCAAGCCGACCTGGGGCTCGTGGTGGGTCTGGGACGCACGCCTGACCTCCATGCTGATCCTGCTGTTCCTGTATTTCGGCCTGATCGCCCTGGGCAACGCCATCAGCAATCGCGACAGCGCCGCCAAGGCCTGCGCGGTGCTGGCCATCGTCGGGGTGATCAACATCCCGATCATCAAATACTCGGTGGAGTGGTGGAACACCCTGCACCAGGGCGCGACCTTCACCCTCACCGAAAAACCGGCGATGCCCGTCGAGATGTGGCTGCCGCTGTTGCTGACGGTGCTGGGCTTCTATTGTTTCTTCGGCGCCGTGCTGTTGCTGCGCATGCGCCTTGAAGTGCTCAAGCGCGAAGCCCGCGCCAGCTGGGTCAGGGCCGAAGTGCAGAACAGCCTGGAGGCCGCATCATGAGTTTCGCTTCCTTCGCCGACTTTCTCGCCATGGGCCATCACGGCCTGTATGTCTGGTCAGCCTACGGCATCTGCCTGGTGGTGCTGGTCCTCAACGTGGCGGTGCCGTTGCTGGCCCGCAAGCGTTACCTGCAACAAGAGGCGCGTCGTCTGCGCCGGGAGAACAATCAGTGAATCCGCTGCGTAAAAAGCGTCTGTTGATCATCCTCGGCGTGCTGGGCGGCGTGGGCGTTGCCGTCGGCCTGGCGCTGAGCGCCCTGCAACAGAACATCAACCTGTTCTACACCCCGACCCAGATCGCCAACGGCGAAGCCCCCCATGACACACGGATCCGCGCCGGCGGCATGGTGCAGATGGGCTCGTTGCAACGCTCGGCGGATTCGCTGGACGTGCGTTTCGTGGTCACCGACTTCAACAAGGCCGTGACCATCACCTACCGCGGCATCCTCCCGGACCTGTTCCGCGAAGGGCAGGGCATCGTCGCCCTCGGCAAGCTCAATGCCGACGGCGTGGTGGTGGCCGACGAAGTGCTGGCCAAGCACGACGAGAAGTACATGCCGCCGGAAGTGACCAAGGCCCTGAAAGACAGTGGGCAAATGGCGCCGGCGCCGGCCAAGGAGGGCTGACCGATGACATCCGCAATCTTCATTCCCGAGCTCGGCCATCTGGCGATGATCCTGGCCCTGTGTTTTGCCCTGGTCCAGGCCGTGGTGCCGCTGCTCGGCGCCTGGCGCGGCGACCGCCTGTGGATGGGCCTGGCGCAGCCCGCGGCCTGGGGCCAGTTCGCCTTCCTGACCTTCGCCTTCGGCTGCCTGACCTACGCCTTCATGGTCGATGATTTCTCGGTGGCCTATGTCGCCAGCAACTCCAACAGCGCCTTGCCCTGGTACTACAAGTTCAGCGCGGTGTGGGGCGCCCACGAGGGCTCGTTGCTGCTCTGGGCACTGATCCTCGGTGGCTGGACCTTCGCCGTGTCGGTGTTCTCCCGGCAGTTGCCGCAAGTGATGCTGGCGCGGGTGCTGGCGGTGATGGGCATGATCAGCACCGGCTTCCTGCTGTTCCTGATCGTCACCTCCAACCCCTTCGCGCGGATCCTGCCGCAGGTGCCTGGCGACGGCCGCGACCTCAACCCGCTGCTGCAGGACATCGGCCTGATCGTGCACCCGCCGATGCTCTACATGGGTTATGTCGGTTTCTCCGTGGCCTTCGCCTTCGCCATCGCCGCACTGCTCGGCGGGCGCCTGGACGCGGCCTGGGCGCGCTGGTCGCGGCCCTGGACCATTGTCGCCTGGGCATTCCTCGGCATCGGTATCACCCTCGGCTCCTGGTGGGCCTACTACGAACTCGGCTGGGGCGGCTGGTGGTTCTGGGACCCGGTGGAAAACGCCTCCTTCATGCCGTGGCTGGTGGGCACCGCATTGATCCACTCGCTGGCGGTCACCGAAAAGCGTGGTGTGTTCAAGAGCTGGACCGTGTTGCTGGCCATCGCCGCGTTCTCCCTGAGCCTGCTGGGAACCTTCCTGGTGCGTTCCGGGGTACTGACCTCGGTCCACGCCTTTGCCTCGGACCCCGAGCGCGGCGTGTTCATCCTGATCTTCCTGCTGTTCGTGGTCGGCGGTTCGCTGACCCTGTTCGCCCTGCGCGCGCCGGTGGTCAAGAGCCAGGTCGGTTTCAACCTGTGGTCGCGGGAAACCCTGCTGCTGGGCAACAACCTGGTGCTGGTGGTGGCGGCCTCGATGATCCTGCTGGGCACTCTGTATCCGCTGGTGCTGGACGCCCTGACCGGGGCCAAGCTGTCGGTCGGCCCGCCGTACTTCAACGCGCTGTTTATCCCGCTGATGGCGCTGCTGATGGTGGTGATGGCGATCGGCGTGGTGGTGCGCTGGAAAGACACCCCGGTCAAATGGCTGGTGAGCATGCTGACTCCGGTGCTGCTGGGCAGCGCCGCGCTGGCGGTGGTGGCCGGTATCGCCTATGGCGACTTCAACTGGGCGGTGCTGGCGACCTTCATGCTGGCGGCCTGGGTATTGCTCGCCGGGGTCCGCGACATCTTCGACAAGACCCGCCACAAAGGCCTGATCAAGGGCCTGCCGGGCCTGACCCGCAGTTACTGGGGCATGCAGCTGGCGCACCTGGGCATCGCGGTCTGCGCCCTGGGCGTGGTGCTGTCGAGCCAGAACAGCGCCGAGCGCGACCTGCGCCTGGAGCCGGGCGAGTCCATGGACCTGGCCGGTTATCACTTCATCTTCGAGGGCGCCAAGCATTTCGAAGGCCCCAACTTCACCTCCGACAAGGGCACGGTGCGGGTGGTCCGCGACGGCAAGGAAATCGCCGTTCTGCACCCGGAAAAACGTCTCTACACGGTGCAGAACTCGGTGATGACCGAGGCCGGGATCGACGCCGGTTTCACCCGTGACCTCTACGTCGCCCTCGGCGAGCCGCTGGGCGAGGGCGCCTGGGCCGTTCGGGTGCACGTCAAGCCATTCGTGCGCTGGATCTGGTTCGGCGGCCTGCTCACCGGTTTCGGTGGCCTGCTGGCGGCCCTCGACCGGCGTTATCGGGTCAAGGTGAAGACCCGGGTGCGCGAAGCCCTGGGCATGACAGGAGCCACTGCATGAGACGCTGGATAATGTTGTTGCCGCTGGCGCTGTTCCTGCTGGTGGCGGTGTTCCTGTACCGCGGGTTGTACCTGGACCCGGCCGAGCTGCCGTCGGCGATGATCGACAAGCCGTTCCCGGAGTTCTCCCTGCCGTCGGTGCAGGGCGACAAGACCCTGACCCGCGCCGACCTGCTGGGCAAGCCGGCGCTGGTCAACGTCTGGGGCACCTGGTGCATTTCCTGCCGGGTCGAGCACCCGGTGCTGAACAAGCTGGCGCAGCAGGGCGTGAACATCTATGGCGTCAACTACAAGGACGTCAACGCCGACGCCCTGAAGTGGCTGGCCGAGTTCCACAACCCTTACCAGCTGGATATCCGCGACGAGGAGGGCACCCTGGGCCTGAACCTCGGGGTGTACGGCGCGCCGGAAACCTTCTTCATCGACGCCAAGGGCATCATCCGCGACAAATACGTCGGGGTGATCGACGAAACGGTGTGGCGTGAGAAACTGGCTGCCAAGTACCAGGCCCTGGCCGATGAGGCCAAGCCATGAAGCGCTGGCTGGCCGCGGCCGTCCTGGGCCTGAGCATCGCCGGTGTGGCCCACGCGGCGATCGATACCTACGAGTTCGCCAACGATGCCGAGCGCGAGCGCTTTCGCGAACTGACCAAAGAGCTGCGTTGCCCCAAGTGCCAGAACCAGGACATCGCCGACTCCAATGCGCCGATCGCCGCGGACTTGCGCAAGGAGATCTTCCGCATGCTCGGCGAAGGCAAGGACAACCAGCAGATCATCGACTTCATGGTCGACCGCTATGGCGACTTCGTGCGCTACAAGCCGGCCCTGACCGGCAAGACCGCCTTGCTCTGGTTCGGCCCCGCCGGCCTGCTGCTGGGGGGCGTGGTGATCATCGCCGTGATCGTCCGGCGTCGGCGCGTAGAGCGCAGCGACAGCCCGAGCACACTTTCCGCCGAGGAGCGTCAGCGCCTCGACCAACTGTTGGATAAAGACCGCGAATGATTGATTTCTGGCTCGCCGCAGGCCTGCTGCTCCTGGTAGCCCTGAGTTTTCTGCTGATCCCGGTTCTACGCGGCCGTCGCGCCCAGCGTGAAGAGGATCGTACCGCGCTGAACGTGGCGCTTTATCAAGAACGCGTGGCCGAGCTGCAAGGCCAGCAGGCCGAAGGCGTGCTCAGCGCCGAGCAGATGGACAGCGGCCGCGCCGAAGCCGCGCGCGAACTGCTGGCCGACACCGAGGGCGCCGAACCGGCCCGGGTGTCCGGCCTGGGCAAGCCGTTGCCATTGCTGGCGGCGCTGCTGGTGCCGCTATTGGGTCTGGGCCTGTACCTGCATTTCGGCGCCAGCGACAAAGTCGAGCTGACCCGTGAATTCGCCCAGGCCCCGCAATCCATGGAAGAGATGACCCGCCGCCTCGAGCGCGCGGTCGCCGCCCAGCCGGATTCCGCCGAGGGCCTGTACTTCCTCGGTCGTACCTACATGGCCCAGGACCGCCCGGCGGACGCGGCGAAGATCTTCGAGCGCACCGTGGCCCTGGCCGGGCGTCAGCCGGAACTGCTTGGCCAGTGGGCACAGGCGCAGTACTTTGCCGACGGCAAGCAATGGTCGGACAAGGTCCAGGCCTTGACCGACGAAGCGCTGAAGGCCGACCCGAAGGAAGTCACCAGCCTCGGCCTGCTGGGGATCGCCGCCTTCGAAGGCGAGCGTTATCAAGAGGCCATCGACTACTGGAACCGCCTGCTGGCGCAACTGCCGGCGGACGACAACTCGCGCGCCGCGCTGCAGGGCGGTATCGACCGGGCGACCGAGAAGCTGCTGGCCAGCGGCGGCAAAGTGGCCCAGGCGCCCGCGCCCAAGGCCGCCGCGCTGCTCAAGGTGCGGGTCGACCTGGCCGCCGATCTGAAAGCCAAGGTGCAGCCGGGCGACAGCGTGTTCATCTTTGCCCGCGCCACTTCCGGGCCGCCGGCGCCGCTGGCGGCCAAGCGCCTGACCGTGGCCGACCTGCCGGTGACGGTGGAGCTGGGGGATGCCGACGCGATGATGCCGCAGTTGAAACTGTCGAACTTCCCGGAAGTCCAACTGGTTGCACGCATTTCCCGCGCCGGCCAACCGACGGCCGGCGAGTGGGTCGGTCGCAGCAAGCCCCTGGCCAGCAGCACCACCGCGCCGCAACAACTGACCATCGACAGCCCGGATAAATAAGAGAAGCCGCCATGACCGCCATTGCCCGCATCACCCTGTTAACACTGGTCCTGGGGTTGAGCGCCTGTGCGGTCCAGGAGCCGATGCCGCCCGAGACCCTGCCACCGATTCCGCCCGCGCAGCCCAGCACCAAGCCGACGCAGCCCAGCACCCCGAGCAAACCCGCCACGCCGATCAAGCCGGCTAAGCCACTGCCGCGTACTTCCGCGAGCTTCGCGCCGCCGCCGGGTGGCAACAGCCACTGGGATCCGCGCCTGGGCGTCTATGTGCTGGATAACCAGACCAACACGTTCTACCGCCAGCGCACCTACTACCGCTGGAACAACGGTTGGAGCCGTTCCATCAGCCCCGACGGGCCATGGGAAGAGACCGATATCCACGGCGTGCCGTCGGGGCTGGGGCGCCAGTTCCAGTAAGCGGCTTGCGGTAAGCCGCGACCACTGAGCGGACCGCGGGCGGGGCCGGTTCAAGCAGCCGGTTGGATGGCCGATACCCCGGGGTGTTCCTGAGTATCGCCATCCGAGCGCCCGATGAAGAAAAGCCTGAACAAACCCTATTTCGCGCCCATGGCCTTCTGGCTCTGTGTTGTCGCTGTCCTGCTCGCCCTGCATGGCTTCGCCGATGTCGAAGTGCCGCAGCTGATCTACTTCTCCCTGGCACCGGTGTACCTGCTGGTGCTGTTCATCTTCCTCTACTACTTCTTCTGCTGGAGCTTCATCTCGGTCTTTCCCCTGGGCGAGGTCGGCTGGAAGCGCGTGGATTACGGCTGGCTGCTGCTGGCCTCGCTGGCGCTGATCAGCGAGACCCAGAACGTCAGGACCGAATGGTTCCAGAGCGACTATCGACTGGCCGAATCCCATGAAGTCGCGACCCAGAGGCGCCTCAAGGCCGAGATCGACGATCTGTTGGGGCCGGATCATTGCCGTGCCGCCGCGACTGTCCATAGCGCCGCCGATACCGCGCAGGTGAACGCGCTCTGTCAGCGTTTTGCTGCCCTAGAGAGAACGGCGCAGGGGCAGTTGACGGCGCTCTCGGTGGGGACGGTGGTCCAGGCGCTGGATGAGCTTCGTGCTCGGTATTCGGCGCCGCCCGTCCTGGCCTGGCTCGGCCGGCTGGATGAAACCCTGGGCGACCAGCGTAAGGCCCGGGGCGAGGTGTCCAGACTGTACCAGCTGACCCGCGCCACCAACGCCGAGACCGTCTATCGCTACTTCGTTCCGGTATTGCTGGTAATCGCCCTGGCCCTGCGCGCCTCGAAGGTCACCGGCGAGGTGCTGCTCAAGGCCCCGCGCAAGCGCAAAGTGTGGATGATCATCAACCGGCGCATGGTGATCGACGGCCTGGGTTTTGTCCGCGGCGCCCGCAGCCGCTTCGACGAAGCGCTGCACAACTGGCGCGTGGCGAAGTGGGACGTGGTGCACCTGGCCTGTCCGTTCCTGCCCGAGGTCAGCGCCCAGGACACCCGGGTCGCGGTGGCGCCGGGGTTCTATGAAAACGAGTTCCAGCTGGCGTCTGTCAGCACCTTCGAGCAGTGCGGCTTCGTCGAGTGGGCGGCCAAGCAGTCGATCGAGACCCTGTACCTGGTGGGCGAGACCGATCTGGCGCTGATCGAGCGGGTGCGCCAGTGGGGCGAGGCGGCCAAGGTCGAAGTGCTGGTGCGCGAGCGGATCTGAATCCGCGCGCACCCCGGCTCAGCCTTGGGCAGCGTCTGGCCCGGGGCTGGCCAGTTGCTGCTGGACAAACTCGACGAAGGCCCGGGCCTTGGCGCTGGTCAGCCGCCCGGTGGGAAACACCGCCCATAGCTCCTGGCGGGGCAGCGTCCAGTCCGGCATCGCCTCGCGCACCGCGCCGCTGGCCAGCTCGGGAGCGAACATCCATTGCGAGGCCAGGGTCAGCCCCTGGTGGGCCAGCACCGATTCGCGCAGCCCCTCCGCGGCACTCACGCGAATCCGCCCGCGGACCGTCACCGACTGCTGTTCGTCACCCCGTTCGAAGCGCCAGTGGGCACCGCCGCCGAGGCTGTAGATGATCGCCTGGTGCTGGCCCAGGTCGGCGGGGCAGGCGGGTTCGCCGTGGCGGGCGAAGTAGTCGGGGGTGGCCAGCACCACGCGCCGGCATTCGCCGATCCGCCGCGCGGTCAGCCCGGAGTCGCTCAAGGGCCCCATGCGCAGGGCGACGTCGATGCCGGCTTCCACCAGATTGATATTGCGGTCATCCAGCACCACGTCGATGTCGAGGTCGGGATGGCGATCGAGAAAGGCCCCCAGGCGCGGCACGATATGCAGGCGGGCGAAGGTCACCGCGGCGCAGATCCGCAGCGTGCCGCTGAGCCCCGAACCGGCCCCACGCGCCGCCAGATCGGCTTCGTCGGCCTCTTCGAGGGCCCGCCTGGCGCGCTCGAAAAATGCCATGCCGGCCTCAGTGGGCGTCAGGCCGCGGGTCGAGCGCAGCAACAGCCGTACCGCCAGCCGCGCCTCCAGCTGGGCGATGGTTTCGACACGGCCGGCTGGCCGATATCCAGAAGCCGGGCGGCGGCGGAAAAAGACCCGCTTTCCACCACATGAACGAAGGTTTGCATGGCTGCCAGCCGGTCCATCGAGACTCCTTGTGTTTGAACGATCGAGCATGGCCCCCCGGTTTGCGATCCGAGAGGATCAGGATGCACTCAGGCCGTGACGGGCAGGGCCTTCTGCGAGGTGCTCAGGAAACGCAGCAGGGCCAGCAGCGGCAAGGTGCTGCCGACACCGACTATGCCCAGCCAGCCGGCGTGTTCGTACACCGCGCTGGCAATCGACGAGCCGACGGCGCCGCCGATGAAGATGCTGGTCATGTACAGCGCGTTGAGGCGGCCGCGGCTATGGGCATCCAGCGCGTAGACCGCGCGCTGGCCAAGGACCATGTTCATCTGCACGCAGAAATCCAGGACCACGCCGGTCACCGCCAGGCCGATGACGCTGTAGGCCGGGTGGATAAAGGCCGGCAGAAAGCTCAGGGCGGCGAACAGCATGGCCAGCAACGAGGCGACGCGGGTGTGGCCGGCATCCGCCAGGCGCCCGCTGATCGGCGCGGCAATGGCACCGATAGCCCCGACCAGGGCGAACAGGGCGATCTGGCTTTGCGACAGGCCGTGGTTGCGCGCCAGCTCTAGCGGCACCGCGGTCCAGAACAGGCTGAAGGTGGCGAACATGCAGGCCTGGTAAAACGCTCGCTGGCGCAGTACCGGTTGCTGGCGCAGCAGGCTGCCCAGCGAACCCAGCAGCTGGCCGTAGGTGGCGCTGTGGGCGGGCTGGCGCTTGGGCACGGTCAGCAGCAGGACCACACTGATGGCGGCCATCAGCACCGCGGCGGCAATGAACATCGCGCGCCAGCCGAACAGGTCGGCCACCACGCTGGACACCGGACGCGCCAGCAGGATGCCCAGCAGCAGGCCGCCCATGATGCCGCCGACCACCCGGCCACGGGACTCCTCCGGCGTCAGGTGCGCGGCCAGGGGAATCAGGATCTGCACCGACACCGAGCTGAAGCCGATCAGCAGCGAGACCAGCAGAAAGGCATTGGGCTGCTCGGTGAACGCGGCGCCCAGCAGGCTGGCGATGGCCACCAGGCTGGTGAGGATCATCAGCCGGCGGTTTTCCAGCAGGTCGCCCAGGGGCACCAGGAAGAACAGGCCCAGGGCGTAGCCGATCTGGGTCAGGGACACGATCAGGCTGGCCATGGTGCTGCTCAGGCCGATGTCCGGGGCGATCAGCTCGATGATCGGCTGGGCGTAGTAGATGTTGGCGACTATGGCGCCGCAGCAGAAGGCGAACAGCAGCACCATGCCGCGGGTCATGGTCGTGGTGGCGGCAGGCAGCCGCTGGGTCGTGGCAGTCATGGCGATTCTCGTTGCAGCGAAAGGGATGCGGGCGAGGCTAAGGGGCTGGCCCGTGACGCGGTAGAAGCTGACGAGCGATAGCATTCATGCCGTGCAGGAATAAATGCCTGGCGAGACCGGCGCAGAGCGGCAGACGACCGGTCTCGCGTTGCGATGATACATTTACTTACATTCAGTTCCATAGCTCGCTCATTGTCCCGCGGACGCTGGAGTGCTTTCGTTTCGACGTCTGTACCACCTTTCATCACAGGAAGTCCGTCCCATGAATCTGTGTCTTCGCCGCCTGCTCGGCGGCGCTCAAGCGATCACCCTCGGTGCACTGCTGCTGGCCGGCCCGGCCCAGGCCCAGGACGCGCCGGGCATGCGCATCGGCGTGCGCGGGGAAATCACCAGCATCGCCGGCGACGCGGTGCGGGTCCACGTCAACAGCGGCGAGAACGTCACCATCAACCTCACACCGCAGACCCAGGTCCGCGCCGTGACCCTGGCCAACATCGAGGACATCAAGCCCGGCAGCTACATAGGTTCGGCCGCCGTGCCGCAGGCCGATGGCAGCCTCAAGGCGCTGGAGGTCCATGTGTTCCCGCCGCAGATGGCCGGCACCGGCGACGGTCATCGGCCCTTCGACCTGGTCAAGGGCAGTAGCATGACCAATGGCAGCGTCGGCGACCTGGTGGTGAGCAACGGCCGGACCCTGACCGTCAACTACAAGGGCGGCCAGCAGACGATCCTGGTGCCGGACGATGTGCCCATCGTCAACCTGGTGCCGGGTGACCGCAGCCTGCTCAAGACCGGGGTCAAGGTGGTGATGTTCGTGTCCCAGAGCGCGGACGGCACACTCACCGCGCAGTCGATCTCCGCCGGCAAGGATGGGGTGACGCCGCCGATGTAGCTGGCAGGCTGTTACGTTGCCGGGTGTTTCAACGGCCTGGTTTCGGATGGCCTTGGGCAGGGGCTTGGTTTAGGGTTTGCGGTCGTCTATCGCAGCGGAGTTCTCATGCACAAGTCAGTCTTCAATCCGCCCAGTGTCTTCAATTCCCTGCAGTACGGTTTCAGCCAGGCGGTGGAGGTACGCGGTGGGCGGCGCCTGCTGCTGTCCGGTCAGGTGGCTGTCGATGAGCGCGAGGTCTGCGTCGGCCCGGGGTTGCGCGAGCAGACCGAGCAGAGCTTCGACAATATCGCCCGGGTGCTGGCGGCGGCGGGCGGCGACCTGAGCCACGTGGTCATGCTGCGGATCTACATCGCCGAAGCGGCCCGCGAGCAGCAGGAGCAGATCAGCCAGGTGCTGCTGCAGCGTTTCCCCCAGCAGCCGCCAGCGTCTTCATGGATCATCGTCAGCGGCCTGTCCTTGCCCGAGTGGCTGATCGAGATCGAGGCGGAGGCGATGTTGCCGGAGCTGCAGCAGGCGGGGAAGGCAGTGTTGTTCGAAGCTGCCGCCGGGCTTTAGATCCCAGGCGACCCGAGCGTTAATACCAGTCAGTCAAGCGAAGGTGATTCTCTGTAGGAGCGAAGCTTGCTCGCGATGGTCGTTAACGATAGCGCGCACTTACTGGGTAAACGCAGTGCTCTCAAGTCCATCGCGGGCAAGCCTCGCTCCTACAATTTCCTTATTTTCAATTGATGGGCATTAACCCGAAGGTCGCTTTTTATGGCCGGCTGGTTATTTCCCGCCGTAGATCTGGTCGAAGACCCCGCCATCGTTGAAGTGGGTCTTCTGCACGGTGCGCCAGTCGCCGAAGGTTTTTTCCACCGACAGGAAGTCGACTTTCGGGAAACGATCGGTGTACTTGGCCAGGACTTTCGGGTCCCGTGGGCGCAGGTAGTTGTTGGCGGCGATTTCCTGGCCTTGCGGCGACCACAGGTACTTCAGGTATTCCTCGGCCGCGGCGCGCGAGCCTTTCTTGTCAACCACCTTGTCGACCACCGATACCGGCGGCTCGGCTTCGGCGGAGACGCTCGGGTAGATGACTTCGAACTGATCGCGGCCGAATTCGCGGGCGATCATTTCCGCTTCGTTCTCGAAGGTCACCAGCACGTCGCCGATCTGGTTGGTCATGAAGGTGGTGGTGGCGGCGCGGCCGCCGGTGTCGAGCACCGGCGCCTGCTTGAACAGCTTGCCGACGAAGTCCTTGGCCTTGTTCTCGTCGCCGCCGTTCTTCAGCACATACCCCCAGGCCGACAGGTAGGTGTAGCGGCCGTTACCCGAGGTCTTCGGGTTCGGCACGATTACCTGCACGCCATCCTTGAGCAGGTCCGGCCAGTCTTTCAGGGCCTTGGGGTTGCCCTTGCGCACGATGAACACGGTGGCCGAGGTGAAAGGCGCGCTGTTGTTCGGCAGGCGGGTCACCCAGTTGTCCGGCACCAGCTTGCCGTTGTCCGCCAGGGCGTTGATGTCGGTGGCCATGTTCATGGTGATGACGTCGGCCGGCAGGCCGTCGATCACCGAGCGCGCCTGTTTGCTGGAACCGCCGAAGGACATCTGCAGGGTGATGTTCTCGTTGTGCTCGGCCTGCCAGTGCTTCTGGAAGGCGCTGTTGTAGTCCTTGTAGAAGTCTCGCATCACGTCGTAGGAAACGTTGAGCAGGGTCGGGGCGGCCTGGGCGACGCTGCCCAGTGCCAGGCCGGCGGCCAGGAGAGAGGCGCTAACGAGTTTTTTCACTGCACATTCCTTTTTGTTGAGAGTGAAGTATTCGAGAGTGAAGGCAATTTGCCGCCGACTATAGCCGGGGCGGTATATCTCTTTAAAGATTAAAAAGTGCTTTGCTTATTCAGTTTCCCTGGACCACTTTCGGGAACAACGCATTGCCACATCGCGAGCAGAACGCGGCGCCGTGCTCATGGTCGTTCTTCCTGCACACCGGGCAGTCGTGCTTGAGCTGTTCGCCGCGCAGGGCATTGGCCAGTTCCGCGGTGAAGATCCCGGTGGGCACGGCGATGATCGAGTAGCCGGTGATCATCACCAGGGACGAAATCACCTGGCCCAGCGGCGTCTTCGGCACGATATCGCCAAAGCCCACGGTGGTCAGGGTGACGATGGCCCAGTAGATGCCCTTGGGAATACTGGTGAACCCATGCTCGGGCCCCTCGACCACATACATCAGGGTGCCGAACACCGTGACCAGGGTCGACACGCTGAGCAGGAACACGATGATTTTCTGCTTGCTGCCGCGCAGCGCCGACATCAGGTAGTTGGCCTGCTTGAGATACGGGCTGAGCTTGAGCACGCGGAAGATGCGCAGCATGCGGATCACCCGGATGATCAGCAGGTACTGGGCGTCGCTGTAATACAGGGCGAGGATCCCCGGCACGATGGCCAGCAGGTCCACCAGCCCGTAGAAACTGAAGGCGTAGCGCAGCGGCTTGGGCGAGCAGTACAGGCGCAGGCCGTATTCGATGGCGAAGATCAGGGTAAAACCCCATTCGATATAGGCCAGCACATTGGCGTAGTTCTGATGCACCTCGTCGATGCTGTCGAGGATCACGATCACCAGGCTGGCGAGGATGATCAGCAACAGGGTGCTGTCGAAGCGTCGACCGGCCACGGTGTCGGTCTGGAAAATCATGACGTAGAGACGCTCGCGCCAGTGCCGGTTGTTGTCCGTGTTGCTGTCCATGCTGTTCGCCTGAATGGAAGGTCAGCGAAGCCTAGGGGGATTGGCCCCGGTAGCGCAAGGCGTGCTGTCCATGGCGGCCTGGCGCAGCACCCGCAGCGCGGCGCGGACCAGCCAGCAGGCGAGGATAAAGGGTGCGGTCAGAGCGGGCAGGCCCAGCGCGGCGAAGCCCGGGGTGAGCAGCAGCGCCAGGAGCATACCCGGCAGCGCCAGCCAGGACCGGCGGCGGTCCTGGCTCAGGGCCAGGGCCACCAGGGCGCTGTTGTAGCCGCCAAGGCCCAGCAGGGCGCCGGTAGGTTCCTGTTGCAGCAGGGCGAAGCCCAGGCCCGCCGCCGAGCCGAACAGCGCCCAGGCGGCCGCCCGGCGATCAGCCAGCAGCAACCCCAGGGCAATCAGCACCCCGGCCAGCGGATGTTCGAGGAACATCACCTGGCCGAGCCCCTGGATCAGTGCCTGCAACAGCGCCAGCGCATCGGGCTCGACCCAGGGCGCGTCGACGCTGGCGGGCAGCGGTGCGGCCAGGCCCAGCAGCAACCAGCCGAGGCCGACGAAGGGCGCGGTGTAGGCCGGTAGACAATATTGATCGCGGGCGCGTTTGAGCCATTGCTGGGTGAGGATCGCACTGAGGCCGCCGCAGGCGATGATCAGCGGTGGCAGCAGCACCGACCAGTCGAAGCGCAGGCTCAGGAGCAGGCCGAGCAGGACCCCGTTGTAGCTGAATAGCCCGGCTTGCCGGTCGGCCTTGGCATAGCCTCGGCGCTGCGCGGTGAGCAGCCCGGCCACGCCGCCCAGCAGCGCACCGCCGAGCAGCGCCGGAGCGCTCAGGAGGATGGCCAGCATGCACAGCAGGCCGCACAGCGGATGGCGCTGGAGGAAGATCTGGCTGAAGCCGTTGAGCAGGGCGGTGGCCCAGTCGGGACAGTGGGCGTTGAAGCGTTCTGAAGGCATGGAAAGTTGACTCCTGTAGCCGCTGCCGAGCCTGCGATCGGGCGCGTAGCGGCCGTCAATCAGGCAATGCCGTGTTCCAGGCAAGTCCAGTGCTCGGGCCTGGCGAGGACTGCGTCGGAGTGCCGCCCACTTCGATCGCAGCCTCGCAGGCTCGGCAGCGGCTACAGGGCTCAGATCAGGGTTTCGATGCGCAGCGAGTTGGTCGAGCCCGGTTGGCCGAATGGCACGCCTGCGGTGATCAACAGGGTGTCGCCGCGTTTGGCCATGCCTTGCGCCTGGGCGATTTCCAGGGCGGTGGAGCAGACCTCGTCGACCTGGCGCAGGCGGTCGTTGACCACCGAGTGCACGCCCCAGGCCACCGTCAGGCGACGCGCGGTGGACAGGTTCGGCGTCAGGTTGAGGATCGGCACCGTCGGCCGTTCCCGGGCCGCGCGCAGGCTGGAGCTGCCGGACTCGCTGTAGTTCACCAGCACCGCCACCGGCAGGATGCTGCTGATGCGGCGGATCGCGCAGCTGATGGCATCGGACACCGTGGCTTCGGCCTGGGGCCGGCTGACGTCGAGCTGGGTCTGGTAGTCCGGGCCGCTTTCCACCTGGCGGATGATCTTGCTCATCATCTGCACCGCCTCCAGCGGGTATTCGCCGGAGGCGGTTTCCGCCGAGAGCATCACCGCGTCGGCGCCTTCGGCCACCGCGTTGGCCACGTCCGTGACCTCGGCCCGGGTCGGGGCGGGGGAGAAGCGCATGGATTCGAGCATCTGCGTGGCCACCACCACCGGCTTACCCAGCTGGCGGCAGGTGCCGATGATGTTCTTCTGGATCTGCGGCACGCTTTCGGCCGGCACCTCCACCCCGAGGTCGCCACGGGCCACCATGATCGCGTCGCTCAGTTCGGCGATCTCGCGCAATTGGGTGACGGCCGAGGGTTTCTCGATCTTGGCCATCAGGAATGCCTTGTCGCCGATCAGCGCGCGGGCTTCATGAATGTCCTCGGGGCGCTGCACGAACGACAGGGCAACCCAGTCCACCCCCAGCTCCAGGCCGAAGTCCAGGTCGCGGCGATCCTTGGCGGTCAGCGGGCTGAGGTCGAGCACCGCTTGCGGGACGTTGACGCCCTTGCGGTCCGACAGTTCGCCGCCGTTGAGCACCGTGGTGTCGATGGCGTCGGCGTGTTTGGCGGTGACCCGCAGGCGCAGCTTGCCATCGTCCAGCAGCAGGTCCATGCCCGGCTCCAGGGCTTTGAGGATTTCCGGGTGGGGCAGGTTGACCCGGCGCTGGTCGCCCGGGGTGCTGTCCAGGTCCAGGCGCAGGGCCTGGCCGCGATGCAGCTGGACCTTGCCTTCGGCGAACGTGCCGACCCGCAGTTTCGGGCCTTGCAGGTCCATCAGGATGCCCAGCGGGTAGTTCAGCTGTTTTTCGACTTCGCGGATCCACTGGTAACGCTGGGCGTGATCGGCGTGGTCGCCATGGCTGAAGTTGAGGCGAAAGATATTCACCCCGGCCTGCACCAGCTCGCGGATGTCGTCGATGCCGTCGATGGCCGGGCCGAGGGTGGCGAGGATTTTGACCTTTTTGTCAGGCGTCATGTTTGGGGCTCTCGAGGATCAGGATGGCGCGGAAGTCGTTGACGTTGGTGCGGGTCGGCTCTGTGACGATCAACCCGTTCAGGGCCGCGAAGTAGCCATAGCCATTGTTGTTGTCCAGCTCGTCGCTGGCATTCAGGCCCAGGGCGGCGGCGCGGGCGTAGCTGTCCGGGGTCATGATCGCGCCGGCGTTGTCTTCGGAGCCGTCGATGCCGTCGGTGTCGCCGGCCAGGGCGTAGACGCCGGGCAGGCCCTTGAGGCTCTCGGTGAGGCTCAGGAGGAATTCGGCATTGCGCCCGCCGCGGCCATTGCCGCGCACGGTGACCGTGGTTTCACCGCCGGACAGGATCACGCAGGGCGCCGCCAGCGGCTGGCCGTGCAGCACCACCTGGCGGGCGATGCCGGCGTGGACCTTGGCCACCTCGCGGGACTCGCCTTCCAGGTCGCCGAGGATCAGCGGGCTGAAACCGGCCTGGCGGGCTTTCACCGCGGCGGCCTCCAGCGATTGCTGTGGCCGGGCGATCAGCTGGAAGTGACTGCGGGCCAGGCTCGGGTCGCCGGGCTTGACGGTTTCCGACTCCGGGCTTTGCAGCCAGGTGCGCACCGCCGCGGGTACCTCGATGGCATAACGCTTGAGGATCGCCAGGGCCTCGGCCGAGGTGCTGGGGTCGGCCACGGTGGGGCCGGAGGCGATGACCGTGGCCAGGTCGCCCGGTACATCGGAAATCGCGTAGGTGTAGAGGGTGGCTGGCCAGCAGGCCTTGGCCAGGCGGCCGCCCTTGATCGCCGAGAGGTGTTTGCGCACGCAGTTCATCTCGCCGATGCTGGCGCCGGACTTGAGCAGGGCCTTGTTGATCGACTGCTTGTCCGCCAGGCTGATGCCCGCGGCGGGCAGGGCCAGCAGGGCGGAACCGCCGCCGGACAGGAGGAAGATCACCCGGTCCTGTTCCGACAGGTCGCTGACCAGTTCCAGCACACGCTTGGCCACGGCCAGGCCAGCGGCATCGGGTACGGGATGAGCGGCTTCGACCACTTCGATTTTTTCGCAGGGGGCGCCGTGGCCGTAGCGGGTGACAACCAGCCCGCTGACTTCACCCAACCAGCAGCGTTCGACCACCTGGGCCATGGCCGCGGCGGCCTTGCCGGCACCGATGACGATCACCCGGCCGCTGCGGTCGCTGGGCAAATGGGCTTCGAGGACGTGCTGCGGGTGGGCAGCGTCGATGGCTGTGGCGAACAGCTCACGGAGGAATTGTTGCGGATCGACCGGCATGGCGGGCTCCCGGATTTCTTGTTATTCGAGGTGTGGCTGTAACGCAACCTGTAGCCGCTGCCGAAGGCTGCGATAAGGTTCGAAGAACCTTCCTGCGATGTGCAAGTGCACGCCTGCTGCGTCGGAGTGCCGCCCAAGTCGATCGCAGCCTTCGGCAGCGGCTACAGGGGATTTGCTGGCGTTCTCTTACTTGTCGCGGATCGAGAAGTTCGCCATGTGTTCCAGGCCCTTGATCAGCGCCGAGTGGTCCCAGTTGCTGCCGCCGATGGCCGCGCAGGTGCTGAACACTTGCTGGGCGTTGGCGGTGTTGGGCAGGTTGATGTTCAGCTCCTTGGCGCCTTGCAGGGCCAGGTTGAGGTCCTTCTGGTGCAGGCTGATGCGGAAGCCCGGGTCGAAGGTGCCCTTGATCATGCGCTCGCCGTGCACCTCGAGGATCTTCGAGGAGGCGAAGCCGCCCATCAGCGCTTCACGTACCTTGGCCGGGTCGGCGCCGTTTTTCGCGGCGAACAGCAGGGCCTCGGCCACTGCCTGGATGTTCAGGGCGACGATGATCTGGTTCGCCACCTTGGCGGTCTGGCCGTCGCCATTGCCGCCGACCAGGGTGATGTTCTTGCCCATGGCCTGGAACAGCGGCAGGGCACGCTCGAAGGCCTGGCTGTCGCCGCCGACCATGATGCTCAGGGTCGCCGCCTTGGCGCCGACTTCACCGCCGGACACCGGGGCGTCCAGGTACTGCGCGCCTTTCTCGTTGATCCTGGCGGCGAAGGCCTTGGTCGCGGTCGGCGAGATCGAACTCATGTCGATCACCACCTTGCCCGGACCGACGCCCGCGGCCACGCCGTCGGCGCGCAGCAGCACGTCGTCGACCTGCGGGGTATCCGGGACCATGACGATGATGAATTCGGCTTCCTGGGCCACTTCCTTGGGGCTGGCCAGGGCGACCGCGCCGGCGGCGACCAGGTCGGCCGGGGCCGCGTCGTGGTGCTGGGACAGGAACAGGCTGTGACCGGCTTTTTGCAGGTTGGAGGCCATTGGGTGACCCATGATGCCGGTGCCGATGAATCCGATTTTAGCCATGAGAAAATCCTCTTTTTGTTAGGTAGCACGCCCTCTGTAGGAGCGAGCTTGCTCGCGAAAAATGGCAGGGCGCCGTGTTCATTCAGGATGCCTGCGTCATCGTTGACGACCTTCGCGAGCAAGCTCGCTCCTACAGCGATGAACGATGACGCGGTGTGCGATCAGATTGCGTTGTGGCTCTTGAGCCAGCCCAGGCCGGCTTCGGTGGTGGTCAGCGGCTTGTATTCGCAGCCGACCCAGCCCTGGTAGCCGATCTTGTCCAGGTGCCCGAACAGGAAGTGGTAGTTGATCTCGCCGGTGCCCGGTTCGTTACGCCCCGGGTTGTCCGCCAGCTGGACATGGTTGATCGCGTCCAGGTGGCCGGACAGGGTCCGGGCCAGGTCGCCCTCCATGATTTGCATGTGGTAGATGTCGTATTGCAGGTACAGGTTGCTGCTGCCGACCTGCTCGCGGATCGACAGGGCCTGGGCCGTGTTGTTCAGGTAGAAGCCCGGGATGTCGCGGGTGTTGATCGCTTCCATCACCAGCTTGATGCCCGCGGCCTGGAGTTTCTCGGCGGCGTACTTGAGGTTGGCGATAAAGGTCTTTTCCACCGTGGCATCGTCGACGCCTTGTGGGCGGATGCCGGCCAGGCAGTTGATCTGGGTATTGCCCAGTACCTGGGCGTAGGCGATGGCCAGGTCGACCCCGGCGCGGAACTCTTCGACCCGGTCCGGCAGGCAGGCGATACCGCGCTCGCCCTTGGCCCAATCGCCCGCAGGCAGGTTGAACAGCACCTGGGTCAGGCCGTGGGCGTCGAGTTGCGCCTTGATCTCGGCGGAGCTGAATTCGTAGGGAAACAGGTATTCGACACCACTGAAGCCAGCCTCGGCGGCGGCCTTGAAGCGGTCGAGGAAGTCCTGTTCGGTGAACAGCATGGACAGGTTGGCGGCAAAACGCGGCATGGTGGTCTCCTGTAGAGGTATCAATCCCTGTAGCCGCTGCCGCAGGCTGCGATAAGGCCGAAGGCCTTCGACGATCCTGAGATCTTGCGCATCCTGCGGATGCGATCGCAGCCTTCGGCAGCGGCTACATAGGGGTGTCAGTCGAGCAGGGAAATCGCGGTCGGGGCGTCGTTGCCGACCAGCGCCAGGTCTTCGAATTCGTTGACCGCGTTGATCTCGGTGCCCATGGAGATGTTGGTGACACGCTCCAGGATGATCTCGACGATCACCGGCACCTTGAACTGCTCGAGCATTTCCTGGGCCTGGCGCAGGGCCGGCTGGATGCCCGCGGGCTCGAATACCCGCAGCGCCTTGCAGCCCAGGCCTTCGGCGACCGCGACGTGGTCCACGCCGTAGCCGTTGAGTTCCGGGGCGTTGAGGTTGTCGAAGGACAGCTGCACGCAGTAGTCCATGTCGAAACCGCGCTGCGCCTGGCGGATCAGGCCCAGGTAGGAGTTGTTCACCACCACGTGGATGTACGGCAGCTTGAACTGCGCGCCCACGGCCAGCTCTTCGATCATGAACTGGAAGTCATAGTCGCCCGATAGCGCCACCACCTTGCGGCTCGGGTCGGCCTTGACCACCCCCAGCGCCGCAGGAATGGTCCAGCCCAGCGGGCCGGCCTGGCCGCAGTTGATCCAGTGGCGTGGCTTGTACACGTGCAGGAACTGCGCGCCGGCAATCTGCGACAGGCCGATGGTGCTGACATAGCAGGTGTCCTTGCCGAACACCTGGTTCATCTCTTCATACACACGCTGCGGCTTGACCGGCACGTTGTCGAAGTGGGTCTTGCGTTGCAGGCTCGACTTGCGCTGCTGGCAATCCTGCAGCCAGGCGCTGCGGTTCTTCAGCTTGCCGGCGGCCTGCCATTCGCGAGCGACTTCGATGAACACAGTCAGCGCCGAGCTGGCGTCGGAGACGATGCCCAGGTCCGGGGTGAACACCCGGCCGATCTGGGTCGGCTCGATGTCCACGTGGATGAACTTGCGACCCTCGGTGTAGACGTCCACCGAACCGGTGTGGCGGTTGGCCCAGCGGTTGCCGATGCCCAGGACCGCATCCGACTTGAGCAGGGTGGCGTTGCCGTAGCGGTGGGAGGTCTGCAGGCCGACCATGCCGACCATCTGCGGGTGATCGTCGGGGATGCTGCCCCAGCCCATCAGGGTCGGGATGACCGGGATGCCGGTCAGTTCGGCGAATTCCACCAGCAGTTCGCTGGCATCGGCATTGATGATGCCGCCACCGGCAACCAGCAACGGCCGCTCGGCCTGATCCAGCAGGGCCAGGGCCTTTTCGACCTGGACCCGGCTCGCCGAAGGCTTGGCTAGCGGCAGCGGCTGGTAGGCGTCGATGTCGAATTCGATCTCGGCCATTTGCACGTCGAACGGCAGGTCGATCAGCACCGGGCCGGGGCGGCCGGAGCGCATTTCATAGAAGGCTTTCTGGAAGGCGTAGGGCACCTGGCCCGGTTCCAGGACGGTGGTCGCCCACTTGGTCACCGGCTTGACGATGCTGGTGATGTCGACGGCCTGGAAGTCTTCCTTGTGCAGGCGGGCCCGCGGGGCCTGGCCGGTGATGCAGAGAATCGGGATCGAGTCGGCCGAGGCGCTGTACAGGCCGGTGACCATGTCGGTGCCGGCAGGGCCGGAGGTGCCGATGCACACGCCGATGTTGCCGGCTTTGGTACGGGTGTAACCCTCGGCCATGTGCGAGGCGCCTTCAACGTGGCGAGCGAGGACGTGATCGATGCCGCCGACCTTTTGCAGGGCGGAGTACAGCGGGTTGATGGCGGCACCCGGGATGCCGAAAGCGGTATCGACCCCTTCACGGCGCATCACCAGAACGGCGGCTTCGATTGCTCTCATTTTGCTCATGGTTTTGTGCCTCTTACGTTTTGTAATTGTATACAAGTGGCTTTGCGCTGAGTGTATTCATGGCGAGTGTCGCAGGTCAATCCATTTTCTCTCGCGCTTGGATGCGTTCGTCCGGTGCCGATAAACAGGCAGCTTTTCGTCGGAAGCAGGGATTTGCGAAAATTATTGTATACAAAAACAAAGTTTGTTGTGTTCTATTTGTTGTATCGATCTTCTTATCGGAACACCCCAATTTTTCCCAATAACAAAATAAGGACGGCACCCATGAGCGCTTTAACCTTGAACGTTGCAGTCAGCCTGGCCGGCAAGGCCCTGGCCTTTGGCCGTGAGATCAGCGCGGCACCCTTGACCATTGCGGTGCTCGATGCCGGCGGGCATCTGGTGACCTTGCAGCGCGAAGACGGGGCCAGCCTGCTACGGCCACAGATCGCCATCGGCAAGGCCTGGGGCGCGATCGCCCTGGGCAAGGGCTCGCGCCTGCTGGCGCTGGATGCGCAGCAGCGGCCGGCCTTTATCGCCGCGCTCAATAGCCTGGGGCAGGGCAGCGTGGTGCCGGCGCCGGGTGGGGTGTTGATTCGTGATCAGCAGGGGGTGGTGGTGGGTGCGATCGGCATCAGTGGCGACACCTCGGACATCGACGAGCAATGTGCGATCAGCGCCATCGAGGCGCAGGGCTTGCGGGCGGATGCGGGTGTGAGTGCCTGATCTGTAGCCGTGTAGCTGCTGCCGCAGGCTGCGATCGCACACCACGGGTGCGCAAGATCTGAAGATCGCTGAAGACCTTCGGCCTTATCGCAGCCTGCGGCAGCGGCTACAGGGGCTGCCTTACTGGTCCGTTTCGCAGCCCTTGAGCACCAGGCGGATGATGGTCTGGGCGGCGGCTTCGTAATCGGACTCGTCCAGCTTGGCCTTGCCGGTCACCACCGAGATCTGCCAGTCGAAGTCGGCGTAGGTCTGGGTCGCGGCCCAGATGCTGAACATCAGGTGGTGCGGGTCGATGGGCGCGATCTGGCCACGATCGATCCAGGTCTGGATGCAATCGATGTTGTGCTTGGCCTGGGCGTTGAGCTGCTCGACCTGGTCCGGGCTCAAGTGCGGGGCACCGTGCATGATCTCGCTGGCGAACACCTTGGAGGCGAAGGGCAGGTCGCGGGAGATGCGGATCTTCGAGCGGATGTAGCCGCTCAGTACTTCGCTGGGCACGCCGTCGGCGTTGAACGGGGTCGAAGCCTGGAGGATCGGCTCGATGATGCTTTCCAGGACCTCGCGGTAGAGGTTTTCCTTGGATTTGAAGTAGTAGTAGACGTTGGGTTTGGGCAGCCCCGCCTTGGCCGCGATGTCGCTGGTTTTGGTCGCAGCGAAGCCTTTGTCGGCAAACTCTTCACTGGCGGCACGCAGGATCAGTTCTTTGTTGCGCTCGCGGATGGTGCTCATAAACCAGGTGATTCCTTGCCTGTTCGGGCGGTTGCGCATGGTAGCACCGGCCTTGCGCGAGGCTCAAGAATGCCCCGCCGGCCCTCGTTGCGCGCTATGCTTCGCAACATTTATGACCTCAAGGAACCCTGATCCATGGCCGGAAGCAGTTTGCTGGTGCTGATCGACGATATTGCCACGGTACTCGACGACGTGGCGCTGATGACCAAGATGGCGGCGAAGAAGACCGCCGGGGTGCTGGGGGACGACCTCGCGCTCAATGCCCAGCAGGTTTCCGGGGTGCGCGCCGAGCGCGAATTGCCAGTGGTCTGGGCGGTGGCCAAGGGCTCGTTCCTGAACAAGCTGATCCTGGTGCCCGCGGCGCTGGCCATCAGTGCCTTCGCGCCCTGGCTGGTGATACCGCTGCTGATGCTCGGCGGTGCCTACCTGTGCTTCGAGGGCTTTGAAAAGCTCGCCCACAAGTTTCTCCACAGCAAGGCCGAGGATCAGGCCGAGCACCAGCAACTGATCGAAGCCGTGGCGGACCCGGCCACCGATCTGGTGGCCTTCGAGAAGACCAAGATCAAGGGCGCGATCCGCACTGACTTCATTCTCTCGGCCGAGATCATCGCCATTACCCTGGGCACCGTCGCCGACGCGCCGTTGATGCAGCAGGTGGTGGTGCTTTCGGGCATCGCCATCGTCATGACCGTCGGCGTGTATGGCCTGGTGGGCGGCATCGTCAAGCTCGACGACCTCGGCCTGTGGCTGACGCAGAAGCCGGGCCAGGTCGCAAAAAGCATCGGCGGCGCGATCCTGCGCGCAGCGCCCTACATGATGAAAAGCCTCTCGGTAATCGGCACCGCGGCCATGTTCATGGTCGGCGGCGGCATCCTGACCCACGGCGTGCCGGCGGCGCATCACTGGATCGAGACTGTCACGGCGCACACGGCCGAGGTGGTTGGCGGGTTTTCGCTGATCATGCCGACGCTGCTCAATGCCGTGGCCGGCATCATCGCCGGCGCCGCGGTACTGGTCGTGGTGTCGCTGGGTGGCAAGCTGTGGCGCGCGGCCAGGGCATGATCCGTTGATGGCCCTCGCCGCCGCGGCGAGGGGCACGCTGAGCTCCAGCAACTGATCGAAGCCGTGATAGACCCGGTAACCGATCTGGTGGCCTTCGAGAAGAGCAAGATCAAGAGTGCGATCCGCTAGGACGTTAGTCTTTTTATCAAATGCTCCAAGTTGCACAGTACGAGTGCATTCAGTGCATGCATATCCACATGGCGCCAATGTTTCAGCTTATCAGTGGATGCTGCACCTATAGATGGGGTTAGCTTAACTTGTGGCTACGATAGAAGCTGGGTTGAGTACTTATGGCACTATCCGTCGTAAAGTCCAGTCGATAAATAATCATAATTACGAACAGCCCGGCTGAACACCAGTAATGTATGGAGCGGTCACTTAGGTCGAGAGCGGTCAACCTGGGCCTTGGACATAAGTGCAAGGCCCAGGGGCGCGTCAGTTTATAATTCTTTTGACTATTTTGTCAGCTGAGCGCTGGAGGTTCTTTTGTGTCTGCTCGGCGATGTTAGAGATTTCGGCGCGACTGTACTAGGTTTTTTCTAAAGAAACTCAATATTTTTTGGGGTGTTGAAAGTTTTGAGTTTTTGATTTCATGTTCTAAGGTTAGATTGTGGTTGTGTAGGGTGGTGATGAATATGTCTTTCTCTTGAATGACCTTGTGTGTATGAGCCAAAGCCTCGTCGTGCAGTGCTATCTTTGCGGTTAGTTCGCTTATTTTTGACTCGAGTTCTTCGCTGTGCTGGGTATCTATGGGCTGAGTTTTGGCGTTTCTAAGTTTCAAGGTTTCTCTTTTCTTGTCTTCTAGATTTCTAAGTATTTCCTGTGTTGAGTCTATTTTAGGGAAGATCGATAGAGTGCTTCCTCCTTTGGCTAGATTGGTTTCTAGTGTTTTTAAATGATTGGGTAACCAATCTTTGTTTTTTAGATAGCTATAACTGAAGAAGTAGTGAGTCAGTAACCAGTGTATTGTACCGGTTCTGATAGGGCGGTTTTGATTAAGGTGTGATGCCATGTTTCCCAGTTCGCACTTTTCCCCATAAGGTAGAAAGTGAGAGCTTCCTATGATGAATATTGGTTTATTCCATAGTAGTGCTTGGTAGCACAGGCCAGAGCTTACGCTTATCAAACCGTCTACTAGCTCTAAAAGCAGTTGGGATGGTGCATGGTAGTTTTCTGTACTATCGATATAGATAAAATTCGAGTATTTGCTCTTTAAAAAATCGATTGTTTCGAGGGTGAGTGTCGGGTCGTCTGGGTGCTGTGTAACAATTACGCCGATGTTCTCTTCTATGGAGTCCAAAACATGGCAAAGGTATTCGAATTGGTTTGAAAACTCTGTAGCGCTATAAAAGTTGTAATGGCCGGTTGATTGTAGTGCGAGCAAGACAATATTTTTATGGGCTTCTCTTAATGTTTTTATTGTCGTCGAGAAAGGGTTGTCGGCTGACTCGCACTCTAAAAATATTTTCCTGATGGCAAGATAAAACTCATCACTTTCGTTTGTGTTTGGTAGGGCCAGAATTTCAGCTGATAACTTATTGATGGCGCTGTGAACATTAATTCCCAAGGGGTCGAGACATGTCATCTCGTCTGGCCAAGGTTCCCGGCAATATAGCGCATCCCGGTAGAGAATCATTGCATTGGGATATCGATACTCAAGGAAAGGACATGGGGTAATCGTAAATATCACCTCTGGCTCAAAATCATCAAGCTTAGATGAGACGAGATCTGCCATCCCTTTAATTTGCTCAGTTGAATAGGTGCCTTGTAGCCAAGACTTTAGGGCTGTTCTCGAGTTCGGAAATACTCTCTTTAACTCTTGTTGAGTTATTGTAATGGGGGTCGCTTCAGTGTTTTTGTGTGTGCTCCAAAAAGAAGCGCAATCATCACCTAGAATGAATCGAACCTCGGTCGATAATGAGGAGTTTGATTTTAATGTGTTGACTATGTCTCCTAGCCACCAAATGTAGTTTCTCTTCCAGCCAGGTTTTGCATCTTCAATCCAAGGTTCAATATAGACTAGTATTTTTTTAAAGCTCATGATGCGATCTCGCTGGCTTGGCTTTTCGAAGTTGCATTGGTGCTGGTTTTTTTTGAAAAATTCATGAAGGGCTTTTCAATGAGGCAGTAGGTAAAACAGGAGACAATGTATGTGATAGAACCGGTAATCAATAGCTTCGGCCAGCCATGAAAGACATATATTTTCTCTAGTATTATGTTGACAGGCCAGTGCCACATATAAAAGCTGTAGCCTACTATGCCGATAGCTCTCAATGGCAGCGTGCTGAAGAACCTTGAAATGGGGTGCTGTGGCAGTGCTCTTAGTAGAACAAGTATTGCAAGCATGGCAGGCATGCTTTGGATAATTGAATTGATTGCCAGTTCGGAGTGGAAAAATTCACCCTGAGGAATGGTAAAATTTATATACCCTAAAAAAGCGACAGCAACGTACAGCGTTATACTCATTATATATTTTGCTGCTGTGTTTGCAGCTTTGGCTTCGAAAATAGTACTTTGTAGATAGGCGCCAGCCATGCCAGTCAGGAATGGTGCAAAGTATAGAGTTTTTAAATTCGATTGGTCTGCTGCAACCGTGAATGTTTCACTAAATATATCTGAGCACGTCGCAACTGCTAGTGCAATGAGTACCGTGGCACAAGTAATTGGCCTGGTTTTCAATGGAAGCAGAATTAAAATTATTAGCGGCATGATTGCATAGAAGATAAATTCTTGTTTTATCGTCCAGAAAAAGCCTTCTGCATAATAGAAAGTGCTTCGAGTTAAAAAATAGTGCCAGCCTTTTTCATTGACATTTGGAGAGCCAAATATGCTGCATAGAATGATTGCAAAAAGGTACAAGGGGTATAATCTAAAGATGCGGCGCTTAAAAAATGAGGCTGCAACTGTTAGTTTGCTGAAATCTAATTTCAATCCCTGCTCGCTTAATAAATACCCGCTAAGGCAGAAGAAAATCCATACGGGTATTTTGTTGGCGTTTTGAGATATCAGGCCATAATGACCTGCTGCAACCAAAAGGGCGGCTATGGCTCTAACCCCGTCCATGGCTGAGGAGCGAGAATTATCAGATTTGAGATCCGCGAAACAGGCAGGTAGACGGCTCATTAATACTCTGCATTAAAAGATGGATTTGATTTTAAAATTCAAATCTTAAATTATGTAGTATATTTTAATGATACGCAAGATTGGCTCTGTCAGCTGGTCGGCCGGCTCGATCTCATCAGTATGCTGTTTTCGTAATGACATTTCTGTGAGCCTTACCTGCACATCCTCTGTCATTCACGGGAGTGCAAGCGAACGTCCAGGAAATTGCCCTTCGCCCAGAAGAGCAGGCTGAACTGAGTTGCCGAGTGCGCACGGCAAGCATCCGTCAGGTCGATGGTCGACGCGGCTGAGTAATCTTGCTGCTAACCCAAGGTTTTTCGCAGATAAGGATCGTTCGTTTGAGCGGTTTCTCACTCCACACGATTGCCTGTTGGTGTCAGCGGTTTCAGATGCTGCAATTGAACCGTTTGCTCGGCAAGCTGGGTAGTGGGCACAAAAAGCTCTTACCAGCTGGCGCCGTGTGTCCTGTCCTTGAGCAAGTTTCGACGAGCCTGTTGATAGAGTAGGTGGTGGTAGTGGTGTCACAAACTGTGGCGCGCGGCCAGGGCTTGATCCGTTGATGGCCCTCGCCGCCGCGGCGAGGGGCTGTCAGGCAGGGAGCAGTTGCGCGACTGCCAGGCCGATCTTGTTGATCGCCTGTTCGATCTTGCGGTTGGGCACGCCGGCAAAGTTCAGCCTGAGGCAATTGCGGTACTTGCCGGCCGCGGAAAAGATATTGCCGTTGGCGATCTGGATGTCCTCGGCTTCCAGCAGCCGGTTCAGGGTGTAGGTGTCGAACTCGTCCGGCAACTCCACCCACAAGGTGAACCCGCCCTGGGGTTTGCTGACCCGGGTGCCTTCCGGCAGGTAGCGGCTGACCCACTCGGTCATCAGGTCGCGATGGCGCTGGTACTGTTTGCGCATCCGCCGCAGGTGCGGCAGGTAATGACCCTTGGCAATGAATTCGGCCACCGCCAGTTGCGGCTGGGTTGCGGTAGTGCCGGAGCCGACGTATTTCATGTGCAGCACTTGCGGCAGGTAACGCCCCGGGGCGATCCAGCCGATCCTCAGGCCCGGCGCCAGGGTTTTCGAGAAGGAACTGCACAGCAGCACGCGCCCGTCGTCGTCGAATGACTTCAGGGTGCGCGGCCGCGGGTAGCGGAACGCCAGGTCGCCATAGATATCGTCTTCGATGATCGGCACGTCGTAGCGCTGGGCCAGGCGGATCATCGCGCGCTTGCGATCGTCCGGCATGATGTAGCCCAGCGGGTTGTTGCAATTGGGCGTGAGCTGGATGGCCTTGATCGGCCACTGTTCCAGGGCCATTTCCATGGCTTCCAGGCTGATGCCGGTGACCGGGTCGGTGGGAATCTCCAGGGCCTTGAGGCCGGCGGCCTTGAGCAACTGGATGATGCCGTGAAAGCAGGGGGAAGCGATGGCCACGATGTCGCCGGGTTCGCACAGGGCGCGGATGGCGATGGACAGGGCTTCCTGGCAGCCGCTGGTGACGACGATTTCCGCGGGCGTCAGGCGGCAACCGGAGTCGACGCCGAGGCGGGCAATCTGCTCGCGCAGGCTCAGCACACCTTGCAGGTGGTTGTATTGCAGGCTCGGGCTGTCGCTGCGTCGGCTGATCCGCGCCAGGGCGGTCAGCAGCGGCTTGAGGGTCGGCGCCGTGGTGTCGGGCATGCCGCAACCCAGTTGAATGGCATTGGCGTTCTGCTCCTGGCGCATCAGGTCCTGCACCAGGTCCCACTGGGAGATATCCACAGGCCGCAACGACGGCCGTCCCATCTTCGGTAACTCCGGCAAACGCCGGCCGGCCGGGACGAAATAGCCCGACTTGGGCTTGGGGATAGCCAGTCCCGAGCTTTCCAGAACCCGATAGGCCTGTTGCACGGTGGTGAGGCTGACGCCGTGCTCGAGGCTCAGGGCCCGCACCGAAGGCAAACGCTCCCCCGGCCCGTATAACCCCTGCTCAATGCGGCTGCTGATGTATTCGGCGAGATTCAGGTATCGAGTCATGCGGGGGACTGTAGCGACTCATCTGTCGTATAAAAAGTTACAGATTCCACTTTTTTTGAAAATTTTTAGAGGCAAAAAAGCAATCTGTACTGAGAAAAATCATCCGGCGTGTACCTATAAGACAGTGGTTGCCTTTGGGAAGATGGCCCGCATCGCACTGTACTGGTTGTTCTTAAATACAGTTGCGACGCAATTCAGAGTCCCCCCGGGCAACGTATAACGGGCTTCCCCCTCAGGCTACTTTAGACGATGACTTCTCAAGGAAGAGCAGGGTAATGACGGCAAGGATCAAACTGACTCCACAGATGGCTGAGTACGAGCAGAAGTTCACCGACGGTGGTGAGGTTCGCTGGCTGCCTTATTTGATGTATTTCCATCCTACCGACCACCGTTCGGAGGTGGTCAATACAGATACCTCGGGCTTCCGCTATTCGGAACTGCTGGGCATACAGTATTCAGTGGCCAACAGCCGTCACGCCAAGAGCGTGCGGGTGCTGGCCGGTAGCTCGACCGTGTTTGGCATCGGTGCCAGTTCGGATGCCTGGACATTGCCTTCGCGCCTGGCCGAGAACGATCCGGACAGCAAACCCTGGATCAACTTCGGCGGACGCAGTTTCAACTCGACCCAGGAACTGACGCTCTTCACCCTTTACCGTCATTTGCTGCCCAAGGTCGACGAAATCGTGCTGTTTTCCGGGTTCAACAACCTGGGGCTGGCCCGCCAGCCACAAAGCAGCCGTGGCGAACACGGCGCTTTCTTCAACTGCAACCAATTCTTCGACGCCATGCGTCCGGAGTCCCAGGCGCCCAAGCGCGGCATGTTCCGCGCCTTGCTCGGCAAGGAGCAGGAAGAGCCGACGCCCGAGCCGCCACCGACCATGGAAGAGCAGATCGACTACGCCGCCGACCTGACCCTGCGTCACCTGGATACCTGGCGCGCGCTGGCGGCCGACATGGGTGCCAAGCTGACCTTCATTCTGCAGCCGCTGGCCGGCTGGGTCCGGGAAAAGGGCTGCGACGAGGAAGAGCAGCTGTTCGCCGAGCTGGATCGCGCCGGCAGTTTCAGCGAGGTCTATGGCGACATCCTGCAACCCAGCGTCTGCGAGGCCTATGCCGCCCGCCTGCGCGAGGGCGCACAGAAGATGGGCGTGCGTTTCGTGAACATTACGCCGCTGCTGTCCGAGGCCCTGCGGCCTGAACAGTGGTTGTTCGTCGACCGTATTCACTTCACCGACCAGGGGAATGATTTCGTCTCGAAAATCATCCTCGATGTTCTTTAAAGGAGTCTGCCATGAGTTACATCAAGAGCTTGTTCCAACGCCTCTTCGGCAAGAAGAAAAAGAAGAAGCCGGACTCTTCGATCTACCCGATGTTCTGATCTCGACACCCGATGTCATTGCTTGCCGATGACTGAGGGCCGGCAATGGATTGCCTTGGTCTCCAACCTGGAAGGGAAGTAAACAGTATGTGGCGCCAGTTTTATCGATCAGTCAGCAACCCCGAGAGCTTTCTGGGGGATGTCAGTATTCGGCGTCTGATGGGCCTGGCCGCACCGGGAGAAACCGGTGCGGAAGGTCTGTCCGGGGTGCGGGTGCAGATCGAACTCTGGCGTGACGAGCAGGCCCGGGTTTACCGTGAACTGGCCAGCCAGGCCGCGGAGCTGGGCAACCAACGGGAATTCGCCGAGGCCCTGCTGGTGCACTCGGCGCCATTGGCCTCGGTGCTGGGTTGCTGGCTGCAAGGCATGAGCGCCCCCGGGGT
The DNA here is from genome assembly GCF_028640915.1 of Pseudomonas sp. B3G-3. Classification (NCBI taxonomy): domain Bacteria; kingdom Pseudomonadati; phylum Pseudomonadota; class Gammaproteobacteria; order Pseudomonadales; family Pseudomonadaceae; genus Pseudomonas; species Pseudomonas sp. B3G-3. The sequence goes on along the minus strand of NZ_JAQZAB010000121.1, from coordinate 72,108 downwards.
TTTCGAGGACAGCGCGCAGCTCAGGCTCATGGAGCTACTGGCCCACGACGTCGGCGTCGGGCGGCCCCTGGCATCGCGCGCCGATCACTTCAAATCGCTGTTGGTGCAGGCGGGGCTGACCGCCTATGCGGTTTCGCCGTTCGAGCTTTCCACGCTCCCCGACCTGCCCGACGAACTGTTCGAATTACCGGCATTGCTGCAAGCGGTGAGCCGCCGCAGCGATGCCTTTGGCGACACCCTGTGCGGCATCGACTATGCCTGGCGTGCCTTGGGGCTGAGCCCCTGGTGGGCGGTGCTGGACGCGCAGCAGCTGGATGTCCGCCGACTCGACCTGAACCAACTGGATGAAAGCGCGGGCGACAGCTCGGCGCTGGAGATCTCCCTGTGGGTCTGCGAGCAGGTCGCCAATCAGGGCAACATTCGCCGCCTGCAACTGGAGGCGGGCGCCCAGTGGTTGTTCGCGGCCCTGAAGACGTTCAACGAGCGGCTGCTGGTGCACTGTCGGGCGGCGGTATCGCCCGAGCGCCTGATGGGCAAGATGATCCAGCGCATGGCCCGGGCCGGCGCGGTCTATCACCAGGATTACAAGATGGAAGGCCGCAGCCTGGCGCAGTGGCTGCGTGAGGCCCAGGTCGACCCGGTGCCGCTGCTGGAGATGCTTTCGCGCAGCCGCCTGATCGTGCCGGGCAACGCCGAGAAGAGTCTGCTGGTCAATACACTGGTCGCGCCGAACGGGCGCATGTTCCGGATCTTCAGCGAGGCCGACCTGAGCGTCATCCGCAAATGGATCGATGGCCTGTCCGGCCCGATCCAGCGCGCAGAAGCTGCCCAAGTACCAACGCCAAGCCCTTGCAATGCAGTGGTTCCACAGGTGCTGGGCGAGGGTATTCAGGAGCAGGGCCAGTGGCCCAAGAGCCTGCGCGAGGCCTATTTCGTCTTGCAGGGCAGGGCGCTGGCGCCTCGCACCCAGGCTTTTGCCCAGGCTTATGTGACACGTTGGCTGGAGCAGTCGCGCCGCTCGCTGCAAAACTCCGAACGCACCTTGCCCGAGTCCTGGAATGTCGGCGTATTGCGCGAATGGCTACTGGACAAGCACGACCGCCACGGTCAGGAGTTCGAAGAAAGTGACCCGGCGGCCATGCCGTCGCGCGAAGAAATCGTCGATTCCACCCTGCAACTGGCACCGCTGACCCTGATCGACGGCGCCTGGCTGCAGGGTTTCACCGACCTGACGCTGGCCTCGTCCCATGTCGGTTACGCGTTGTTCCAGACTTACTGGGACGAGCTGGGCAACGGCTCCTATGCGTTGAACCATCCGAAAATCTACCGCGACGGCCTGCGCCAGATGGGGCTGGAGCTGGCGCCTACCGGTGCCCGCGAGTTCGCCGAGGATGAGCGACTGCGCGAGGCCTCGTTCCGCTTGCCGGTCTACTGGCTGTGCCTGGGCAAGCTGCCGGTGACCTTCATGCCGGAAATCCTCGGCATGAACCTGGCGATGGAACTGTCGGGGGTGGGCGGCAGCTACCGTTCGGCCCGGCGCTTCCTCCGGCACTACGGCTTCAGCACGGCGTTCGTCGACCTGCACAACACCATCGATAACGTCACCACCGGGCATTCGGCCTGGGCGGTGGACGCCATCGACGCCTACATGCGCCAGGTCGCCGCGACGAAGCCGGCGGAACTGGCAGAACACTGGCTGCGGGTCCGCGTCGGCTACGAGTCCCTGGCACCGCAGCCGGACCGCTTGACGTCCTGGTTGCAGCGCCTGGGCATCGGCTCCGCGGGCGCGGTGCTGCCCCGGAGCAAGACGCGGGGCGAGGACCAGGCGCTGTTTCATCACGAACCTATTGTCCCTGCCGCGCCGGTTGGCGTAACGGCCTGAACATCAAGGAGTGTCCATGTCTCTGGTCAACGTGCACAACGAGTGGGATCCGCTGGAAGAAATGATCGTCGGCGTCGCCCAGGGCGCGCAGGTGCCGCGACCCGACCGCGGCTTGTTCGCCCTGGATTACAGCGAGCAGCATGACTACATCGAGGACATTCCATCCGGCCCCTATCCGCAGCAGGTGATCGAGGAAGCCAGCGAGGACCTGGACGCCTTTGCCGCCTTCCTGCGCTCCCACGGGGTCATAGTGCGGCGTCCGGACGTCACTGACCATCGCGCGGTATTCGGCACTTGCGCCTGGAAAACCGACGGCGAATACAACTACTGCCCGCGGGATGTGCTGCTACCCATCGGCCAGACCATCATCGAGGCGCCGATGGCGCTGCGCAGCCGCTACCTGGAACCGTTCGCCTATCGCCGGCACCTGGCCGAATACTTTGCCAGCGGCTCCAACTGGATTTCCGCGCCCAAGCCGCAGCTGCTGGACAGCACCTACCGGATCAACCCCAAGAGCGGCTCGATCATTGCCAATGACGAGCCGATCTTCGACGCCGCCAACGTGATCCGCGTCGGCGAGGACATCCTCTATCTGGTTTCCCGCAGCGGCAACGAACTGGGTTGCCAGTGGCTGCAGCGGGTGCTGGGCGATCGTTACCGGGTGCACCCGGTGAGTGGCGTGTACGACGGCACGCACCTGGACACCACCATCACTGTGGTCCGCCCGGGGCTGGTGGTGCTGTGTCCGGAGCGGATCCGCAAGGACCAGGTGCCGGCGCTGTTCAAGAACTGGGACATCATCTGGGCGCCGGAAATGGTCGACACCGGCTATTGCTGGTCCTACCCGCGCGCGTCGATCTGGCAGGGCATGAACTTCATCATGGTCAACCCGGCGCTGGCGGTGATCAACGACCAGCAAGTGCCGCTGATTCGCGCCCTGGAGAAACACGGTATCGATGTGGCGCCGCTGAAAATGCGCCATGCCCGCAGCCTCAGTGGCGGCTTCCATTGCGTGTCGGTCGACATTCGTCGCCGCGGCACCCTTGAAGACTATCGTTGAGCGGAGCCTGGGGCATGCAGAATCTGGACTACTACGCCGTCATCCTGTTCGCGATTTCCACCTGCGTGACGCCGGGGCCGAACAACGTGATGCTGATGTCCTCCGGGGTCAACTTCGGCATCAGCCGCACCCTGCGCCACGTCGCGGGCATCAACATCGGCTTTCCACTGATGCTGATCGCGGTGGGGCTCGGCGCCGGCGCGGTGTTCCATCGTTATCCCAGCCTGCATGACATTCTGCAGGTGATCGGTGCCCTGTACATGCTGTACCTGGCCTACCGGATCGCCACGGCGCCCACGGTCGATCTCGACGACCAGGGCGGGCGCCCGCTGGGCTTCACCGGCGCGGCGCTGTTCCAGTGGGTCAACCCCAAGGCCTGGATCATGGCGGTGGGCGCGGTCCTGGCCTACACCACGCCGGTCGGTTCCTACAGTGCGCAGATCCTGCTGATCGCCTTGATCTTCTTTCTCTTCGGCTCGCCCTGCTCGATGGTCTGGGTGCTGTTCGGACGTTATTTGCGGCGCTTTCTCAGCGAGCCGAACCGGCTCCGGCTGTTCAACATTTCAATGAGTGTGTTGTTGGTGGTGTCGTTGATTCCGGCATTAAAAAGCCTGCCGGTCTCAAGTTGGTTGCACGGATGACGGACTGTGCACAGACACAGGGAATTTCCATGGATTGGCATGAAGCTATGAGGATGAGCGTTTAAATGGCTACTTACGTATTAGGGATTTCGGCGTTCTATCACGACAGCGCCGCGGCGCTGGTGAAGGACGGGGTGCCGGTGGCTGCGGCCCAGGAAGAGCGCTTCACGCGGGTGCGGCACGACGCGGCGTTTCCGGCCAATGCCATCAAGTACTGCCTGGACGCCGAGGGGATCGGCCTCGATGAGCTGACCGCCGTGGTCTACTACGAAGACCCGCAGGAAAAGTTCTCGCGGATGATTTCCTCCTTCGCCAGTGGCGGCATCAGCGGCGCGCGCACCTTCATCAGCACCATGCCGGAATGGATCCGCTGGAAGCTCAATGTGCTCAAGTTCATCGACGAGAAACTCGAGGAACTGGGACGTGGTACCGGACCGCTCACCATCGCTTCGCAGCACCACCGTTCCCATGCCGCGGCGGCGTTTTTCCCGTCGCCGTTCGAGCAGGCGGCGGTGCTGTGCATCGACGGCATCGGCGAATGGCATTCGACCACGATCTGGAAGGGCGACGGTTCCAAGCTCGACCTGATGAACTCGATTTCCTATCCGCACTCGGTCGGCCTGTTCTACTCGGCGTTCACCTATTACTGCGGCTTCAAGGTCGACTCCGGCGAGTACAAACTCATGGGCCTGGCACCTTACGGCCGGCCGATCTATGCCGACAAGATCCGCAAGGAACTGATCAACATCCGCGCCGACGGCTCCTTCACCCTGAACATGAAGTACTTCGAGTACCTGCGTGGCGAGCGCATGGTCGGCGAGGCGTTCGAGGAACTGTTCGGCGGTCCGGTGCGCAAGCCGGAGAGCCCGATCACCCAGCGCGAATGCGACCTGGCAGCCTCGGTGCAGCAGGTGACCGAGGAAGTGGTGCTGGGGCTGGCCACCGCGGCCGTGCGGCAGACCGGTTACCGCAACCTGTGCCTGGCCGGTGGCGTGGCGCTCAACTGTGTGGCCAACGGTGTGCTCAGCCGTTCCGGACGTTTCGACGCGATCTGGATTCAGCCTGCGGCCGGCGACGCCGGTTGTGCCCTGGGGGCGGCCATGGACTATTCGGTCAAGCGCACCGGGCGTCCGCACCTGGGCAGCAAGAAGCTCGACGCCATGAGCGGCAGCCTGTTGGGGCCGGGCTTTGGCGATGAAGAGATCCAGGCGTTCCTCGACGCCAACCAGTATCCGTACCAGCGCTTCGAGGGGGCCGAGCTGTATGACGAAACTGCGCGGCACCTGGCCGACGGCGCCGTGGTCGGCTGGTTCCAGGGGCGCATGGAGTTCGGCCCGCGAGCCCTGGGCGCGCGCTCGATCCTCGGCGATCCACGCAATCCCGAGATGCAGCGCACCATGAACCTGAAGATCAAGTACCGCGAATCCTTCCGGCCCTTTGCCCCGGCGGTGCTGGACGAGGACGCCCAGATCTACTTCGACATCTGCGAGAAGAGCCCGTACATGCTGATGGTTTCGCAGGTCACCGATTCGATCAAGACCGCCGAGTCGTTGCAGCCCGGCGGCCCCGAGCGTGGCCTGGGCAGCATCAACTCGATCCGTTCGCAGTTGCCGGCGGTGACCCACGTCGACCTGTCGGCGCGGGTGCAGACGGTGACCGAAGAAAACAACGCGCCGTTCACCCATCTGCTGCGCAGCTTCAAGAAGCGCACCGGCTGCTCGGTGCTGGTCAACACCTCGTTCAACGTGCGCGGCGAGCCGATCGTGTGCAAGCCGGAAGAAGCCTACGCCTGCTTCATGCGCACCGAGATGGATGTGCTGGTGCTGGGCAGCTTCATTCTCGAGCGCACGACCCAGCCGGAGTTCGTCGAAGAGGTCGACTGGCGCAACGAGATCCCGCTGGACTGATCGCTCACTCACTTTTTATTCAGGAGACAAGGCCATGCTCAGGTTGCTTTCGTTGTTGATGTTCGCTGTGGTGTTGCTACCGATCGGCTGGGCGCGCCGGATATTCAATTCCTCGCGCTTCAGCCAGCGTTTCCATCAAGGCTCGACGGCGTGGGACCACCCGGAAAACACCCGTTAGGCCGAATAACTGCAAGGGCTCGGATCCATGTCAACGGTCATCTACAAGAACTTGAATGCCTCACCGATTCACGCCGTCAATGGCGCTGGGGTCTGGCTTGAGGATGCTTCGGGCAAACGCTACCTCGACACGTGCGGCGGGGTGGCCGTTTCCAGCCTGGGACATGGACATCCACGGATCGCCGCGGCCATCGAGCAGCAGGCGAAAAAGCTCAGTTGGGCCCATGCCGGCAGCTTCACCACGGACGCCGCCGAGGAATTGGCTGACCTGCTGGTGGGGGCCTCCGGCGGCTTGGCCAAGGCGCAGTTTCTCTCCGGCGGTTCCGAGGTCATGGAACTGGCGATGAAAATTGCCTACCAGTATCAGTGCGAGCGCGGGCTGCCGGGCAAATCGATCTTTATCTCGCGCCAGCAGAGCTACCACGGCAGCACCCTGGGGACCCTGTCGATTTCCGGCAACCTGCAGCGTCGCGGGGTCTTCGAGCCGTTGCTCGGGTCCGCCGAATTCGTCTCGCCCTGTTATGCCTATCGCCATCAGGGCACTGATGAAAGCGACGAGCAGTACGGGACGCGCCTGGCGCTGGAACTGGACGAAAAGATCAGGGCGCTGGGCAGCGACAGGGTGGCGGCGTTTTTCGCCGAGACCGTGGTCGGCTCCACCAACGGCGCGGTGCCGCCGGTGCCGGGGTACTTCCGCAAGATCAAGGCGGTGTGCGAGCGCCACGACGTGCTGCTGATCCTCGACGAGGTGATGGCCGGCATGGGCCGCACCGGCAGGTTCTTCGCCTACGAAGACGACGGCATCGTGCCGGACATGGTCGCGGTCGGCAAAGGCCTGGCGGCCGGTTACCAGCCGATCTCGGCGTTGCTGGTCAGCAGCCAGGTGCATGAGGCCATGGCGGGCAACTCTGGGGTGCTGGGCAACGGCCAGACCCACGTCAATCATCCGCTGGCCTGCGCCGTTGCGCTGGAGGTGCAGCGGGTCATCCAGGACGAGAACCTGCTGCAGGCCGTGCGCCTGCGCGGCGAGCAACTGCGCCACGGCCTGCGCGAGTGCCTGGCGCGTTTCGAGCATGTCGGCGATGTGCGCGGACGCGGCCTGTTCGTCGGCGTGGAGTTCGTTCAGGACCGGGACACCCGCGAGCCCTATCACGGTGGCGGCCGTTACGCCGCAAGCCTCAAGGCGCAGGCGCTGGAACAAGGGCTGCTGATTTATCCGGGCAGCGGAACCGCCGACGGTGTTCACGGTAACCACGTGCTGTTCGCGCCGCCCTTCATCTCCAGCGAGGCGGAAATCGCCGAAATGGTCGAGCGCTTCACGGCGGTAGTCGAAGCCTGCCAGCAGGGTTAGCGGGGAGGGCGGACCGGGGGTGTTTTCGAAATGTACCAACAGCCAATAGTGGAAAAGACTATGCAGACCATCGAACCATGCAAGGACAAAGTTCTATTGTCGGTGTGCACCATGGACTGGTGCGATCACGGCGTTGAATTCGCCAAGACGGTTTTTTCCAACCTGGAAGTGTTCTGTTGGGACCCGGGCGACCCCTATCCGTATCACCTGGAAGACTGGGAAGGCGACTGGATCATTTCCTATCGCGGCGACTTCATCTTCCCGCCGAGCATCTATCAGCGGGCCCGCAAGGGCGCGATCAACCTGCACCCGGCGCCGCCCAAGTACCGCGGCCTGGGCAGCCAGCACTACGCGATCTACTACCAGGACGAAACCTACGGTTCGACCTGTCATCACCTGGCGCCCTCGGTGGACAGCGGCGACATCATCCATGTCGCGCGTTTCAACATCGCCCCGGCGGAAACCGCGTCTTCGCTGCGCCTGCATGTCGGCGCCTATTGCCTGCAGCAGTTCATCCACCTGTTGACCGACTACATCCTGCAAGGCCGTCCGCTGCCGGTGTCGCCCGAGCGCTGGGGCGAGCGGCTGTACAAGCAATCCGAACTCAAACCCTGGATGGAAAAGATCCGGGCCGAAGAACCCGATCATCGCTGCTTCAAGTAGCGAGGAGGGATGCCGGCCCGCGCGGGGCGGCATCCCGGTTGGTAAACCCTGCTCCCGCGACTTCTACGAGAGACCGTCAAATGTTTGATTTATCGAGCTTTGGTGCTGCTATGGCCGTTTATGTCATCGGAACCGCCAGCCCTGGCCCGGGTAACCTGGCGATTGCCAACACCTCGCTCAGCTACGGGCGTACCCCGGGGCTGGCGCTGGCGGCCGGGGTCATTTCCGGCTCGTTGTGCTGGGGCGCGATGACGGCCGCGGGCGTCTCGGCCTTGCTGATGTCCAACACCCAGGTGCTGGTCTGGCTGAAGATCCTCGGCGCCTGCTACCTGTTATGGCTGGCCTACAAATCCATCCGCGGCGCCCTGAGCGCGAGCGCGGTCAACCTCAATCGCGCCCGGGCCAAACAGAGCCGCACGCTGGGGTTCTACCTGCAAGGGCTGGGCATCCACCTGACCAACCCCAAGGCGGCCCTGACCTGGTTCACCGTGACCACCGTCGGCCTCAGCGCCACGGCGCCCTCCTGGGCCAGCTTCGTGCTGGTGGGCAGCTGTGCGGTCGCCGGCTTCGTGATTTTCTGTGCCTACGCCCTGGCGTTTTCCGCGCGTTCGGCGGAGCCGTTTTTCGTCCGCACGCGCAAGGCTTTCGGCCTGGTCTGCGGCGCGTTCTACGCCATGGTCGCCGCGGGTTTCATCGGGTCCTTGCTGTAAGCGTGGATAAGCCTCGCCCGTGGCGATCGCCGGGGCGAAAACAATGACTCAGGGCTCTGTTCGGAGCATGTACTTCTCAGGATGACTGTATGCCGTTGTCGATCGACTTGTTGTTGGCTTTCGCCTTGTTTGCCTTTGTCACTTCGGTGACCCCCGGACCGAACAACACCATGCTGCTGGCCTCGGGGGTGAATTTCGGGTTCCGCCGCACGGTGCCGCATATCCTCGGGATCAGTTCGGGGTTCCTGGCGCTGGTACTGGCCGTCGGCCTGGGCCTGGGCGCCGTGTTCGAGGCCTACCCGGTGCTGTACAAGGTGCTGCGCTATGTCGGTGCGGCCTACCTGTTGTACCTGGCCTGGAACATCGCCCGTTCCGGGCCGGTGTCCCAGGAAGTCGACGGCAAGGGCCGGCCGCTGGGGTTCTGGGGGGCGGCGGCGTTCCAGTGGGTCAACCCCAAGGCCTGGGTCATGGCGCTGGGGGCCATCAGCACCTATACGCCATTGCAGGGCTACTTTTTCAACGTGGTGGTAATCGCCAGCCTGTTTGCCTTGATCAACGCGCCGAGCGTCGGGGTCTGGGCCGGGTTCGGCAGCGTGCTGCGCAACGTCCTGCGCGACCCGCGCTGGTTGCGCCTGTTCAACTACGGCATGGCCTTGCTGCTGGTGATTTCCTTGTTCCCGCTGCTGCAAGCCTGAGGGGCTTTCCCAGGGCGTTATGCCGCCACCCGCCGCAACCGGCGCGTGGCGGTTTTTTTGCCCGCTCATTGCCCCTGGGCGACAGCCGCCACGCCGGGTTCGTGGCGAGTCAGGCGGCACCATTTGTGCCAGGTGAATTGAAGTTGCAGCAGCGCCGCCCTGGCCATTTCCAGATCCTGTTCCGGCAGTTGCGGCGCCTGCTCCAGGGCCTTGAGCAGGGCGACGGTCGGAGCATCCAGTTGATCGCTGCGGCGTGGCGTCGGTCCGCCCGACTTGAGCTGCGTGGCGATGCTCTGCAGGTAGTGCCCGCGCTCGACGTCCAGGGCCCCGGTCGCGGCGCCCAGGCTGGCGCGCAATTGCAGCAGTTCGTCGCCCAGGTCGAGCCCGAGCAGGCCGTTGTCCCAGTGCTGGCGGCGTTCCTGGGGCAGGCTTTCGGAGTAGCGCGCCAGGCGGATCAAGCGGTCGGCCATGCGCCCGCCGAACCAGCTCTCGGCTTGCTCCAGCGGGCGCGAAGTGAGTTGCGCCAGGTCGAACAGCGAGGCGCGGAACATCCGCCGATAGTGATGTTCGCCGGGGTTGAGGCTGACCAGGCGAAACACCAGGACCGCGATGCCGACGCCGACCAGGGTCGCCATGGCCTTGTTGAGGAAGTTGGCCAGGTCGTAGGTCATCAGGTTGCCGGGGCCGACGTTGTTGACGAAAAAGATGCAGAACGCCGACGCGATTGGCGCCATCCGCGGTTTGCTCATGCACAGCGAAGCGCAAAACAGCGGCACCCCGAGCCCCACGCACAACAGCGGGAAACCATCCCAGCCGGGCAGCAATCCCAGGCCGACAAAGCCGGCGATCGGTACTGACAGGGCGATGCCCTTGAGGAAGTTGAGGCTGGAGGCGGAAGGGTTTTCCCGGCCGGCGAACAGGCTCAGCACCACCCCGCAGATCGATACCGCGCCCAGGCCGGAGGGCCAGGCCGAGAGCACCCAGAAGCCGGCCACGGCGAGAAACGCCAGGGCGCTGCGCAGGCCGCCGAGGATGCCTTGCTCGATATCCCGGTGCCAGGACAGGGCGCCAGGCGCGCCATGGGGTACCCGGCCCTGCTCGACGGCCTGCAGAGTCCGCGCGCTGCGTTCCAGCAGCGCCGGCACCTGGGCCAATTGCATCAGGCACAGATGTGCATCCTGCGACAGGCTGCGGTCCTGCAGTGCCTCTTGAAGGCGTGCCCACAGCTGGGCGATGTCTGCCTCGTGGCTGTGTTCCAGGGCCGTGGCCAGTTGTTCGATCAGCGGTGCCACCGCGGCATTCGCCGCGCTGTCGAGCATCAGCCGCTGGCGGGCCACGCCGCGGGCGGCGCGCAACAGGCTCAGCAAGTCGCGACTGAGCACCCGCAGGGCCTGGGAGCGCCGACGCCCCTGAGGCCCTTCGAACCAGGCGTGATCGCGCTGGGCATCGACCGCCACCAGCTTGCCGAGGGCTTCCAGCAATCCTTTGCGCTGGTCCTGGCCGATCAACTCGGAGGCCGCGGCGCGCATGCCGGCTTGCCAGGCGAGTTTGCCCTGGGTGGCCAGCGCCTGTTCGACCCGGCGCGGCCACAACACGGTGCTGGCGATCGCCGCGCAGATGATTCCCAGGCTGATTTCCGAACAGCGGGCCACGGCCTGGTCGAACACCAGCAGCGGATGGGTGGTGGCGGGCAGGGCGATGATCGCCGCGGTGTAGCCGGCCAGTACGAAGCCGTAGGAAGCATGATTGCGCAGCAGCGAAGCGCCGGTGGTGCAGAAGGCCAGCCACAGCGCCATCGCCAGCAGAAACAACAGGGGCGCCTGGCCGAACAGGCCGATCAGCAGGATCGAGGCCAGGGCGCCGCTAAAGGTGCCCAGCAGGCGGAAGGCGCCCTTGGCCAGGACCATGCCGCTGCTGGGCTGGCTGACGATGAACACGGTGGTCAGGGCCCATTGCGGCTGCTCGAGGTTGAAACGAAAGGCCAGGTACAGGGCGATGCCCCCGGCGATCATGTTCCTGATGGCGAACAGCAGGTCGTTGCGGCTGGGAGCCAGGACGGCCAGCCAGAAATCGGGGATTCGCAGGGTGGGGCTTTTCATTGGCAAGGCACATAGATAGCTAGCTAATGATTAGCATCGTATCTACTTGCCTGGGAAATTCCAATGAGGATTTTTCTGCTTCCGGAGAGGGTGCAGGTGCTGAGAAGGGCGAGGGTATCGGTGCGGCGAAGAAAAGGGCCCTGCACGAATGGCAGGGCCCTGGAGGGATCACTCGGCGATTTGCAGCTTGCGCGATTCGGTGTAGACGTAGCGGACTTTTTCGTACTCGAACGGCGAGTCCAGCTGGCCGTAGCGGAAGCTGGTCTGATAGCGCTTGTCGATACTGCGCAGGACCCAGAGTTCCGGGTGGTTCGAACTGACCTCGGAGACGTTGAGGAAGTTGATCGCCGACTCGGTGGTGTAGTCCACGGCCAATCCGGCGGTATCGCGAAGGTTCGAGGGGCCGAGGATCGGCAGGACGAAATAGGCGCCGCCCGGCACGCCGTAGAAGCCCAGGGTCTGGCCGAAGTCTTCGCTCTGGCGTGGCAGGCCCATGCTGGTGGCCGGATCCCAGAGACCGCCGATACCGATGGTGGTGTTGACCAGCAGGCGGGCGGTGGTGTTCAGCGAGCGCTGGCCCTTGAACTGCAGCAGGCTGTTGACCAGGTTCGGCACGTCGCCCAGGTTGTTGAAGAAGTTGCTCACACCGGTGCGCAGGAAGCTCGGGGTGATGTAGCGGTAACCGTCGACCACCGGCAGGAACACCCACTGATCGAAGCGGTAGTTGAAGTGGTACACCCGGCGGTTCCACGACTCCAGCGGGTCGTAGACGTTCAGCGCGTTGAGGGTCGAGCGCTCGAACTCGCGCTGGTCCAGGCCCGGGTTGAACTTGAGCCGCTTGAGCGGTTGGGTGAAGCCATCCTCGTCTGCGACTACGGGTGTCGCGGTCTGGCCGTCGTCGGCATTGGCATAGCCTGCGCAGAATAACGCAGCGATGAGCAGGAGATGTTTAGCCACGGAAGAACTCCAGCATGGCGTCGCTGTTGACGCGGTAGTTGAGGTTGCCGCAATGGCCGCCATGGGGGTAGACCGTCAGCCGGTCGCCAAAGGTCTTGCGCAGGAACCCCAGGTCGCCGGGGCCGAGGATCACGTCGTCGGCGTTGTGCATCACGGCGATTTTCGGACTGTCCTGCAGGTAATCCTTGAGCGCGTACAGGCTCACCTGGTCGATCAGTTGCAGCACGCTGCCGCCGTCGGTGCGGGCGCGCCACATCGGGATCACCTGCTCGGTGAGGTAGCAGTCGAAGTCGCATTGCAGGGCGCGCTTGAGGAATGGCGTGAGGTTGGTGCCTTCGCTGATCGGGTACTTGGGCGGGGTGATCAGGCCGCGGCGGTTGATCAGGTCCGAGGTGAAGGCGATGTCGGCGGCGGAGAAGCGGAACGAGGTGCCGATCAGCATCGCCATCTGCTCGTTGCTCAGGTGCTGCTTGGACTGCTGGAAGTCGTAGAGCAGGGCATCGTTGAGATCGATGTAGCCCTTCTGCTGGAAGTAGCGGGTCAGCTTGTTCAGCACCAGCTCGTAGAAGGTGGTGGTGTTATTGATGCCCTTGACCTCGGTCTGCACCAGCTTGTCGAGGTTGGTGATGGAGGTATAGAGGTTGACCGGCGGGTTGAGCAGCAGGACTTTCTTGAAGTTGAAGCTGCGCCGGGTTTCGTCCAGCTTGCTGACGAAGGCCGCGTCCAGGGCGCCGAGGCTGTAGCCGGTGAGATAGAAATCGGTGATCGGCAGTTTCGGGTTCTGCGCGCGTACCGCCTGCATCACGCGGTATATGTCTTCGGCATCGTCCTTGGTCACACCCGGGGTGGCGAACCGCGAGGCGGCGCTGATGAAGTCGAAGCTGGTGGGCGAGGACAGCTGCACCACGTGATAGCCGGCCTGGTAATAGAGCTTCTTCAGGTATTCGTTGTGGCTGCTGTCGTAGCGCGCGCCGGTGCCGGCGATGAGGAAGATCAGCGGTGCGGCATGGTCCTGCTCGGCGATGCGGTAGGTGAGCTTCTTCACGGCCCAGAAGTTGTCCGGCAGGATGAATTCGCGCTCGGGGCGCAAGGTCAGGCTGCGGTCGGACTGATTGATATCGTCGTCACTCGGCAGCTTCGGGCGCAGGTCCGGCGGAGTGGTGGCAATGGTCGCCTCGAACGGGTTGGTCAAGGGGTAGCCATAGCTGGCGGCGTCGATGTCGACCGCGAGCGCGGACGCACTCGAGATAAGGCCGCCAAACAGGGCAGCGAAGCGCAAGGAACGGAGCATGACTAAATCCCTGTAGAGGAAGGTGCCGAGTGAAGTTCGCAGGCTATGACCACCGGGTTGCTGCCGAAGTGCCATGGCACGGCACAAAAAACGATCAAGGCAGGGCAAAGCCGGATCGGCGGTAATAGTCGCCAGACGATACACTTTGTCGCTGTTTGCTCAACAGTTATCTGTGCAACACGCTTGCTTACCGGCCTCGGGCGATTATGCTGGGCGCCGTTTTCGCTTATCGGAGTGCTTCATGTCCCGCCGTCTTCCCGTGATTCTGCTGCTTGTTGTCCTGCCGTTGTGGCTGGCCGCCAGTTATGGCGTGCGCTACGGCTTCATGGAGGACGCTCGATGGGTCGGCGTCTGTGTCGACGAAGCCAGCCGCTGGGAGTGCCAGGCACGTTCCAGCCTGGGGCTGCTGATCCACTTCAAGGTCATGGGCTGGGCGGCGCTGGCGGCGGCCCTGATCGCCTTCGTGATACCGGGTCGTGCCGGCTGGAGCCTGGCGGTGCTGGCGCTGCTGTTCGGTTTTCCGGCGCTGGCGCTCTACAACACCAGCCTGGCAGTGTTTGCCATCGTCATCGGTGCCTTGCGGCTGGTAAGGGCGCCTCGCGCTGTTCTGTAGGAGCGAAGCTTGCTCGCGATCAACGATGACGCGGGGTATGACTGCTAAACCGCGGCGACGCCATCGCGGGCAAGCCTCGCTCCTACACGGTTCTGATCAGGCTTTGCGAGCCCGCAAGCTGCGCCACAGGGCGGCGACCATCAGCACGCTGACCAGAGCCCAACCCCAGGCCTGCTGGTTTTCCAGGCCCTCGCGATACAGCTGAGGAGCGATGCCGGCACCGACGATAAAGGTCAGCAGGGCAATTTCGCGACGCGGCACCCGCACCGGGCGGCACAGGTAGACCAGGGCTGGCAGGAGCAGGGCGGCGCTGGGGAAGCTGCGATAACGCGGGTCGAACACCAGCTCCAGCATCATCACCGCGGCGGCGAAACCGGCGGCGGCGAGCAGCCAGCCGGCACGTTTTTCCAGGCTGTCGAAAGCGCGCTGGCGCCAGCCGGTTTGGGGGCTCAGGCTCAGTGCCGCGTGGGCCAGCACCAACAGGTTCAGGGCCAGCAGCAGGCCTGCCCAGAACCATTCCCCGGCAAAGCGGCTGGTGACTCGCGCCAGCTCGCCCCAGGCGCCAATGGAGCAGGCGGCGAGGGCGCCGAGTAAAGGCAGGACCAAGGCCGCACGAGTTCCGCGGACCCGGCCACCGAGGATCAGTGTGGCGAGGAAGATCACCCCGCCCACGCCCAGCCACAATGGCCAGTAAGGCAGGTTCGATACCGGCCCGGCGAGCACGCCCTTGTCCTGGCGGTCGGCATCGAACAGCCCCCAGTAACCGCCGACCGCGCCTTCGCTGGCGCGTTTCCACGGCTGGTCGAAAGCCTCGATCAGGTTGTAATGCCAGCCATTCTGTTCGGCCATGACCACAAAACCACGGATGAACTTGGCCTCGTTGACCCGGCTCGGCAGCGCGGTTTCGCGCTGGCGGCCTTCGCTGGGCCAGCCGGTTTCGCCGATCATCACGTCCTTGGGCGCGAACTTGTTGCCGAACACCTGGCGCACCTGGGCCACATGGTTCAGCGCCGCATCGATGTTGGACGGATCGTCTTCCCAGTAGGGCAGCAGGTGGATGGTCAGGAAGTCCACCGCTGGCGCGATTTCCGGGTGCTTGAGCCAGAACTCCCAGACATCCGCGTAGGTGACGGGCTGCTTGACGTGAGCCTTGACCTTGTTGATCAGCCTGGCCAGTTGCGGGCCGGTGACTTCCTTGCGCAGCAGGGCTTCGTTACCGACGATCACCGAGCTCACCACATCCGGGTTGGCATTGGCCGAGGCGATCAGCAGGTCGACCTCTTTTTCGCTGTCCACCGGGTTGCTGTTGATCCAGGCGCCGATCATCAGCTTCAGGCCGTGCTTGCGCGCCAGGTCCGGCAGGGCTTCGAGGCCGGTCATGGAATAGGTACGGATGCACTCGAAGCGGGTCGCCAGCAATGCCAGGTCGGCGTCCATGCGCTCCGGGCGCAACTTGAACGGCTGGTCGAAGGGCGACTGGTCCTTGTCGAACGGGGTGTAGGACGCGCATTGCAACTTGTGACTGGCGCTGGCGACATCCGGCAGCACCACCGGCTGGCCGAGGCCGTACCAGAAACCGCAGAGCGCGAAGACTCCCAGCAGGTAGGCGAATAGATAGGGCAGGAGCGGGAAGCGGGCAATCGAGGGCATGGTCAGGCCGTCAGGAAACAAAGCCGGGCATCTTACCCGGATTTGCCGCTGCCCAGGTGGCCTGCATGATTTTGACATGCAAAGTTCGGGCGGGATTGGGCGACTGTTTTGGGCATGCCCTGATTACTGGCGAACTGGTGTCGTTGCTGAATGTTTTGAGGTCGCAGTCAGAGCAGGTCACCTTTGGCGTCAGGTTGATGATCGACGCGTCAGGGCTCTCATAGGGCAATCGCGCTGATGTTCGAGCAAGTTGGTGGGGCGTGATGAGGGCGCTGAGCACCATAACAACAGGTTGACGCGGCTCGGCATCCGTCGGGCGCAGCACTTTCGGGGAAGTAACGATGAAGATGCGACGACTCTTAGGCGCAGGTGCCGGTCTGGTACTTGCGATCAGTTCAACCCTGGCCAGCGCCGATAGCAAAACCCTGAGCATCGGCTATGTCGACGGTTGGTCGGACAGTGTGGCGACCACGTATGTAGCGTCTGAGGTGATCAAGCAGAAACTCGGTTATGACGTGAAGTTGCAGGCTGTGGCAACCGGGATCATGTGGCAGGGCGTGGCCACCGGCAAGCTGGATGCCATGCTGTCGGCCTGGCTGCCGGTGACCCACGGCGAGTACTGGACCAAGAACAAGGACAAGGTGGTCGACTACGGTCCCAACTTCAAGGACGCGAAAATCGGCCTGATCGTGCCGGAGTACGTCAAGCCCAAGAGCATCGCCGACCTGAAGGATGACACCACCTTCAAGAACAAGATCGTCGGTATCGATGCCGGTTCGGGCGTGATGCTCAAGACCGACCAGGCCATCAAGGACTACGGCCTGGACTACAAGCTGCAAGCCAGTTCGGGCGCGGCGATGATTGCCGAACTGACCCGTGCCGAAGAGAAGAAGGACTCCATCGCGGTCACCGGCTGGGTGCCGCACTGGATGTTCGCCAAGTGGAAGCTGCGCTTCCTGGACGATCCGAAAGGTGTTTACGGCGCCGCTGAAACCGTCAACAGCATCGGCAGCAAAGGCCTGGAGAAGAAAGCGCCGGAGGTTGCGGCTTTCCTGAAGAAGTTCCAGTGGGCTTCCAAGGATGAAATCGGCGAGGTGATGCTGGCAATTCAAGAGGGCGCCAAGCCGGAAGCCGCGGCCAAGGACTGGGTGGCCAAACACCCTGAGCGCGTTGCCGAGTGGACCGCTAACTGATCGCGAGGCGTCTAGCTTGCAGGTCTCGAGGCCGCCGGGTGTTCGCACCCGGCGGCCTTTTGTTTTGCCCGGCGTAAAAGTGCCTGTCAGGGAGGCTGTCGTTCTAATACTAAGGTCGTCTGGAACCGGCTCCAGAGCTGCATAGAGTGGACTACGTTCCAACTAAAATCTGTGCTGCGAGGATAAAAACAATGAACGACAGCATTTACCTCTCGATTCAAAACAGCTCGCGTTTCAAGGAGCTGGTCAGCAAGCGCGAACGATTCGCCTGGATACTGTCGGCGGTCATGCTCGGGCTCTATTCGGGCTTCATCCTGCTGATTGCCTACGGACCCCATGTACTGGGGGCAAAACTCAGTCCTGAATCATCCATCACCTGGGGCATTCCCATTGGTGTCGGGTTGATTGTCGCGGCCTTTGTCCTGACCGGCATCTACGTGCGACGCGCCAATGGCGAATTCGACGACCTGAACAATGCGATTCTCAAGGAGGCTCAGCAATGATCCGGCGTCTATTGGCCTTTTTTAGCGTCGCGGCCTTTGCTCCAAGTCTCTGGGCGGCCGACGCCCTGACCGGCGAAGTACATAAACAACCCCTCAATGTCTCGGCGATCATCATGTTCGTGCTGTTCGTCGGGGCCACCCTGTGCATCACCTACTGGGCCTCCAAGCGCAACAAGTCGGCGGCCGACTACTATGCCGCGGGTGGCAAGATCACCGGTTTCCAGAACGGCCTGGCGATTGCCGGTGACTACATGTCGGCGGCGTCCTTCCTGGGGATTTCCGCCCTGGTGTTCACCTCCGGCTACGACGGCCTGATCTATTCGATCGGCTTCCTGGTGGGCTGGCCGATCATTCTGTTCCTGATCGCCGAGCGCCTGCGCAACCTGGGCAAGTACACCTTTGCCGACGTGGCGTCCTATCGCCTCGGGCAAACCCAGATCCGCTCGCTGTCGGCCTGCGGCTCGCTGGTGGTGGTGGCGTTCTACCTGATCGCGCAAATGGTCGGTGCCGGCAAGCTGATCCAGTTGCTGTTCGGCCTCGATTACCATGTGGCGGTGATCCTGGTGGGCATCCTGATGGTGCTGTACGTGCTGTTCGGCGGCATGCTGGCGACTACCTGGGTACAGATCATCAAGGCGGTCCTGCTGCTGTCCGGCGCTTCGTTCATGGCGCTGATGGTCATGAAGCATGTCAACTTCGACTTCAACATGCTGTTCTCCGAAGCCACCAAGGTTCACCCCAAAGGTGAAGCGATCATGAGCCCGGGCGGCCTGGTGAAGGATCCTATTTCGGCCTTCTCCCTCGGCCTGGCGCTGATGTTCGGTACCGCGGGCCTGCCGCACATCCTGATGCGCTTCTTCACCGTGAGCGACGCCAAGGAAGCGCGCAAGAGCGTGCTGTATGCCACCGGCTTCATCGGCTACTTCTACATCCTGACCTTCATCATCGGTTTTGGCGCGATTCTCCTGGTCAGCACCAACCCGGCGTTCAAGGATGCGGCGGGCGCTCTGCTCGGCGGCAACAACATGGCGGCGGTGCACCTGGCCAATGCCGTAGGCGGCAGCGTGTTCCTCGGCTTCATCTCGGCGGTGGCCTTCGCCACTATCCTGGCGGTGGTGGCTGGCCTGACCCTGGCCGGTGCCTCGGCGGTCTCCCATGACCTGTATGCCAGCGTGATCAAGAAGGGCAAGGCCAACGAGAAGGATGAAATCCGCGTCTCGAAGATCACCACCGTGTGCCTGGGTGTGCTGGCGATTGCCCTGGGTATCCTGTTCGAGAGCCAGAACATCGCGTTCATGGTCGGCCTGGCGTTCTCCATCGCGGCGAGCTGCAACTTCCCGGTACTGCTGCTTTCCATGTACTGGAAGAAACTCACCACCCGCGGTGCGATGATTGGCGGCTGGCTGGGCCTGGTCAGTGCCGTGGGCCTGATGATCCTCGGCCCGACCATCTGGGTGCAGATCATGGGGCATGAGAAAGCCATCTTCCCTTACGAGTACCCGGCGCTGTTCTCGATGATCATTGCCTTTATCGGGATCTGGTTCTTCTCCATCACCGACAAGTCCACTGCGGCTGACAATGAGCGGGCGCTGTTCTTCCCGCAATTCGTGCGCTCGCAGACCGGCCTGGGCGCCAGCGGCGCGGTATCGCACTAAGGCCTTTGGGTATCGGCTTCTATATATAAGCTGAGTTGCAAACCAATGCCCCTGTCGAAAGACAGGGGCATTTTTATTGGTTCCAGGAATGGGTCGTCCCTTGTAGCCGCTGGCGCAGCCTGCGATCGAGCGCGCAGCGCTCGCAAGCTTTTCACAGTGAGAGTAGTGCGGACTTGGCGTTCCATATCCGCTGTGCGGCCGAATACAGGCTGCTACAAGGAAATGGCGGGGGAGGGGAGCATAAACAAATACGGCCTCTATAAAGAGGCCGTATCCGCTGCAGTCAAGACGTTAGCGCAAGGCAACAGGTCTTACTTGCGGTCTTCCAGCTTGGTGATGTCGCGCGACTCGTAGCCGGTGTACAGCTGGCGAGGGCGGCCGATCTTGTAAGGGCTGGAGAGCATTTCTTTCCAGTGCGAGATCCAGCCGACGGTACGCGCCAGGGCGAAGATCACGGTGAACATGCTGGTTGGAATGCCGATGGCCTTGAGGATGATCCCCGAGTAGAAGTCGACGTTCGGGTACAGCGAGCGTTCGATGAAGTACGGGTCGGTCAGGGCGATCTCTTCCAGGCGCATGGCCAGTTCGAGTTGTTTGTCGTGCTTGATGCCCAGTTCTTTCAGTACTTCGTCGCAGGTTTGCTTCATGACGGTGGCGCGTGGGTCGCGGTTCTTGTAGACACGGTGACCGAAGCCCATCAGCTTGAACGGATCGCTCTTGTCCTTGGCCTTGGCGATGAACTTGTCGATGTTCGAGACATCGCCAATTTCGTCGAGCATGGTCAGTACCGCTTCGTTGGCGCCGCCGTGAGCCGGGCCCCAGAGTGCGGCGATACCGGCAGCGATACAGGCGAACGGGTTGGCACCCGAGGAGCCTGCCAGGCGTACGGTGGAGGTCGATGCGTTCTGCTCGTGGTCGGCATGGAGGATGAAGATCCGGTCCATTGCCTTGGCCAGCACCGGGCTGATCGGTTTGATCTCGCACGGGGTGTTGAACATCATGTGCAGGAAGTTTTCCGCGTACGACAGGTCGTTGCGCGGGTACATCATGGGTTGGCCCATGGAGTACTTGTAAACCATCGCGGCCAGGGTCGGCATCTTGGCAACCAGGCGGATCGCGGAGATTTCGCGATGCTGCGGGTTATTGATGTCCAGGGAGTCGTGGTAGAAGGCCGAGAGGGCACCGACTACGCCGCACATGACGGCCATCGGGTGGGCGTCGCGACGGAAGCCGTTGAAGAAAGTCTTCAGCTGCTCGTGAACCATGGTGTGGTTCTTCACGTTGCTGACGAACTGGGCCTTCTGTTCTGCGGTCGGCAGTTCGCCGTTGAGCAGCAGGTAGCAGGTTTCCAGGTAGTCCGACTTTTCAGCCAACTGTTCGATCGGGTAGCCGCGGTGCAACAGAATGCCGTTGTCGCCGTCGATATAGGTGATTTTCGACTCGCAGGAGGCGGTCGACATGAAACCCGGGTCAAAGGTGAAGCGGCCCGTGGCCGTCAAGCCCCGAACATCGATTACATCGGGACCAACGGTGCCGGTTAAAATGGGCAGCTCGACGGGGGCTGCGCCCTCGATGATCAACTGCGCTTTTTTGTCAGCCATGTGGCCTCCTATTTATGCTTGAAATCATCAGACAGACCCCCCACGCAGGGCCCGCACCACTATAGTGAGATAAATCCGAATGTCAATTTGCCTAAAGTCTTGCCCCAGAAGGCTTTAACCGTACTTTTTCCTCGAAATTCCCCGCCATTTACGCCTTTTATCCGCCTAACGCAATGAGCTATTAGGGGAAGGTGATTGCGTTGTCATTAGTAGCCTAACTGTCTATACTCGGCCACCGACCGCCATGGGCTTTCGGGCCCGGTTTGATGGGGGTCGTCACTCCCTGGGTGGTGGGTACCTGACCAGTGCACTCCCCAACAACTTTGCCCTGATTGTTAGGGGCTCTTCAGTGTGAAAAAAGCCGTGAATAGCCAACGACCTGTAAACCTAGACCTAAGGACCATCAAACTCCCAGTCACTGCTTACACGTCCATCCTTCACCGTATTTCCGGTGTCATCCTCTTTGTGAGCCTTGCCATCATGCTTTATGCATTGGACAAGTCGCTCAGCTCCGAGGAAGGCTTCGGCGAGGTGAAAGCGTGTCTGACCAGTCCGCTAGCCAAGCTAGTGATTTGGGGCATCCTGTCCGCCTTGCTGTATCACTTGGTTGCCGGTGTGCGCCATTTGATCATGGACATGGGCATCGGTGAGACGCTGGAAGGCGGCAAGCTGGGCTCTAAAATCGTTATCGCCGTATCCGTGGTGGTAATCGTTCTGGCAGGAGTTTGGATATGGTAACTAACGTCACGAACCTGTCGCGTTCGGGCCTCTATGACTGGATGGCACAACGTGTGTCTGCGGTCGTTCTCGCGGCTTATTTCATCTTCCTGATCGGATACCTCGTTGCGAACCCGGGCCTTGGCTACGAGCAATGGCACGCACTGTTCTCCAACAACTGGATGCGTATCTTCAGCCTGCTGGCCATGGTTGCTCTGGGCGCTCACGCCTGGGTCGGCATGTGGACCATTTCGACCGACTACCTGACGCCGATGGCGCTGGGCAAATCGGCGACTGCAGTACGTTTCCTTTTCCAGGCAGTATGCGGCGTTGCAATGTTCGCCTACTTCGTCTGGGGTGTGCAGATTCTCTGGGGTATCTGATTCATGGCTAACATTCCAACGATTTCTTTCGACGCCATCATCATTGGTGGCGGCGGCGCCGGCATGCGTGCCGCATTGCAGCTGGCCCAGGGCGGCCACAAGACTGCAGTGATCACCAAGGTGTTCCCGACCCGCTCGCACACTGTGTCGGCTCAGGGCGGCATCACCTGCGCCATCGCGTCGGCCGACCCGAACGATGACTGGCGCTGGCACATGTACGATACCGTCAAGGGTTCCGACTATATCGGTGACCAGGACGCTATCGAATACATGTGTCAGGAAGGCCCGGCTGCGGTTTTCGAACTGGACCACATGGGTCTGCCGTTCTCCCGCACCGAAACCGGTCGTATCTACCAGCGTCCTTTCGGCGGTCAGTCCAAGGATTACGGTAAAGGCGGCCAGGCTGCCCGTACGTGCGCAGCTTCCGACCGTACCGGTCACGCGCTGCTGCACACCCTTTATCAGGGCAACCTGAAAGCCGGCACCACCTTCCTGAACGAGTACTACGCCGTTGACCTGGTGAAGAACCAGGAAGGCGCGTTCGTCGGTGTGATCGCGATCTGCATCGAAACCGGCGAAACCACCTACATCCGCGCGAAAGCCACCGTATTGGCGACCGGCGGCGCGGGTCGTATCTACGCATCCACCACCAATGCCCTGATCAACACCGGTGACGGTGTCGGCATGGCGCTGCGTGCCGGCGTGCCGGTACAAGACATTGAAATGTGGCAGTTCCACCCGACCGGCATCGCCGGCGCCGGTGTATTGGTGACCGAGGGTTGCCGTGGTGAAGGTGGTTACCTGATCAACAAGCACGGCGAGCGTTTCATGGAGCGTTATGCTCCGAACGCCAAGGACCTTGCCGGTCGTGACGTTGTTGCCCGTTCGATGGTTAAAGAAATCATCGCCGGCAACGGTTGTGGTCCGAATGGTGACCACGTGATGCTCAAGCTCGACCACCTGGGCGAGGAAGTGCTGCACAGCCGTCTGCCAGGCATCTGCGAACTGTCCAAGACTTTCGCTCACGTTGACCCGGTGGTTGCTCCAGTACCAGTAGTTCCAACTTGCCACTATATGATGGGCGGCGTGCCGACCAACATTCATGGCCAGGCAATCACCCAGAACGCCGAAGGCGTGGATGAGATCATCCATGGTCTGTTCGCTGTGGGCGAAGTGGCTTGTGTATCGGTTCACGGTGCCAACCGCCTGGGTGGCAACTCGCTGCTCGACCTGGTGGTATTCGGCCGCGCTGCCGGCCTGCATCTGGAAAAAGCCTTGACCGACGGCATCGAATACGATGACGCGACCGACGCCAACATCGAGGCTGCACTGGCACGCCTGAACGCTCTCAACGAGCGTACTGATGGCGAAGATGTGGCTACCCTGCGTCGCGAGCTGCAAAACTGCATGCAGAACTACTTCGGTGTATTCCGTACCGGCGAGTACATGCAGAAGGGCATTGCCCAGCTGGCCGAGCTGCGTACCCGTATCGCCAACGTCAAGATCAACGACAAGTCGCAGGCGTTCAACACTGCACGTATCGAAGCACTGGAACTGCAGAACCTGCTGGAAGTGGCCGAAGCCACCGCCATCGCTGCCGAAGTGCGCAAAGAGTCCCGCGGCGCCCATGCCCGTGAAGACTTCGAAGACCGCGACGACGAAAACTGGCTGTGCCACACCCTGTACTTCCCGGGTGAGAAGCGCGTTGCCAAGCGTGCCGTTAACTTCTCGCCGAAGACTGTTCCGACTTTTGAACCAAAAGTCCGGACTTACTAAAGGGTGATCGATATGTTGCAAGTCGAAGTTTATCGTTACAACCCTGACACCGACTCCGCGCCGAAAACCCAGGTTTTCCAGGTCGACACCGGTGGCAAGGATCTGATGGTGCTGGACGTACTGGCGCTGATCAAAGAGCAGGACGAAGGTTTCTCCTATCGTCGCTCCTGCCGTGAAGGCGTTTGCGGTTCCGACGGCATGAACATCAACGGCAAGAACGGCCTGGCGTGCATCACGCCGCTGTCTGCCGTGGTAAAGAACAACAAGCTGGTTGTTCGTCCGCTGCCAGGTTTGCCGGTTATCCGTGACCTGGTCGTCGATATGAGCATCTTCTACAAGCAATACGAGAAGGTGAAGCCATTCCTGCAGAACGACACGCCGGCTCCGGCCATCGAACGTCTGCAGTCCCCTGAAGAGCGCGAAAAGCTCGATGGTCTGTACGAGTGCATCCTGTGCGCTTGCTGCTCGACTTCCTGCCCGTCCTTCTGGTGGAACCCGGACAAGTTCCTGGGTCCAGCTGCACTGCTGCAAGCCTATCGCTTCCTGGCAGACAGCCGCGACACCAAGACGTCCGAGCGTCTGGCTTCGCTGGATGATCCGTTCAGCGTATTCCGCTGCCGCGGCATCATGAACTGCGTCAACGTTTGTCCGAAAGGCCTGAACCCGACTAAGGCCATCGGTCACATACGTAACATGCTGCTCTCGAGCGGCGTGTGATTCAGCTGCTGTAACCCAGCTGTTGTAAAGGCAGGACCGCTGTACCCGTAGAGGCTACGGCGCAGGCTTCAACCGGCGCCGTAGTTTTAAGCTGAGCAGCAGCTCACAAAGTTGCCGCTCGTATTTTGAAGAAATGAGACAAGCAGGGGCATCCGGGCTGGTACCCGGACTATCAGCGTGATCCTAAGTGGCTTGTTTTGGTCGCTGCACTCGGACTTTTGCAAGTTTGCTCGGTGTCTTCGCCGGTGGTGTTCCCCTAACCGAGGGTGACCAAGCATGCAAGAAAGCGTGATGCAGCGCATGTGGAACAGCGCCTACCTATCCGGTAGTAACGCTGCCTATGTGGAAGAGCTCTACGAGCTCTACCTGCACGACCCTAACGCTGTGCCAGAAGAGTGGCGCACTTACTTCCAGAAGTTGCCTACCGACGGCAGCACTGCCATCGATGTTTCGCACTCGACAATCCGCGATCATTTCGTGTTGCTGGCAAAGAACCAGCGCCGCGCCCAGCCGGTATCCGCCGGTAGCGTGAGCAGCGAGCACGAGAAGAAGCAAGTTGAAGTGCTGCGATTGATCCAGGCCTACCGTATGCGTGGCCACCAGGCAGCCCAGCTTGACCCGCTGGGGCTGTGGCAGCGTCCTGCACCTGCAGACCTGTCAATCAATCATTACGGCTTGACCAATGCCGATCTTGATACGACCTTCCGTGCCGGCGACCTGTTCATCGGCAAAGAGGAAGCGAGCCTACGCGAAATTCACGAAGCGTTGCAGCAGACATATTGCCGCACCATCGGCGCTGAATTTACGCACATCACCGATTCCGAGCAGCGCCAGTGGTTCCAGCAGCGTCTGGAAAGCGTGCGCGGCCGTCCGACCTACTCCACGGATATCAAGGGTCACCTGCTCGAGCGCGTCACCGCAGCTGAAGGCCTCGAAAAATACCTGGGCACCAAGTACCCGGGCACCAAGCGTTTCGGCCTGGAAGGCGGCGAAAGCCTGATCCCGATGCTCGACGAGCTGATCCAGCGTTCCGGTTCCTACGGCACCAAGGAAGTCGTGATCGGCATGGCCCACCGTGGTCGCCTCAACGTCCTGGTCAACACCTTCGGCAAGAACCCGCGCGAGCTGTTCGACGAGTTCGAAGGCAAGAAGAAGGTCGAGCTGGGCTCCGGTGACGTGAAATACCACCAGGGCTTCTCGTCCAACGTGATGACCACCGGCGGTGAAGTTCACCTGGCCATGGCCTTCAACCCGTCCCACCTGGAAATCGTTTCGCCAGTGGTCGAGGGTTCGGTGCGCGCCCGTCAGGATCGTCGCAACGACCAGACCGGTGACAAGGTTCTGCCAATCTCCATCCACGGTGACGCTGCATTCGCAGGTCAAGGCGTGGTGATGGAAACCTTCCAGATGTCGCAGACCCGCGGTTTCAAGACCGGCGGTACCGTGCACATCGTGATCAACAACCAGGTCGGTTTCACCATCAGCAACCCGCTGGACTCGCGTTCCACCGAGTACGCCACCGACGTCGCGAAAATGATCCAGGCGCCGATCCTCCATGTGAATGGTGATGATCCGGAAGCCGTACTGTTCGTGACCCAGCTGGCCATCGACTACCGCATGCAGTACAAGCGCGATGTGGTGATCGACCTGGTCTGCTACCGTCGTCGCGGCCACAACGAAGCGGACGAGCCAAGCGGCACCCAGCCTCTGATGTACCAGCAGATCGCCAAACAGCGCACCACCCGTGAGCTGTATGCCGATCGTCTGGTCCAGGCCAACGTGCTCGACGCCGAGCGTGTTCAGGCGAAAGTCGACGAATACCGCAACGCGCTGGACAACGGCCTGCACGTCGTGAAGAGCCTGGTCAAAGAGCCGAACAAAGAGCTGTTCGTGGACTGGCGTCCATATCTGGGCCACGCCTGGACTGCGCGTCACGACACCACCTTCGATCTGAAGACCCTGCAGGAACTGTCCGCCAAGCTGCTGGAGCTGCCGGAAGGCTTCGTGGTTCAGCGCCAGGTCGCGAAGATCTACGAAGACCGTCAGAAGATGCAAGCCGGCGGCCTGCCGATCAACTGGGGTTATGCCGAAACCATGGCATACGCGACCCTGGCGTTCGAAGGTCACCCGATCCGCATGACCGGCCAGGACATCGGCCGCGGTACGTTCTCGCACCGTCATGCGGTCCTGCACAACCAGAAAGACGCCAGCACCTACATTCCGCTGCAGCACCTGTACGAAGGCCAGCCACGTTTCGATCTGTACGATTCGTTCCTGTCCGAAGAAGCCGTACTGGCGTTCGAATACGGTTACTCGACCACCACGCCAAACGCGCTGGTGATCTGGGAAGCCCAGTTCGGCGACTTCGCCAACGGTGCCCAGGTGGTGATCGACCAGTTCATCACCAGTGGCGAGCACAAGTGGGGCCGTCTCTGCGGTCTGACCATGCTGCTGCCGCACGGTTATGAAGGTCAGGGTCCGGAGCACTCTTCGGCTCGTCTGGAGCGTTACCTGCAGTTGTGCGCCGAGCACAACATCCAGGTCTGCATGCCGACCACCCCGGCCCAGATCTACCACCTGCTGCGTCGTCAGGTGATTCGCCCGCTGCGCAAGCCGCTGGTGGTCCTGACTCCGAAATCGCTGCTGCGTCACAAACTGGCCATCTCGACCCTGGAAGATCTGGCGGAAGGTTCGTTCCAGACCGTTATTCCGGAAATCGATGCCCAGGATCCAAAAGGCGTGAATCGTCTGGTTCTGTGCAGCGGCAAGGTCTACTACGACCTGCTGGAAAAACGCCGTGCCGAAGGCCGCGACGACATCGCCATCGTGCGTATCGAGCAACTGTACCCGTTCCCTGAGGACGACTTGAACGAAGTCCTGGCTCCGTACACCAACCTCAAACATGTCGTTTGGTGTCAGGAAGAGCCGATGAACCAGGGTGCCTGGTACTGCAGCCAGCACCACATGCGCCGCATCGTTGGTAATCACGACAAGTCGCTCGTACTCGAGTACGCGGGCCGTGAAGCCTCGGCTGCACCTGCATGCGGTTACGCATCGATGCACGCCGAGCAGCAGGAAAAACTGCTGCAAGATGCTTTCACTGTTTAACGCCTTCGCGCACCTGAAACCGAATTTAAGGAACCACAGATAATGGCTATCGAG
The DNA here is from genome assembly GCF_028640915.1 of Pseudomonas sp. B3G-3. Classification (NCBI taxonomy): domain Bacteria; kingdom Pseudomonadati; phylum Pseudomonadota; class Gammaproteobacteria; order Pseudomonadales; family Pseudomonadaceae; genus Pseudomonas; species Pseudomonas sp. B3G-3. The sequence continues at coordinate 44,705 of NZ_JAQZAB010000121.1, read as the reverse complement.
ATCAAAGCCCCCACTTTCCCGGAATCGGTTGCCGATGGCACCGTTGCCACCTGGCACAAAAAACCGGGCGACGCCGTCAAGCGCGACGAACTGATCGTCGACATCGAAACCGACAAGGTCGTGCTGGAAGTTCTGGCCACCGCTGACGGCGTGCTGGGCGCTATCGTCAAGAACGAAGGCGATACCGTTCTGTCCGACGAAGTACTGGGCTCCATCGCTGAAGGCGCTGTTGCCGCTGCTGCTCCAGCCGCTGCCGCTCAGGCTGCAGCGCCTGCCGCCGAAGGCGAAGACGATCCAATCGCGGCTCCAGCCGCGCGCAAGCTGGCTGAAGAGAACGGCATCAACATCGCCTCCGTTGCCGGTACCGGCAAAGGCGGTCGTGTGACCAAGGAAGATGTGGTTGCAGCCGTTGCTGCCAAGAAAGCCGCTCCGGCTGCCGCGCCTGCCAAGGCTGCTGCTCCAGCCGCCGCTGCTCCGGTATTCGCTGCCGGCGACCGCGTCGAGAAGCGCGTTCCAATGACCCGTCTGCGTGCCAAGGTTGCCGAGCGTCTGGTCGAAGCCCAGTCGAACATGGCGATGCTGACCACCTTCAACGAAGTCGACATGACCGAAGTCATGGCCCTGCGTTCGAAGTACAAGGATCTGTTCGAGAAGTCCCACAACGGCGTACGCCTGGGCTTCATGTCGTTCTTCGTCAAGGCTGCTACCGAAGCGCTGAAGCGTTTCCCGGCGGTCAACGCCTCGATCGACGGCTCCGACATCGTTTACCACGGCTACGCCGACATCGGTGTTGCCGTATCCAGCGACCGCGGTCTGGTGGTTCCGGTTCTGCGTAACGCCGAACTGATGAGCCTGGCTGAAATCGAAGGCGGCATCGCCACCTTCGGCAAGAAAGCCCGTGACGGCAAACTGTCGATGGAAGAAATGACCGGCGGTACTTTCACCATCACCAACGGTGGTACTTTCGGTTCGATGATGTCGACTCCGATCGTCAACCCGCCGCAAGCGGCGATCCTGGGCATGCACAACATTCTGCAGCGTCCTATGGCGATCAACGGTCAGGTGGTTATCCGTCCGATGATGTACCTGGCTCTGTCCTACGATCACCGTTTGATCGACGGCAAAGAAGCAGTGACCTTCCTGGTTACCATCAAGAACCTGCTGGAAGACCCGGCTCGTCTGCTGCTGGATATCTGATTTCGTAGCATGGGCCGATCAGCGATGATCGGCCTTTCGCCGAAACGAACAGCTTCGTCCCACGACGGCCTCCACAAGAGGCCGTCCGGTTTGATTCGAGAAGGAATGACACATGACTCAGAAATTCGACGTGGTAGTGATTGGCGCAGGCCCTGGCGGCTATGTAGCTGCCATTAAAGCTGCGCAACTCGGCCTCACGACTGCCTGCATCGAGAAATATACCGATAAGGAGGGCAAGCTGGCCCTCGGCGGTACTTGCCTGAACGTCGGCTGCATCCCTTCCAAGGCGCTGCTGGACAGCTCCTGGAAATTCCACGAAGCCCAAGACGGTTTCGCGATCCACGGTATCAGCCACGCTGGCGTGTCCATGGACGTGCCTGCGATGGTCGGCCGCAAAGCCAACATCGTGAAAAACCTGACCAGCGGTGTTGCCACCCTGTTCAAGGCCAACGGCGTGACCTCCATCCAGGGCCACGGCAAACTGCTGGCTGGCAAGAAAGTCGAAGTCACCAAGCCAGACGGCTCGGTGGAAGTGATCGAAGCCGAGAACGTCATCCTGGCGCCAGGCTCCCGTCCAATCGACATTCCACCAGCCCCGGTCGATCAGAAAGTGATCGTCGATTCCACCGGCGCCCTGGAATTCCAATCCGTACCAAAACGCCTGGGCGTGATCGGCGCTGGCGTGATCGGTCTGGAACTGGGTTCGGTATGGTCCCGTCTGGGCGCTGAAGTGACCGTCCTGGAAGCCCTGGACACCTTCCTGATGGCTGCCGACACCGCCGTCTCCAAGGAAGCGCTGAAAACCCTGACCAAACAGGGTCTGGACATTAAGCTGGGCGCTCGCGTCACCGGCTCCAAGGTCAGCGGCGAAGAAGTGGTCGTGACCTACACCGATGCCAACGGCGAACAGAACATCACTTTCGACAAGCTGATCGTAGCCGTTGGTCGCCGTCCGGTGACCACTGATCTGCTGGCTGCCGATTGCGGCGTGACCCTCGACGAGCGCGGTTTCGTGCATGTTGACGATCACTGCGCCACCACCGTACCGGGCGTTTACGCGATCGGCGACGTGGTTCGCGGCATGATGCTGGCTCACAAGGCCTCGGAAGAGGGCATCATGGTCGTCGAGCGCATCAAGGGCCACAAGGCTCAGATGAACTATGACCTGATCCCTTCGGTTATTTATACTCACCCGGAAATCGCGTGGGTTGGCAAGACCGAGCAGGCCTTGAAAGCTGAAGGCGTTGAAGTTAACGTCGGCACCTTCCCGTTCGCAGCCAGCGGCCGTGCCATGGCAGCCAACGACACCGGCGGTTTCGTAAAAGTCATCGCTGATGCCAAGACTGACCGCGTACTGGGCGTCCACGTGATTGGCCCGAGCGCGGCGGAACTGGTTCAGCAAGGTGCGATCGGCATGGAATTCGGCACCAGCGCCGAAGACCTGGGCATGATGGTTTTCTCCCATCCGACCCTGTCCGAAGCGCTGCACGAAGCAGCACTGGCAGTGAATGGCGGCGCCATCCACATCGCCAACCGCAAAAAGCGTTAAGACAATAAGAAACCACGGCGGATTGCCCGTCGTGAGCCTTGCGAGCAAGACTCACCGCGGAACGTCCGCTGGACTCGACCTCACGGGAATCTTCAGGCGTCGTGCCGCAGCCCAGGTTGCGGAGGCGGGGCAGGGGAGTCCGGTGAGGAGCGGTCACAGGTGGCGCGGCACTCATCAAGAGCGCAGCGCCGAATGCGCAGTACCTAACGAAGACGGTAAAAAGCATGAATCTTCACGAGTATCAGGGTAAGCAGCTGTTCGCTGAATACGGCCTGCCAGTATCCAAAGGCTACGCGGTAGACACCCCGGAAGAAGCAGCAGAAGCTTGCGACAAGATCGGCGGCTCCGAGTGGGTTGTCAAAGCCCAGGTTCACGCCGGTGGTCGCGGTAAAGCGGGCGGCGTAAAGCTGGTTCGCAGCAAAGAAGACGCTAAAGCATTCGCTCAACAGTGGTTGGGCAAGCGTCTGGTGACTTACCAGACTGACGCCAATGGTCAGCCAGTCACCAAGATCCTGGTTGAATCGTGCACTGATATCGCTAAAGAGCTGTACCTGGGCGCTGTCGTCGACCGTTCGAGCCGTCGCATCGTGTTCATGGCTTCCACCGAAGGTGGCGTGGACATCGAGAAAATCGCTCACGACACTCCAGAAAAAATTCTCAAAGCCACTATTGATCCACTGGTTGGCGCTCAGCCGTTCCAGGGTCGCGAGCTGGCTTTCCAGCTGGGCCTGGAAGGCAAGCAAGTTGCCCAGTTCGCCAAGATCTTCGTTGGTCTGGCCAAACTGTTCCAGGACCACGATCTGGCTCTGCTGGAAGTGAACCCGCTGGTGATCAAGGCTGATGGCGATCTGCACTGCCTGGACGCGAAGATCAACATCGACGCCAACGCCATGTACCGTCAGCCTAAGCTGAAGACTTTCCACGATCCGTCGCAGGACGATCCGCGCGAAGCGCACGCCGCCAAGTTCGAACTGAACTACGTGGCCCTGGAAGGCAACATCGGCTGCATGGTCAACGGTGCCGGCCTGGCCATGGGTACCATGGACATCGTCAACCTGCACGGCGGTAAGCCAGCCAACTTCCTCGACGTAGGTGGTGGCGCTACCAAAGAGCGCGTGACCGAAGCCTTCAAGATCATCCTGTCCGACACCAACGTCGCTGCAGTACTGGTCAACATCTTCGGCGGCATCGTTCGTTGCGACATGATTGCCGAAGGCATCATCGGTGCAGTGAAAGAAGTCGGCGTGAAAATCCCGGTTGTTGTTCGCCTTGAAGGCAACAACGCTGAACTGGGCGCTAAAGTACTGGCAGAAAGCGGCTTGAACATCATCGCTGCTACCAGCCTGACCGACGCTGCTCAACAAGTTGTCAAAGCTGCGGAGGGCAAATAATGAGCGTCCTGATCAATAAAGACACCAAAGTTATCTGCCAGGGTATTACCGGTTCGCAAGGTAGTTTCCACACCCAGCAAGCCATCGAATACGGCACCAAGATGGTTGGCGGCGTAACTCCGGGCAAAGGCGGCACCGAGCACCTGGGCCTGCCTGTCTTCAACACCGTGAAAGACGCTGTAGCTGCCACTGGCGCCACCGCCAGCGTGATCTACGTTCCAGCTCCTTTCTGCAAGGACTCCATCCTGGAAGCGGCTTTCGGCGGCATCAAGCTGATCGTCTGCATCACCGAAGGCATTCCTACCCTGGATATGCTGGATGCCAAGGTCAAGTGCGACGAGCTGGGTGTTACCCTGATCGGCCCTAACTGCCCAGGCGTGATCACTCCAGGCGAATGCAAGATCGGCATCATGCCAGGTCACATTCACTTGCCAGGCAAGGTCGGTATCGTTTCCCGTTCCGGTACCCTGACTTACGAAGCCGTCAAGCAGACCACTGACGCCGGTTTCGGTCAGTCCACCTGCGTCGGCATCGGTGGTGACCCGATCCCGGGCTCCAACTTCATCGACATCCTGAAGCTGTTCCAGGAAGACCCGAAGACCGAAGCGATCGTGATGATCGGCGAAATCGGCGGTTCGGCTGAAGAAGAAGCGGCTGCCTACATCAAGGCTAACGTGACCAAGCCGGTTGTTTCCTACATCGCTGGTGTGACTGCTCCTCCGGGCAAGCGCATGGGCCATGCTGGCGCAATCATCTCTGGCGGCAAAGGCACTGCAGACGAGAAATTCGCTGCTCTGCAAGACGCAGGCGTGAAAACCGTGCGTTCGCTGGCAGACATCGGCAAGGCCCTGGCCGAGCTGACTGGCTGGGCTGTCAAGTAAGCCTCGCGCTTAGCTTGCAACTCTGCTGACAAAGGCCACCTTCGGGTGGCCTTTGTTCGTTAAGAGCAGTTGCAAGCCTCAAGCTGCAAGAGAAGCTTGTTGCTTGAAACTTGTATCTTGCAGCTGCTTTTAATATGTAAACGCGACACGCAAATGTCGCTTATCGGACAGTTCGCCCTCTAACAGTGCGTTTGTCTTACAAATTCGGTAGGCTAGCCGCCTCTTTTGCGTCTGCGTCCCACAAGGAAGCTGCGCGCTAAACGGGTCAGTCCTATACGGACCGACAGCATTTCCCTCACCCATAAGGGAAATCCCTCTCTAAATTCCGATTCAGTAGTGTGGTATTTCCTTAATGAAAGTGTTGAAAGGCCAGGACATTCTGGCACTGGGTTTTATGACCTTTGCCCTGTTCGTCGGGGCCGGCAATATCATCTTCCCGCCTATCGTCGGCTTGCAGTCCGGACCTAACGTCTGGATCGCGGCGCTGGGCTTTCTGATCACCGCCGTGGGCCTTCCGGTGGTGACCGTCGTTGCGCTGGCCAAGGTCGGCGGGGCGATGGACGCGCTGAGCAGCCCGATCGGCAAAATCGCCGGTGGCCTGCTAGCGGCGGTCTGCTACCTGGCGGTCGGCCCGTTGTTCGCGACGCCGCGTACCGCGACCGTATCCTTCGAAGTCGGCCTGGCGCCGCTGACCGGCGAAAGCCCGCTGGCGCTGTTCCTCTATAGCTCGGCGTATTTCCTGCTGGTGTTTTTCATCTCCCTCTACCCGGGACGCCTGCTGGACACCGTTGGGCGTTTCCTCGCGCCGCTGAAGATCATCGCCCTGGCCGTACTGGGCATCGCCGCGTTCGCCTTGCCGGCCGGTGATATCGGTGTGGCGACTCCCGAATACGTCGCGGCGCCGTTTTCCCAAGGCTTCATCAATGGTTACCTGACCATGGATACCCTGGGCGCACTGGTGTTCGGCATCGTCATCGTCAACGCCATCCGCTCCCGCGGTGTCGAGTCGCCACGCCTGATCACTCGTTACGCGATCATCGCCGGGCTGATTGCCGGCGTCGGCTTGGCGCTGGTGTATGTCAGCCTGTTCCGCCTGGGCTCGGGCAGCCACGAAGTCGCGGTCGGCGCCACCAATGGCGCGGCGGTGCTGCACGCTTATGTGCAACACACTTTTGGCTCCCTGGGCAGCGGCTTCCTGGCCGTGCTGATTTCCCTGGCCTGCCTGGTGACTGCGGTCGGCCTGACCTGTGCCTGCGCCGAGTATTTCAGCCGCGTACTGCCGCTGTCGTACAAGACTCTGGTGATCATCCTGGCGGCGTTCTCGCTGCTGGTGTCCAACCTGGGCCTGACCAAGCTGATCGCTTTCTCCATCCCGGTGCTGACCGCTATCTACCCGCCATGCATCGCCCTGGTGGCCCTGAGCTTCTGCAAGGACTTCTGGCATGAGCAAGGCCGCATCGTCGGTCCGGTGATGCTGGTGTCCTTCCTGTTCGGCCTGATCGACGCCCTCAAGGGCGCCGGCCTGGCGGACTGGATGCCCACCCAGTTGATGCACCTGCCGCTGAGCGAGCAGGGCCTGGCGTGGCTGGTGCCTTCGGTCATGACCCTGGTAGTCGCTGTAGTCTGCGACCGCCTGCTGGGCAAGCGCAGCGAAGCCCTGGCCTAAACCGCTATCTGCCCGATGCCCGTCACGAGCGGGCACCGAGTAACCATAAAAAAATGCCCCGTATCCAGCGATGCGGGGCATTTTTTATGGGCGAGGGATGGTGTCTTTTTTCCTCGATCAACGTCGAAGCAGTGCCAGTTGTATCCGCACTCTGCCAACGCCTATCCGGGAACCTGCATGTCGTTCGTCGAAGCCAACCTGATCCATCTCATCGCCGCCCTCTGGTTTGTCATCTGCTGGGGTGGCTATACCCGCTACGCCACGTGGAAGGGCCGCGACACCGCGTGCCTGGCCAGCGTGCTGCACCTGTACCGGGAAGACTGGATGCGCCGCATGCTGCTGCGCGACAACCGCATCGCCGACGCCAGCGTGATCGGCAACCTGGAGCGCAATGCCTCGTTCTTCGCTTCCAGCACCCTGATTATCCTCGCCGGTATCCTTACCGTGCTCGGTGCTTCCGAGCGTGCGGTGTCGCTGCTGGCCGACATTCCCATGGTGCAGCAGGCCTCCCAGGGCATGTCGGAGATCAAGCTGCTGTGCCTGGCCCTGGTGTTCGTCTACGCCTTCTTCACCTTCAGCTGGTGCATGCGCCAGTACAACTTCGCCGCCATCCTCGTCGGCTCGGCGCCAATGATCGGTGAGCGACATGTTTCCGAACAGGAGCGAAAAGCCTTTGCCCTGCGGGCTGCGCGGGTGATTTCCATGGCCGCCAACCAGTTCAACTTCGGCCTGCGTTCCTATTACTTCGGCATGAGCATGCTGGCCTGGTTCGTCAGCCCCTGGCTGTTCATGCTGATGAGCGCGGGCGTGGTGCTGGTGCTGTACCGCCGGGAGTTTCATTCCGACGTGTTGGACGTGATGGTCTATACCCCTACAGAGGCGCCATTGCCTGAGGCGAACAAGGAGATAGCCTGATGAGTATCGCGTTCTGGTGTGTGTTTATCAGCGCACTGTTGATTTACGTGGCACGGATGCCGGTGGCCAGGGCCATGAAAGAGCAGGGCGGTTACGACAATCACCTGCCACGCCAGCAACAGGCGCAACTTACGGGATTCGGTGCCCGGGCGCTGGCGGCGCACCAGAACAGCTTCGAAGCCTTCATGTTATTCGCGGTCGGGGTGCTGATGGCCCATACCACCCAGACTCAGGGTTGGTTGATCGATGGGCTGGCGATTGTCTTTGTCATTACGCGGGTTATCTATCTGCTGTGTTATTGGGCGGATCTTGCCTGGCAGCGCAGTCTGGTCTGGTTTATCGGCCTGCTCTGTTCAATGCTGCTGATGCTTAGTCCGATTTTTCGCCGCCTGTTGGCTTAGAGGTTATTCCAGACAAAGTAAAGCCCGCACTAGGCGGGCTTTCTTTTTGCTGCACTAAAACCGGATTAGTTGGTTTTAGGAGCGGCTTCCTTGGCAGCTTCTTCAACAGCTGCTTTGCTCGATTCAACCTGATCTTTGGCTGCATCGACGGTTTCTTTTGCGGCTTCGTTCACTTTATCCTGAGCTTCGTTCAGTTTCTGTTGAGCTTGCTCAGCATGTTGGTTGGCATCTTGAGCTTTGTCCTCGGATTTTTTATCGCAGGCAGCGAGACCGAGGGAAGCGGTCAGCATCAGGGCAATAGCTAAAGTCTTACGCATGGGGTGTTTCTCCTTATTGAAGATATCTTCTGGCCTTTCGAGCATGGCTCTACAGGTTAAGTTCCTTGAAAGCTAAAGATATATAAAGTGCCAGCAATATGGAACTTTTACCGGTCTCGTTAACTGAGCGGTTTTGACATCAACTAGAGAATTGCCTTATGGAGCAAAACCCTGTTTTTGAGCGTGCGACGCGGTTTTTGTCGGCGCTGCGCCATTGCCAGGTATTGGCCATGAGCGTGCACAGCGCTTCAAAAGACGGCATCACCCTGACGCTGCCTTACAGCCCGCAGATAGTCGGCAACCCACAGACCGGAGTGATCCATGGTGGCGCGCTGACCTCGTTGATGGACACCGCTTGCGGCATGGCCACCTTGTGCGTCCTGCCGGAGTTCGAAGTCTGCCCGACCCTGGACCTGCGCATCGATTACATGCATCCGGCGGAACCGGGCAAAAGCGTGTACGGCTTTGCCCAGTGCTATCGGGTGACCAGCGATGTGATTTTCACCCGCGGTTTTGCCTATCAGGACGATCCCGAGCACCCCGTTGCCCATGTGGTGGGCACCTTCATGCGCATGGGCAAGGGCATCAAGGGCAGCAAAGGTTTTGCCGGCGCCATCAAGGGTGAGCAGCCATGAGCGACGATTTCCAGGAACAAGTGCAGCGTGCCCACCAGCAGGGCGATTACGCCGCACTGCTGCAGATGATTCCCTACGCCAGGCTGATCGGCATCGAGTGTTCGCGACAGGGTGATGAGTTGCTGTTTCGCCTGCCCGCCAACCGCGACAACATCGGCAACCCGTTGCTGCCGGCCCTGCACGGTGGGGTGATCGCCGGTTTCATGGAGCTGGCTGCGGCCCTGCATCTGTTGATTGGCACCGGTTCGCCCGGAGTGCCGAAGATCATCGACTTCTCCCTCGATTACCTGCGTGCGGGGCAGTTTCGCGATACCTATGCCAGGTGCCAGGTTTGCCGCCAGGGCCGGCGGGTGGCGAACGTGGCCATCACCGCCTGGCAGAGCAGTGCGGAGGAGCCGATTGCCACCGCCCGAGCACATTTCAAGCTCGAAGAAAGTCCAGGCCCTTGAAATCTCAGGTCTAGCCCCCAACTCTGTGGACATCCCGCCGTAAGCCCTCCGGGCGCGGCTTATGCCATCTGATTGGAGTTTGATGACCATGAGTGTGGAAACTCAAAAGGAAACCCTGGGCTTCCAGACCGAGGTAAAGCAACTGCTGCACCTCATGATCCATTCGCTGTATTCCAACAAGGAAATCTTCCTTCGCGAACTGATCTCGAACGCCTCTGACGCTGTCGACAAATTGCGCTTCGAAGCCCTGTCCAAGCCTGAGTTGCTGGAAGGTGGCGCGGAGCTGAAAATCCGTGTGAGCTTCGACAAGGACGCCAAGACCGTCACCCTCGAAGACAACGGCATCGGCATGAGCCGGGAAGATGTGATCACCCACCTGGGGACCATCGCCAAGTCCGGCACCGCCGACTTCATGAAAAACCTCACGGGCGACCAGAAGAAGGATTCGCACCTGATCGGCCAGTTCGGCGTGGGCTTCTATTCCGCCTTCATCGTCGCCGACAAGGTCGATGTCTTCAGCCGTCGTGCCGGCCTCGCTGCCAGCGAGGGCGTGCACTGGTCCTCCAAGGGCGAAGGCGAGTTCGAAGTCGCGACCATCGACAAGGCCGACCGCGGCACCCGTATCGTCCTGCACCTGAAGTCCGGCGACGACGAGTTCGCCGATGGCTGGCGCCTGCGCAACATCATCAAGAAGTACTCCGACCATATCGCCCTGCCGATCGAGCTGCCGAAAGAGGTCGCTGCCGCCGAGGGTGAAGAGAAACCTGCGCAGGAATGGGAAACCGTCAACCGCGCCAGTGCCCTGTGGACCCGTCCGCGTACCGAGATCAAGGACGAGGAATACCAGGAGTTCTACAAGCACATCGCCCATGACTTCGAGAACCCGCTGAGCTGGAGCCACAACAAGGTCGAAGGCAAGCTGGAATACAGCTCGCTGCTGTACGTGCCGGCCCGTGCGCCATTCGACCTGTACCAGCGTGAAGCGCCGAAAGGCCTGAAGTTGTACGTGCAGCGCGTGTTCGTGATGGATCAGGCAGAGTCCTTCCTGCCGCTGTACCTGCGCTTCATCAAGGGTGTGGTCGACTCCAACGACCTGTCGCTGAACGTGTCGCGGGAAATCCTGCAGAAAGACCCGATCATCGACTCCATGAAGTCGGCGCTGACCAAGCGCGTGCTGGACATGCTGGAAAAACTGGCGAAGAACGAGCCTGAGCAATACAAGGGCTTCTGGAAAAACTTCGGCCAGGTGATGAAAGAAGGTCCGGCCGAAGACTTCGCCAACAAGGAAAAGATCGCCGGCCTGCTGCGCTTCGCCTCCACCCAGGGCGACGACGGCGAGCAGAATGTTTCCCTGGCCGAGTACCTGGCGCGCGCCAAGGAAGGCCAGGACAAGATCTACTACCTCACCGGCGAAACCTACGCGCAGGTCAAGAACAGCCCGCACCTGGAAGTCTTCCGCAAGAAAGGCATCGAAGTGCTGCTGCTGACCGATCGCATCGACGAGTGGCTGATGAGCTACTTGAGCGACTTCGACGGCAAGAGCTTTGTCGACGTGGCGCGTGGTGACCTGGACCTGGGCAACCTGGACTCGGAAGAGGACAAGAAGGCCGCGGAAGAAGTCGCCAAGAGCAAGGAAGGCCTGGTGGAGCGGATCAAGACCGCCCTGGGCGATACCGTCAGCGAAGTGCGGGTTTCCCACCGCCTGACCGACTCCCCGGCGATCCTGGCGATCGGCGAGCAGGACCTGGGCCTGCAGATGCGCCAGATCCTCGAGGCCAGCGGGCAGAAGGTGCCGGATTCCAAGCCGATCTTCGAATTCAACCCGGCTCACCCGTTGATCGAGAAACTCGACGGCGAGCAGAGCGACGAGCGCTTCGGCGACCTGTCGCACATCCTCTTCGATCAGGCGGCCCTGGCGGCCGGCGACAGCTTGAAAGACCCGGCCGCCTATGTGCGTCGTCTGAACAAGCTGCTGGTTGAACTGTCGGTTTAACTGCGTTGCATAAAAACCCGCTTCGGCGGGTTTTTTCATTCCGGTGTTTTTGAATCAGGAGTCTGAAATGAGCCAAGTCACTGTTCGTTCCCTGGTCTACCAGATTGATGGTCAAGCCTATGAAAGCCGCCTGGCGTTCGATACCAGCCAGCAGGGCCCACGTCCGGGGCTGTTGATGGCGCCGAACTGGATGGGGGTCAGCGCCGGTGCCGAGAAGATCGCCGAGGCGGTGGCCGCCAAGGGGTATGTGGTGCTGATCGCCGACTTGTACGGGCAACAGGTCCGTCCGAGCAACGGCGACGAGGCGGGCGCCGCCATGATGCCGCTGAAGGATGACCGGGCCCTGCTGCGCAAGCGCATGCAGGCGGCCTTCGAGGCGCTGCAAAGCCAGCAGGAAGCCGCGGTGGACAAGGCCAGGCTGGCCACCTTCGGTTTCTGCTTCGGTGGCTGCTGCTCCCTGGAGCTGGCGCGCAGCGGTGCGCCGCTGAAAGCCGCGGTGTCCTTCCACGGCACCCTGGATACGCCGAACCCGGCCGACGCGCGGAACATCAAGGGCTCGGTACTGGTGCTGCATGGCGCCTCCGACCCGCTGGTGCCGAAAGAGCAGTTGCCGGCCTTCGAAGAAGAAATGAATGCCGCAGGCGTGGATTGGCAGTTGCTGAGCTACGGCGGCGCGGTGCATTCCTTCACCGATCCGCACGCCAATGTGCCGGGCATGATGATGTACGACGCCAGGACCGCGGGCCGTGCCTTCACCTCGATGCACAACCTGCTGGATGAAGTGTTCAAGGGCTGAGCCCCGGGAACGACAAGCCCGCCTGGCGATGCAATGCGGCTCTCAGCGAGCCGCCTTGTACGCCAGGCGGGCTTTTTTGTGCCTGTCAGCCATTCAGATCCGCGTCAGCGCCTGGGCCAGGTCGGCGCGCAGGTCCTCGACATCCTCGACCCCCACGGATAAGCGCACCAGCCCATCGCCGATGCCGAGCTGCGCCCGGGTTTCCGCGGGAATGCTGGCGTGGGTCATGATCGCCGGGTGCTCGATCAGGCTTTCCACCCCGCCCAGGCTCTCGGCCAGGGCGAAGATCCGCACGTTCTCGAGAAAACGCTTGGCGCCGGCCAGGTCGCAGTTCAGATCGAGGGAGATCATCCCGCCGAAAGCCTGCATCTGCCGTCGCGCCAGGGCGTGCTGCGGGTGGGACGGCAGGCCCGGGTAGTAGACCCGCGCCACCTGTGGCTGGCGTTCCAGCCATTGCGCCAGCTCCAGGGCGTTGCTGCAGTGGCGTTCCATGCGCAGCGCCAGGGTCTTCACCCCGCGCAGGGTGAGGAAGGCGTCGAACGGCCCGGCGATGGCCCCCACGGCGTTCTGCAGGAAGCCCAGGCGCTCGGCCAGGTCGGGGTTCTGGCCGACCACCGCAATGCCGCCGATCACGTCGGAGTGGCCGTTGAGGTACTTGGTCGTCGAGTGCAGCACGATATCGAAGCCCAGCTCCAGCGGGCGCTGGATCCACGGGCTGGCAAAGGTGTTGTCGGCGACGCAGATGATGCCCCGCGCGCGGCAGATGCGCGCGATGGCGGCGAGATCGGTGAGGCGCAGCAGGGGATTGCTCGGGGTCTCGACCATCACCATCCGGGTGTCGTCCTGCAACGCCGCTTCGAAGGCCGAGAGGTCGGACAGGTCGACGAAGCTGAAGCGATGCCCGGCGCTGCGCCGGCGCACCCGTTCGAACAGGCGGAAGGTGCCGCCATACAGGTCATTGCCGGAAACGATATGCGCGCCGGCGTCGAGCAGTTCGAGCACGCTGGAAATCGCCGCCAGCCCGGAGGCGAAGGCGAAGGCCTGGGTGCCGCCCTCAAGGTCCGCCACGCAGCGCTCCAGCGCCCAGCGCGTGGGGTTGTGCGAACGCCCGTAGTCCAGGCCCTTGTGCACCCCGGGGCTCTGCTGGGCATAGGTGGAGTTGGCGTAGATCGGCGGCATCAGCGCCCCGGTGGAAGGGTCCGGCGTTTGCCCCGCATGGATTACCCGGGTAGCGAAGGCACGCGGCGCGCCGGTTTCATCCTGTTGACTCATGTTAGCGATCTCCGTAAGTGATTGAGCATGTCGACCCGGGTAATCAAGCCGTGGAAGCCCGAGGCGTCGGCGATGATCGCCACGAAGCCACGGTCGAGTTCCGCCTCCAGTTCGGCCAGGCTGGCGCTGGGAGGCAGGGTTTCCAGCTGATCGCTCATGGCGCTGGCCACGGTCTGGCGAAAGTGCGAAGCGTCTTCGTGCACGCCCAGCAGGATGTCCGACTCATCGATCACTCCGACCAGCCGCTGCCCGTCCACCAGCACCGGCAGTTGCGAGACGTCGGCCAGGCGCATGCGCTGGAAGGCGGTGAGCAGGGTGTCGTCCGGCCCTACGCTGATCACCCGGCCGTCCTCGAAGCGCCGCGCGATCAGGTCGCGCAGGTCGCCGTAGCGCTTGCGCGCAAGCAGGCCCTGATCGTTCATCCATTGGTCGTTATAGATCTTCGACAGGTAGCGGGTGCCGGTGTCGCAGACGAAGCTGACCACCCGCTTCGGCTCGGTCTGCTCGCGGCAGTAGCGCAGTGCCGCGGCCAGCAGGGTGCCGGTCGAAGAGCCGCCGAGAATGCCCTCGGCGCGCAGCAGCTGGCGGGCGTGCTCGAAGCTTTCCTCGTCGCTGATGGAATAGGCCTTGCGCACGCTGGAAAGGTCGGCAATGGACGGAATGAAGTCTTCGCCGATGCCTTCCACGGCCCAGGAGCCGGGCGTGCCCAGGGCGCCGCTGCGGCTGTATTCGGCCATCACCGAGCCCACCGGGTCGGCCAGCACCATCTCCAGGTCCGGCTGTACCCGGCGGAAGAAACGGGTCAGCCCGGTCAGGGTGCCGGCCGAACCGACGCCGACCACGATGGCGTCCACATCATGTTGGGTCTGGGCCCAGATTTCCGGCGCGGTGCTGCATTCGTGGGCCAGCGGGTTGGCCGGGTTGTTGAACTGATCGGCGAAGAAGGCGTCGGGAATCTCCTTGGTCAGCCGCGCCGCCATGTCCTGGTAGTAGTCGGGGTGGCCCTTGCCGACATCGGAGCGGGTGATGTGCACTTCGGCGCCCATCGCCTTGAGGTGCAGGACCTTCTCGGTGGACATCTTGTCCGGCACCACCAGGACCACCCGGTAGCCCTTGGCACGGCCGACCAGGGCCAGGCCCAGGCCGGTGTTGCCAGCGGTGGCCTCGACTATGGTGCCGCCGGGGCGCAGGCGGCCGTCGCGCTCGGCGGCGTCGATCATCGCCAGGCCGATACGGTCCTTGATCGAACCTCCGGGGTTTTGCGATTCAAGCTTGAGAAACAGCGTACAGGGGCCGGTATCGAAACGGCTGACACGCACCAGCGGCGTGTTGCCGATCAGTTCGAGCACGGCAGGACGGGAGTCGTTTGGCATGTGGTCACCTCGCTGCGCAACGTTGCGCTGGATGGACAGCGACCCACGGCGAATCATCGCGCGGCGGTCGCAGGCAATGCATCGCTTGGACCATAGGCCGGGATCCGGCTACCCGCAACCGCTCGCGCCGGCCGGTACCTGGTTGCGCAGCCTGGCGGCGGTGGAGCCTGGGCCGGTACTTGACCTGCCCAGGCTATTGAACGCCCGGCGCTACAGAGGGGACGGCGAGCCTTTGCCCTTGGGCAGTTCGATTCGTTCGCTTTCCCCCGGCACCGTCGGCCAGTCGCCGGCGGCCCAGCGCTGGCGGGCTTCATCGATACGGGCCGGGTCGCTGGAGACGAAGTTCCAGTTGATCCGCCGTGGACCGTCCAGCGGCGCGCCGCCGAACAGCACGGCGTGGCAGTCGCTGTCGGCGAACAGGGTCGGGGTGGTGCCGGCCGGCAGGATCACCAGCGCATGGGGCTCGACGGGCTCGCCGTCCAGCTGGGCGTCGCCTTCGAGCACGTACAGGGCGCGTTCCTCGTGTTCGGCGGGGATCAGCAGGGTGGTCGCGGTCTGCAGCTGTATTTCGGCATACAGGGTCGGGGAGAGCACCGGGACCGGCGATTCCAGGCAGAAACCGCTGCCGGCGATCATGCGGATCCTGACCCCGAGGTTGTCGCTGACCGGCAGGGTCGCGGCCGGGTGATGGCTGTAGTGCCCCGGGCCTTGTTCATGGGCCTTGGGGGAGGCCAGCCAGACCTGCAGGCCGTGCATGCTGAAATCACTGTCGATCAGCGCCTGCGGGGTGCGCTCGACGTGGGCGATGGCGCTGCCGGCGGTCATCCAGCTGACATCCCCCTGGTCCACCACCTGGTCGGAACCGAGGCTGTCCTTGTGCTGGATCTGCCCCTGGAACAGGTAGGTCAGGGTCGACAGGCCGATATGCGGATGCTGGCGGATATTCATGCCCTTGCCCGCGGGGTAGCGGGTTTGCAGCATGTGATCGAAAAACACGAAGGGCCCCACGCTGCGGCATTGGGCCGAGGGCAGCGGACGCAGGATGGGTTGGCCTTCGACGTCCTCGGCGCGAGGGCGAATCACGAGCGGTGTGTTCATGGTGCATTCCAGGCTGATCGGGTTATGCCCGGGAGCATAACCTGCTTGTGCAGCCCGTGGCGCTATTGGCTGAAGGTGCCTTCGGACAGGTGGGTCTCGATGCTCACCTCGGCGGTGGTCATCAGCTTGTGCACCGGGCAGCGGTCGGCGACGCGATGCAGCTCTTCACGCTGGGCGTCGGTGAGCACGCCTTTGAGGGTCAGTTTGACGTGCAGCGCGTATTTGCCTTTCTGCTCCTGGCTGTTGTCGTGCTTGACCTCGACCGTGACGCCAGTAAGCGGAATCTCTTTTTTCTGCGCGTACAGCTTGAGGGTCAGGGCCTTGCAGGCGCCCAGGGCAGCATCGAAAAAGTCGTGGGGTTCCGGCGCGGAACCTTCGCCGCCCAGGGTCTTGGGCAGGTCGGCGAACAATTGGTGGTCATCGATCTGGATGCTGTGGCGGAAACCTTCGCTGGATTCGGTGTTGACGGTGATAGTCATGACGGACCTCGGGCAGTGAGCAGTCGTTGAAAGGTGGTGCAGTTATAGAGCATTACGCTGGTTGTGCGTTCCCCTTTTTCTGAACCGCCGCCTCCGGGGCAGGGTCTACCCAGCGTGAATCGACAGGAGCCCACCCATGCGCTGGATCTACCTGAGCACCTTGCTGTTGCTGCTGCCGAGCGCCTGGGCCCAGGCCCGCGACTACGCCTACAGCGATGCCCACCTGCATTACGTCGACTTCTTCCAGGAGTCGGCGGGCATGGACAAGCTGCTCAAGGCCATGGCCGACAATCGCATCGAGCATGTGATGATTTCCGGTATCCCGGTGGCCAAGAAATGGCATGAAGACGAACCCAAGCGGCCGCGCTATTACGCCGGCGATGACGCGGATGCCTACTGGTACAGCGCTACCGATGTGATTGTCGCCGCCGCGGTGAATCGCCTGACGCCCGAGCAGCGCCGGCACTTCCATCCGTTCCTGTCGGGCTTCAACCCCAACGACAAGAACTCCGAGGCCCATATCCAGCGCATGCTCGACCTCAATCCGGGGTTGTGGCAGGGCATCGGCGAGGTCTTTACCCGCCACGACGACCTGACCGCGCTGACCTCCGGCGATACGCCACGGGCCAATAACGAGGCGATGACGCGGATCTATCACCTGGCGGCGGAAAACGACCTGCCGGTGATGCTGCATTCCAACATCACCTCCAAGCGCGAAAAGAACCCGCTGTACCTGAGGGAAATCGAAGAGCCGCTGCGCAATCACCCCCACACGCGTTTTATCTGGGCCCACGCGGGCACCAGCATGGAGATCCACCGGCATCAGGTGCAGTTGAATTTTCTCCTGCCGACCCTGGCGCGGATGCTCGAGTCCTATCCCAACCTGTATATCGACCTGTCCTGGAGCGTGCTCAGGCCGTACCTGCTGGATGAGCAGGGCGTGCCCCGGGCGGAGTGGGTAAAGCTGGTGGAGCGCTTTCCCGAGCGGTTCATGCTGGGTTCGGACGTTGTCGGGCGATTCAACAAGCTGGGGCGGGAAATGCGCAGCTTCGAGCCCTTTCTCGATGCCTTGCCGGAGGACGTGGCGCGCAAGGTGGCCCAGGACAACTTCCTCGCCGTGCTGCCGCGCGCTCGTTGATCCTGGGAGGCTCCAGTGCGCGGGCGTTGCCAAGGCGCTGGCGATGCAGGTTTGTCATCAGCCTGTCATGCCTGCGTCATAGGCTCGCGCCATCTCAATCAAGGAGCGCGATATGCACCTCACCCGTTTAAGCGCATTGGCGGCGCTGATGATGCTCAGTGGCTTTGCCAGTGCTGAAGTCCGTGTCGAAGGCCCGGTGGAATATGGTGTGTTCGAGGGGCCGAAGGCCGCGTTGCAGTCGGGTGAGCGGGTGCTGCGGCGCAGCAACGAGAACATCGAGCAGACCGAGATCGTGCCTGCGCGGCTGGGCACCAAGTTCGGCCTGCGTTATCAGCTGGCCGGCAAGGTGGCCGAGGATGTGCCGCTGACCCTGCTGTATTTCACACCGGGTATCCGCACCCCGGATGGCCAGCGTCACGACAAGCTCGAAGTGACCCAGAAACTGGTACCGGGCGCGCCGCAGGACATCATGGCCTATGAGTTCACCGAGAGTCATGAAGTGATCCCCGGCGAGTGGCGCTTCATGGTGTTCCAGGGTGACCGTTTGTTGGTCCAGCAGCGTTTTACCGTACGCTGAATCGTTTACGCCCAGGCATCGGAGTGCTTGGGCGTTTTGATATCACGTTTTCGTCTTAAGCAAATTTTCCGCGACCCGATACTTTCAACAGCAGCCCGCTGCATGGCGAATGCAGCGCTTTTGGAAGGAACCGGAGAATGAGCATCAGGAGTCTCAACATTGCACCGCGCGCAGGCCTGGGCTTCGGCCTGCTGGCGTTGATGGTGTTCGGCCTGGGGGCGTTCGCCCTGCTGCAGATGGCGAACATGCGCGCGCAGTCCGACGAGGTCGACAACAACTGGCTGCCCAGTGTGATGTCGGTGGGCGAAATGAATCAGGACCTGCTGCGGGTCCGCGCGCTGACTATGCGCTTGCTGCTCAACCGCAGCCCCCAGGCCCTGGCGCAGAACGAAAGCAAACTCAATGAGATCAAGCGCGGCATGACGGTGGCCCAGGAGCGCTATAACGCGCTGATTGTGCTGCCGCAAGAGCGTGTGCTGTTCGATCGCTACAAAGCCGCCGAGAAGCGCTACCTCGAGCATCAGAACCAGGTAATGGCACTGTCGCAACAGGGGCGGGTCGAGGATGCGGTCGCGGTGGTCAATGGCGAGATGAGCCAACTGGCCGATGAGCTGGCGGGCACCCTCAATGAGTTGGTGGCCCTGAACCGGCACAACGCCAACTTGGCCACCGAGCTGGCCAGGGCGGTGTTCAGCAACGCCAAGGTCTGGGTAGTCGTGATGGTCGTGGTGGCTGGCCTGATGACCATTGTCCTGGCCCTGTTGCTGACCCGCAGCATTGTGCTGCCGCTCTCGCAATCGCTGAACGTGGCCGAAGTGGTGGCCGGCGGCGACCTGACCGAGGACATCCGCATCAGCGGCAAGGATGAGCCGGCGCGCCTGCTGCAGGCGCTCAAGGCCATGCAGCACAGCCTGCGGGAGACCATCCGGCGCATCTCCGACTCTTCCAGCCAGCTGGCTTCCGCTTCGGAGGAACTCAGTTGCGTGACCGAGGACGCCACGCGCGGCCTGCACCAGCAGAGCCAGGAAATCGAGCAGGCGGCGACGGCGGTGAACCAGATGACCGCTGCGGTGGAGGAGGTGGCCAGCAATGCCGTGGCGACGTCTGAGGCCTCCCGCCAGTCCGACCTGATTGCCCAGCATGGGCGTGAGCAGGTGCGACAGACGGTGCAGTCCATCGAGTCCCTGGCCGACGACGTGACCGCCAACGCCTCCCAGGTCGAAGAGCTGGCGCAGAAGGTCTATGGCATCAGCAAGGTGCTGGATGTAATTCGTTCGGTGGCCGAGCAGACCAACCTGCTGGCCCTGAATGCCGCCATCGAGGCGGCGCGGGCCGGGGATGCCGGCCGCGGGTTCGCGGTGGTGGCGGACGAGGTGCGGGCACTGGCTCATCGCACCCAGCAATCGACCCAGGAGATCGAGCAGATGATCGGCGGCATTCAGCTGGGCACCGAGCAGGCCGTCAGCTCCATGCAGCAGAGCAACAGCCGGGCCCGTTCGACCCTGGAGCTGGCCAAGGCGGCGGGGGCGGCGCTGGAGGAAATCGCCGGGGCGATCACCCTGATCAACGAGCGCAATACGGTGATTGCCAGCGCCTCGGAGGAGCAGGCGGCGGTGGCTCGGGAGGTGGACCGCAACCTGATGAACATCCGCGACCTGGCCATGCAGACCTCGGCCGGGGCCAACCAGACCAGTGCCGCGAGCCAGGAGCTGTCACGACTGGCGGTGGACCTGAACACCCTGGTGGCGCGTTTTTCGGTGTAAGGGCTTCGGGAAAACAATCGCCCAATAAAAAACGCCCCGAACCAGTCGGGGCGTTTTTCATGTTGCGAAGCGGCGGGGCTTACTTGCCCTGCCAGCGCTTCAGGACCAGGGTGGCGTTGGTGCCGCCGAAGCCGAAGCTGTTGCTCATCACGGTGTTGATGGTGGCGTCTTCGCGAGTCTTGGTCAGGATCGGCATATCGGCCACTTCCGGATCCAGCTCTTCGATGTTGGCCGAACCTGCCATGAAGTTGCCTTCCATCATCAGCAGGCAGTAGATCGCTTCGTGAACGCCGGCGGCGCCCAGGGAGTGACCCGACAGGCTCTTGGTGGAGCTGATGGCCGGAGCCTTGTCGCCGAACACTTCACGCACACCTTTCATTTCCGCGACATCGCCGACCGGAGTCGAGGTGCCGTGGGTGTTCAGGTAGTCGATCGGTGCGTCGACGGTGGACATGGCCATCTGCATGCAACGGATTGCACCTTCGCCGCTTGGCGCCACCATGTCGTAGCCGTCGGACGTCGCGCCGTAGCCAACGATTTCGGCGTAGATCTTCGCGCCGCGGGCCAGGGCGTGTTCCAGCTCCTCGACCACTACCATGCCGCCACCGCCGGCGATGACAAAACCGTCACGGTCGGCGTCGTAGGCGCGGGAGGCTTGTTCCGGGGTGTCATTGCGCTTGCTGGACAGGGCGCCCATGGCGTCGAACAGGAACGACTGGCTCCAATGTTCTTCTTCACCGCCGCCGGCGAACACGATGTCCTGCTTGCCCATCTGGATCTGTTCCATGGCGGTACCGATGCAGTGAGCACTGGTGGCGCAGGCGGAAGCGATGGAGTAGTTCAGGCCCTTGATCTTGAACGGAGTGGCCAGGCACGCGGAAACGGTGCTGCTCATGGTCCGCGTGACACGGTATGGGCCAACGCGCTTGACGCCTTTCTCGCGCAGGATGTCCAGCGCTTCCATCTGGTTCAGGGTCGAGGCGCCGCCGGAGCCGGCGATCAGGCCGGTACGCGGGTTGGAAACCTGCTCTTCGGTCAGGCCGGAGTCGGCGATGGCGTCTTTCATGGCCAGGTAGGCGTAAGCCGCCGCGTGGCCGACGAAGCGATAGACCTTGCGATCGATCAGCTCTTCGAGATTGAGGTCAATGGAGCCGGAAACCTGGCTACGCAGACCCATTTCGGCATATTCCGGGTTGAAGCGGATGCCAGGGCGACTTGCACGCAGGTTAGCGGAGACGGTCTCTTTGTCATTGCCCAGGCACGAAACGATGCCCAGACCAGTGATAACGACGCGGCGCATGCGGATAACCCTTAGAAGTTGTCAGTGGAGGTGAAAACGCCGACCCGGAGGCCTTCGGCGGTGTAGATTTCGCGGCCGTCGACGCTGACCGAGCCATCGGCGATGGCCATGTTCAGCTTGCCTTTGAGGACGCGCTTGATATGAATGTTATAGGTGACTTTCTTGGCGGTCGGCAGCACCTGGCCAAAGAACTTCACTTCGCCCGAACCCAGGGCGCGACCGCGGCCCGGCAGGCCTTGCCAGCCCAGGAAGAAACCGACCAGTTGCCACATGGCGTCGAGGCCCAGGCAGCCCGGCATCACCGGATCGCCTTCGAAGTGGCAGGCGAAGAACCACAGGTCCGGGGTGATATCCAGCTCGGCGACCAATTCACCTTTGCCGTACTTGCCACCCTCTTGGCTGATATGAGTAATGCGATCCACCATCAGCATGTTCGGGGCGGGCAGTTGCGCGTTACCTGGGCCGAACAGCTCACCGCGACTGCAGCGCAGCAGGTCTTCCCGAGTAAAGGCGTTTTGTTTGGTCATGCGAGCTCCTCAATAGTCCCATGCGGCAGGGTGGGGCAAATCTTCCCGGCCGATCGAAGCGTTCATGCCTCGAGCCGGCAGCCTACTCATAGACTATTGCGTTGTGGTGAAAGTCACAGCACAAGGGACATGAATGTACACTTGTGCACTGAAATTATTATACAGGCCCTGTGAGGGGCCTGTTCGGGTGCCTAAGACTGCCGCACTTTCGCCCTTCACGCCAGTCGCAGATGGTCGATAAATGGCCGCTACTGCACCCAACGTTGGAGAATTTGCTGCAGATCCGTGCGTTTGAACGGCTTGGCCAGGTAATCGTTCATTCCCGCCGACAAACACGCTTCGCGGTCGCCCTGCAAGGCATTGGCGGTCAGGGCGATGATCGGCAGGTCGGCGCATCCGGGCAGTTGGCGGATCTGCCGGGTGGCCTCGTAACCGTCGATCAGCGGCAGTCGGCAATCCATCAGGATCGCCTCGAAAATCAGGCTTTCGGCGCTACGAATGGCCTGGGCGCCGTCGGTGGCGATGCTGACCGTGAAGCCCAGGCTGCGCAGCATGGCCTGGATCACGGTCTGGTTGACCGGGTTGTCTTCCACCAGCAGCACGTTGCGTCCTTCTCCATGGGCATGCCCGCTGTGCACCCGCGGCGCCAGCACCGGCAGGCTTTGCTGGTACAGCGCCAGCGGGATCTCCAGGGTGAACACCGAGCCGCGGCCTTCCTCGCTCTGCGCGCGCAGGGTGCCGCCCATGCGTTCGGCCAGGGTGCGGGCGATCGGCAGCCCCAGGCCGGTGCCGCCGTAACGCCGGGAAATCGAACTGTCGGCCTGCTGGAAGGCGTTGAACATCAGCTCCAGGCTTTGCGGGCTGATGCCGATCCCGCTGTCGCGCACGCTACAGGTGAACCACAGCAGCTCGTGGTCCAGGGCCTGCCATTGCGGCTCGATGGTGACGCTGCCTTGTTCGGTGAACTTCAAGGCGTTGCCGATCAGGTTCACCAGGATCTGCCGGATACGCGTCGGATCGCCCTTGACTTGCAGCGACTCCATGCCGGGCGGCAAGCGCAGTTGCAGGTCCAGCCCGCGCTGCGCGGCGCTGTGCTGGAAGGCCTGGGCCGAACTGCTGATGAGTTCGGCGAGGTTGAACGGGATGTGCTCCAGCTCCAGGGCCGAGCGCTCGATGCGCGAGAAGTCGAGGATGTCGTTGATCACCTTGAGCAGGTGCTCGGTGGACTCGGAGGCCAGCGCCGCGTATTCGTGCTGTTCATCGGTCATTTCCGTGGTTTCGAGCAGTTGCAGCATGCCCAGCACGCCGTTCATGGGCGTGCGCAGTTCATGGCTCATCATCGCCAGGAAGTCCGACTTGGCATTGTTGGCCCGCTCCGCTTCTTCGCGGGTCTGGATCAATTGCGCCATGGCCTGGTGTTGTTCGCGACTGGCCTGCTCGAGGCCGGCGGCGAGGTTGTTGATATGTCGCGAAAGATCGCCCAGCTCGGCATCGTCGACGATCGGCAGCGGGGTCTTGAAGTCACCCTGTTGAATGGCCTTGACCGCGGTGCCCATGGCGCTGATCGGCTGCGACAGGCTGGCCGCCAGGCGGCGGGCCAGGAGGAAGGTGAACAGCAGGGCGAACAGCGCGAGGATGCCGGCCTTGAACAGAATCTCCTGCTGGCGCTGGCTGAAGGCGTCGTTGGACATGCCGACGATCACCCGCCCCAGGTAGTCCTCGTTCGGGCTCACGCTGGCGCTCGGGTCGTCCTGGAAAAAATCGTTGCTAAGCTGGATGCGTTGCAGGCGCACCGGGGCCTGGAACACTTCCACCTGCTGCGAACGGTTGTGGGTCTCCGAAGGCTGCTCGACGTACACCAGGATCTTGTTGCGGCTGTCCTGGACTTCGAGAAAGCGCACGTGGGGCGTGGCCAGGGTGGCCTTGAGCAGGCTCTCGAGGCCTTCGCTGTTGCCCGAAATCACCCCGTACTCGGTGGCCGGCGCCAGCTGGTTGGCGATCAACTGGCCGGTGTGGTTCAGCTCCTGGCGCAGATCCTGGATCCGCACGAAGGTAAAGAAGCTGATCAGCAGCAGGGTCAGCAGCAGCGCCGGGCCGAGGCAGATGATCTGGGTGCGGGTACTGATGTCCCAACGGCGACGGAAGGTCATGGGCGTTTTTCTCCTTCGGCCAGCTGGGTCGCCACCGATTGTTCGTCAATCGGTTCGACACCCAGGGAGCGTGCCACTTGCGGGTTGCTCAACACCTTGAACGGTTGCGGATACAGGGTACGCGGCCAGTGGGTCGTGGGCCGGTCCAGCAAATCGTCGAGCACTTGCAGCCAGTCGTCCTGGTCGCTGTAGGTGCTGGCCAGGCTGCCGGCTTTGACGAAGCCGGCATTGGGGCCGATCAGCGCCAATTGCCGGGCATAGCTGCTCAATAACAGGTTCTTCGCGGTTTTCGGGTTGTACAGCTGTGGGTCATCCAGCCCCAGCAGGACGTCGCTGCTTTTCAGCAGGCTTTGCAGCGGGCGGCTGTCATTGGTGTCGTCCCAGCGCTCGGCGACGATTTCCAGCCCCAGGGGATGGGCGGCCTGGTGCAGCTCCTTGAGCAGGAATTCGCTGTCGGCACCGTAGAGCACGCCGATCCGCCGGGCCTGGGGGAGGATCTTGCGGATCAATTGCAATTGCCGAGCCAGCGGCGGGTCGCTCCATAACAGGCTCAGCCGGGGCGAGGCCGTTGCCCCGAGGCGCTGCTGGGCCTGGATCCGGCCGATGCGCAGCACCAGGGTGGCCGGGCCCTGGGCGTCCTGCTGGCGCCACTCCAGGCTGGCCGGGTCAAGCAGGATCAGCCGGGTCCCCGCCGGCAATTGACCGGGGGCAGGCAGGTTGGCCAGGAGTTCGAAGCGCACCTCGTCCTGTGGCCGCTGTTGCGCCAGTGCCTGAGCGAAGGCCCGCACGCCGGCGCTGTCTTCGGCGCCGGTCAGCAACACCTGGGCCGCCCATGCGGGGAGTGCACCCCAGAGGCAACAGAACAGCAGCAGGCGAACCCGGAATCGGCTCAAGGCAAGCGTCATCCCTGACTGACGGTGGCTCATGCTAGAACGTCAACTCCGCACTGAAGTAGAGGACGTGTTGCGAGTCATAGTTGTTGTCGACAAAGGTGGTGGGCTCGTCGTCGAGCCGTTGCTGGAGCACGCCGGCCAGCTCCAGGCTGCCCTTGCCCAGGGGGATGCGCTTGGCGACGCGGGTATCGACCCGTTCGAAGCGGTAACCGTTGAGCGCGCTGGAACCATAGTAGAAGAGCGCGCTGGACCAGCCCTGGCCCCAGTCGCGCAACCAGCCTGCCGAACCGCTGTGGCGCGCGGTCAATTGCTCGTCCAGCGGGTTGCTGGCCTCGGCGTCGACATAGGCGTACGTCAGGCGCAGCCGGTCCGCCGGGTCCAGGCGCCAGTCGAGCTGGGTTTCAGTGCCGACGAAGCGTGAGGAGTTGCTGTTGCTGGCAATGTACTGGTTGTTGCGCAGCGGCTCGCTGATCATCCCGCTGATTTCGTCGTAGAACAGCTTCACATCGAGGTTCAGCCCGAGGTCGGCGAAAAGGCCGTTGTAGCCCAGCTCCCGCGAGCGCATGCGCTCCTGGTCGAGGTTGCCCGGGCCGCGGGTCTTGACGAAATACTGGGCGCTGGGCTGGCCATAGGCGGTCGGGCTCAGCTTGGTGACCCGGTAGCTCCAGTTGACGTTGTTCTCGAACATGTCCGGCGAGCGGATCGCTTCCGAATACACCGCCCGCAGGCCGTGGCGCGGGTTGATCAGGTAGTTGACCGCCACCCGCGGGGTCAGCGAGCTGCCGCTCAGTTGCGAGTCCTCGAACATGGCGCCGCCCTGCAGCAGCCAGTGTTCGGTGGCGCGCCATTCCAGCTGGCCGAACGCGCGCCAGGTGCTGTCGTCGAGGGTGCCGTTGAAATAGGTTTCCGAGTCGGCGCGGTCGTAGCGATAGTTCAGCCCGCTGACCAGGCGCACGCCGTCGGACAGGCTCAGGGTGTCCTGCAGCTCGAGGTCGTAGCGCGATTCACGGGCGCTCTGGTCGATATCCCCGCAGACCGTGCGCTTGGCGCCGTCCTTCCATTGCGTCAGCACCTGGTTCGCCAGGGCCTGTTCGGCCGCGGTGCCCGGAGGGGCGCCGGAGCCGGTGAAATTCTCCATGTGCCGGGCCAGCAGTTCGGCGTAGTTCGGGTTGAGCTGCCAGAGGCGGGTCAGTTCCGGGCTGAACGACACTTCGGCGTCACAGGCGCGCCAGTTCTGCTGGCGGTCCCAGTGCTGGGCCGAGCCTTGTATATAAAGGCTGTGGTCCGGGTTGATGTCCAGGTTCCAGCGCAGCGAGCCGGCATAGTCCTTGGCGATCACGTCGGAGTTGTAGCCGGCCGAGGTGATACCGGAGAAGACCGGGCGGTAGGTATAGGGGCGCCGGTTGCTGCCTTCCTTGGCGCTGAGCTGCCAGTCGATGCTCTGCCGCTCGTTGAGCATCTGGCTGACCGACAGGCTGAAGCGGTTCAAGCGCCGGCTGTCGCGGTAGTCGGCGCCGTTGCGATCGCTGTCGAAGCCATCGTCCTCCTGCCCGGACAGCGACAGGCGCAGGTCGCCGCTGTCCCAGCCGGTGCCCTGGCTGGCATACCAGTCGCTGATACCGCGCTGGCCGCGGGTGACCTTGACCCGCGTGCCGTGGCTGTTGGCGGGCGAGCGGGTAATGATGTTGATCACCGCCATCAGCGCATTGGCGCCGTAACTGACGGTATTGGGGCCGCGGAACACCTCGATGCGCTCGATGTCCTCCATGGCCACCGGAATGTCGCTCCAGTCCACGGTGGCCAGGCCCGCCCGGTACACCGAGCGCCCGTCGATCAGCACCTGCATGCGCCGCGCTTCGCTGGCATTGGTGCCGTGATAGTTCACCGCGGCCTGGTTGCCATTGATATTGCCGACCATCATCCCCGGCACCAGGCGCAGCAGTTCGCTGATGTCGCGGGCGCCGCTGGCGTTGATCAGTTCGCTGTCGAGCACGGTCATGCTGCCGGGCACGGCCGCGGGGGACTGTTTCAGACGGGTGGCGGTGAGGATTTCCGGCAGCGGCTGGCTGTCCAGGAACAGATCGTCGGCCAACGCCGGGGTGCTGCACAGCAGCGCCAGCAAGAGCGATGGGCGGGAGAGGGGAGGGCCAGGATACACGGCACAGCCTTGATAACGGATAATTGCCGCGCATGTTAACCGAGATGACCGGGTTTTCCAGTCGATAACCCCGACAATCCGGGGTCTAATCGGCGTTTTCCCGGCATTTGTGCCTAATTGTTCACGGGGCTGGCCGCCGCAGGGCCGCCCCGTATAATGCCGCCATCGCCACTGTATGGATTGACGGATTGCATATGACTGAACAGCGCCCTATCGCGGTCCTGGGAGGCGGAAGCTTTGGTACCGCCGTGGCCAATCTGCTGGCCGAGAACGGCCATCGGGTGCGGCAGTGGATGCGCGACCCGGAGCAGGCGGAGGCCATTCGCATTCATCGCGAAAATCCGCGTTACCTCAAAGGCATCAAGATTCATCCGGCGGTGGAGCCGGTGACCGATCTTCTGGCCACCCTGAACGACAGTGACCTGTGTTTTGTCGCCTTGCCCTCCAGCGCCCTGCGCTCGGTGCTGGCACCCCATGCGCAGCTGCTCGCCGGCAAGCTGCTGGTCAGCCTGACCAAGGGCATCGAGGCGCAGACCTTCAAGCTGATGAGCGAAATCCTCGAAGAGATCGCGCCCCAAGCGCGGATCGGCGTGCTGTCCGGGCCGAACCTGGCCCGTGAAGTGGCCGAGCACGCCTTGACCGCCACCGTGGTCGCCAGTGAAGACGAAGAACTCTGCCAGCGCGTGCAGGCGGCCCTGCATGGCCGTACCTTCCGCGTCTATGCCAGCGCCGACCGCTTCGGCGTCGAGCTGGGCGGGGCGTTGAAGAACGTCTACGCGATCATCGCCGGCATGGCCGTGGCGCTGGGCATGGGGGAAAACACCAAGAGCATGCTGATTACCCGGGCGCTGGCGGAAATGACCCGTTTCGCCGTCAGCCAGGGCGCCAACCCGATGACCTTCCTCGGCCTGGCGGGGGTTGGCGATTTGATCGTCACCTGCTCGTCGCCCAAGAGCCGCAACTATCAGGTCGGTTTCGCCCTGGGCGAAGGCCTGAGCCTGGAAGAGGCGGTGGACCGGCTCGGCGAGGTGGCCGAAGGCGTGAACACCCTCAAGGTGCTCAAGGTCAAGGCACAGGAAGTGGGCGTATATATGCCGCTGGTGGCCGGATTACATGCCATCCTGTTTGAAGGTCGCACGCTGAATCAGGTCATCGAGCTGCTGATGAGCGGCGAGCCGAAAACCGATGTCGACTTTATCTCCCCCAGTGGTTTCAACTGAGCAGGACAGGAGCGAGACATGAACGATACGAATTCCGAAGCCAAGTACGAATCCATCCTCCTGCGTGTGTTGTGGATGCTGGTGTTCGTGCTGGTCTGGCAAGTGGCGCAATTCATCCTCGGCGCGTTGGTGCTGGTGCAGTTGATCTACCGGCTGATCTACGGCTCGCCAAGTGCCAGCCTGATGAACTTCGGCGACAGCCTGAGCCAGTTCCTGGCGCAGATCGGTCGCTTCGGCAGTTTCCACACCGACCAGAAGCCTTGGCCGTTCGCCGACTGGCCGGCCCCGCGCGCCCCTGAAGGCGAAGCGCCGCACGTGGTGCCACCGGCGCCCCATCCGGTACGCGACGAGGAGCCCAAGCTGTGAAGCTCTGGGTGTTGCGCCACGGTGAAGCCGAGCCGCATGCGCGCAGCGACGCTGAACGCAACCTGACCGAGCATGGCCGCGAGGAAGCGCTGCGCAGCGCCGCGCACCTGATCGGCCAGCCGCTCAGCGCGATCATCGCCAGCCCTTATGCGCGGGCGCAGCAGACGGCGAAGCTGGTGCGCGAAGCCCTGGGCTTCGAAGCGGATATCCGCACCGTGTCCTGGCTGACGCCGGACAACAACCCGTTGTCGGTGGTCGCCCAGCTCGATTCGGCGGACAACGTGCTGCTGGTCAGCCACCAGCCGCTGGTGGGTAACCTGATCGGCCTCCTGCAGCATGGCCATCTGCGCAATCCCCAGCCGATGCACACCGCAGGCCTGGCGGAACTCGAAGGCGACTGGCCGCTGGCCGGCCTGATGACCCTCAACAGCATCAAGAATCCCTGAACCGTAGGAGCGAGGCTTGCCCGCGAAGGAAGCGGCGCGGACTGTCTGAAGCAGCGCGTTCCTCTTATCGCGGGCAAGCCTCGCTCCCACGACGATCTGGGCTTTTCGCTACATTTCTTAACTTGCAGCGTTCCTTTGTGCGTGGAATAGTCGCCCGAGCAAGTGCTTGGTTGGCTAGCCTCACGATCAGAACAAAAACAAAGGAGCGAGTCGCATGTCTGCTGCTTTTCGTTTGCCGCTGGAAGTGTTCTACGAGCGCGAAGCTCGTCATCCCCGCCAACGTTTCCTGGTCCAGCCCCTGGGTGGTGGCCGGGTCGAAGAGCTGACCTGGGCCGACGTCGGCCACCAGGCCCGCCGCGCCGCTCACTGGCTGCGCGCCCGCGAGCTGCCGCCGGGCAGTCATGTCGCGATCATTTCCAAGAACTGCGCCCACTGGATCATCGCCGACCTGGCGATCTGGATGGCCGGTCACGTTTCCGTGCCGCTGTATCCCAACCTGACCGCCGATTCGGTGGCTCAGGTGCTGGAGCATTCCGAGTCGGCCCTGGTGTTCATCGGCAAGCTGGATGACTGGCCGGTGATGGCCCCCGGCGTGAAGCCCGGGCTGCCGACCATCAGCCTGCCGATCTGCCCCGAAGGCCGCTTTGACTTCACCTGGGACCAGTTGCAGCAGTGCTCGCCGATCCAGGACGACCCCAACCCCGCCGCCGAGCAACTGGCGACCATCATTTACACCTCGGGCACCACCGGCCTGCCCAAGGGCGTGATGCACAGCTTCGGCACCCTGGGCTTTGCGGCGACCCGCGGCACCCAGCTGTTCGGCCTCGGGCCGACGGACCGGCTGTTGTCCTACCTGCCGCTGTGCCATGTGGCCGAGCGCATGTTCGTCGAGCTGGCGGCGATCTATACCGGGCAGACAGTGTTCTTCGCCGAGAGCCTGGAGACCTTTCTCACCGACCTGCAGCGGGCGCGGCCCACGGCGCTGTTCGGTGTGCCGCGGATCTGGACCAAGTTCCAGATGGGCGTGTACAGCAAGGTTCCGGCCAAGCGCCTGGACTTCCTGCTGGGTCTGCCGTTCATCGGCAAGCGGGTCGGGCACAAGGTGCTGGCCGGGCTGGGGCTGGATGCACTGCGGGTCGCCTTGTCCGGCGCCGCGCCGGTGCCGCAGACCCTGTTGGACTGGTACCAGCGCCTGGGCCTCGACGTGCTGGAGGTGTACGGCATGACCGAAAGTTGCGGTTATTCTCACATCGGCCGCAGCGGCCAGCATGTACCCGGCTGGATCGGTCGGCCTTGCCCGGACGTCGAGGTGCGGATTGACGAGGCCGGAGAGGTCCAGGTGCGCAGTGGGGCGACCATGCTCGGCTACTTCAAGGACCCACAGAAGACCGCGGAAACCGTCACCGCGGATGGTTTCCTGCGCACCGGCGACAAGGGCGAGCAGGACGCCGATGGCAATCTGCGCCTGACCGGGCGGCTCAAGGAAATCTTCAAGACCAGCAAGGGCAAGTACGTGGCCCCGGCGCCGATCGAGAACCGGCTGGCGGTGCATTCGCGGATCGAGCAGGTGTGTGTGGTCGGCGATGGCCTGAGTGCGCCGCTGGGCCTGTGCGTGTTGTCCGCGGCCGGTTTGCAGGACGCCGCCGGCGGTGCCCGTGGCGGCCTGCATGCGAGCCTGGAAAACCTGCTCGATGAGGTCAACGGCGCGCTCGATAAACATGAACGCTTGCACCGCCTGGTGGTGGTGAAGGACAGTTGGGCGGTGGAAAACGGCTTTCTGACCCCGACCCTGAAGATCAAGCGCAATGTCATCGAAGCCACCTACGGCGAGCGCTTCAAAGAGTGGAGCGAGCGCTCCGAAGCGGTGCTGTGGCAGGATTGAGCGCGGTTAACCCCCCTAAAGGATGCAGTGATGAGCCTATGGCGTACCACCCCGAACATCGAGCAACTGAACGCGATCCAGAAAAACACCATCGGTGAGGTGCTGGACATCCGCTTCGAGTCCTTCGACGACGAATCCCTGACCGCTAGCATGGTGATCGACCATCGCACCCACCAACCCTATGGCCTGCTGCACGGCGGCGCCTCGGTGGTGCTGGCGGAAACGGTCGGCTCCATGGCCAGCTACCTGTGCATCGACGCCAGCAAGTTCTACTGCGTGGGCCTGGAGATCAACGCCAACCATCTGCGCGGCCTGCGTTCCGGCCGGGTGACGGCGGTGGCCAGGGCGATTCATATCGGGCGTACCACCCATGTCTGGGATATTCGCCTCTGCAGCGACGAAGGCAAGGCCAGTTGCGTATCGCGCCTGACCATGGCCGTGGTGCCGCTGGGGCAGACGCCGCCGGCGCGTTGAGCGGTACCCATAGGCTGAAGCGGAGTGTCATCATTCTTGACCGTTACTGTCATTGCCGTCGGGCAATGGCGTGCGGACAATCAGCCATCGTTTTTTGTTCATGAGTTAGCCGGTATGTCGCAACAGGTGTTTTTCGCTCACGCCAACGGGTTTCCCTCGGGGACCTACGGCAAGTTGTTCGCCGCCCTGGCGCCCGAGTATCAAGTGGCGCACTTGCAGCAGCACGCCCACGATCCGCGCTTTCCGGCGGATGACAACTGGCTCAACCTGGTGGACGAACTGATCCACCATCTGCAACAGCAGGCCGAACCGGTGTGGGGCGTCGGCCATTCCTTCGGCGGCGTCCTGCACCTGCACGCGGCGCTGCGTTGCCCGGAGCTGTATCGCGGGGTGGTGATGCTCGACTCGCCGGTGCTGACCCGTGCCGATCAATGGGTGATTCGCGCCGCCAAGCGTTTCGGTTTTATCGACCGCCTGACCCCCGCCGGCCGGACCCTGGGCCGGCGCGAGGAGTTCAGCGACCTGGAGTCGGCGCGCAAGTACTTTGCCGGCAAGACCCTGTTCCGCGGCTTCGACCCCGAGTGTTTCGACGCCTACCTGCAACACGGCCTGCATCAGGTCGACGGCCGTTTGCGGCTGCGCTTCGACCCGGCCACCGAGATCAGCATCTATCGCGGCGTACCGCACACCAGCCCGGGCCGCCCCCGGCAGTTGAAGGTGCCGCTGGCGGTGGTGCGCGGGCGTCAGAGCCGGGTGGTGATGAAGCATCACGCCAGCAGTGTCGGGCGCATGCCCCATGGCGAATCCCTGAGCATGCCGGGCGGGCACATGTTCCCGCTGGAGCGCCCGCAGGACACCGCGGCCCTGCTGAAAAAACTCTTCAGCCGCTGGGAAACCCGCGCCGAACGGAGCTGCGCATGAGCGCCGCGGTGGAAGAAGTCCGCCTGAGCCTGCCGCATATCGAGCTGGCGGCGCACCTGTTCGGCCCCGAGGACGGTTTGCCGGTCATTGCCTTGCACGGCTGGCTGGACAACGCCAACAGCTTCGCGCGGCTGGCGCCCCGGCTGCGCGGCTTGCGCATCGTCGCCCTGGACATGGCCGGGCATGGCCATTCCGGGCACCGCCCCCTGGGTGCCAGCTATGCGCTCTGGGATTATGTGTATGACGTGTTGCAGGTCGCCGAGCAGTTGGGCTGGAAACGTTTTGGCCTGCTCGGGCATTCCCTGGGCGCGATCGTCTCGCTGGTGCTGGCCGGCTCGTTGCCCGAGCGGGTAAGCCACCTGGCGCTGATCGACGGGGTGATTCCGCCGACCGCCACCGGTGAGAATGCCGCCGAGCGCATGGGCATGGCCCTGCAGGCCCAGCTGGACCTGCGGGAAAAGCGCAAGCCGGTCTACGCCACCCTGGACCGCGCCATCGAAGTGCGGATGAAGGGCATGGTCGCGGTCAGCCGCGAAGCCGCCGAACTGCTCGCGCAACGTGGCCTGATGCCGGTCCCGGGGGGCTACACCTGGCGCAGCGACAGCCGCCTGACCCTGGCTTCGCCGCTGCGCCTGACCCAGGAACAGGCCATGACCTTCGTCCAGCGCCTGTCCTGTCCGACCCAGCTGGTGGTGGCGGCCGACGGCATGCTGGCCAAGCACCCGGAGTTGCTGGAGCGGCTACCCTTTAGCCGGGAACAGCTGCCTGGTGGCCATCACCTGCACTTGAACGACGAAGCCGGCGCGAGCCTTGTTGCAGACTGTTTCAATAGGTTTTTCGCCGTTTCTTGACTTGCAGCGGGCAACTGTCGAGGCTGGGCGGGTTGAAATGGGAGACAACCATGATAGATCTCTACACCGCTGCGACCCCGAATGGCCACAAGGTCTCTATCGTGCTCGAGGAACTCGGCCTGCCTTATACGGTGCATGCCCTGAGTTTCGACAAGAAGGAACAAAAGGCTCCAGGCTTTCTCAAGATCAATCCCAATGGCCGGATTCCGGCGATTGTCGACCGCGCCAACGGCGATTTCGCCGTGTTCGAATCCGGCGCGATTCTCCTCTATCTGGCTGAACTCAGTGGGCAGTTGCTGCCCAGCGATCCCAAGGGCCGCTCCCGAGTGATCCAGTGGCTGATGTTCCAGATGGGCGGCATCGGCCCGATGCAGGGCCAGGCCAATGTGTTCTTCCGCTACTTTCCGGAAAAGCTCCAGGGCGCCATCGATCGTTACCAGCATGAAACCCGGCGCCTGTACGAGGTGCTCGACACCCGCTTGCAGGAGGTCGAATTCCTCGCCGGCGACTACAGCATTGCCGATATCGCCACCTTTCCCTGGGTGCGCGGCCATGAATGGTCCGGGGTTCCGGTGGAGGGCCTGACGGCCCTGCAACGCTGGATGGCGACCCTCGAGGCGCGACCGGCGGTGCAGCGCGGGCTGCTGGTTCCGCAGCGCACGGATGACGCCAGTGTCATCAAGGGTGCCCAGGCCATGCTGATCCGATGAGAGCATCCATGCGTTTATTCAGTGTCCTGCTGCTGTCCTGTGCCAGCCCCTTGCTCCTCGCCGCCGACTTGCCCGGCAGCCATGACTTGCCGATCGTGCCGCGCATGCCTGACGCGCAGATCGTCGACTACCGTCCGGCGGCCGAGATGGAGCGGATCTATCCCATGGGCTCGATCCGCAAGATCAGCGGCCAGCTGCGTTTCGATGGCCAGGTCGGCGCGCGCGGCACCGCGACGTCGGTGACCTACGAGCTGCCGCCGGAGCATTCCTCGACCTCGGCCTTTACCGCTGCCCGCGAAGCCTTGCAGAAGCAGGGCGCCGAACTGTTGTTCTGGTGCCAGGCCCGGGATTGCGGGGAAAGCAGCCTGTGGGCCAACGAGGTGTTCGGCAACGCCAAGCTGTACGGTGCCGATGTCCAGCAGGCCTACCTGCTGTTGCGCCTGGCCGCGCCCAACGACAACTCGCTGGTGGCCCTGTACAGCATCACCCGTGGCAATCGCCGGGCGTACCTGCATGTCGAGCAGTTCGACGCCAGTACTCCCCTGGGCGAGTTGTTGCCGACCTCGGCTACCCTGTTGCGCCAGCTCAAGGACACCGGCGAACTGGACCTGCCCAAGCTCGGCGGCGAACCCCAGCCCACCTGGCTGACCTTGCTGTCACGCGGGTTGAACCTCGATGCCACCTTGCGGGTCAGTGTTTCCGGGCCGAATGCCGAGGCCTGGCGCCAGGCCCTGATCGGCCAGGGCGTGCGGGCGGCCCGCATGGAAACCGGCGGCAGCGAGGCTCCAGGCCTGCGCCTTGAGCTGCTGCGCTGAACTGCTGCATTGAACGGGCGCAGGCGAACGGGCGATCCGCCTTTCGCCTACGCTTGGTGAGTTGACCTTTCTCGAGATCCTACATGCTCAATAATGATCGCCTGTTGGTGCAGATCCTGCTTCTGGTGCTGTTCGGCGCCAGCTTCTGGGTCATGGCGCCGTTCTGGTCCGCGTTGTTCTGGGGGGCGGTCCTGGCGTTTGCCAGCTGGCCGCTGATGCGCCTGCTGACCCGCTGGCTCAATGGCCGCGAGTCCCTGGCCGCGGCCGTGCTGACCCTGGGCTGGATGCTGCTGGTGGCGGCGCCGCTGGTCTGGCTCGGTTTCAACCTGGCCGACCATGTGCGCGATGCCACCGCCTTTATCAAGGATGTGCAGGTCGACGGCCTGCCCGAAGCGCCGAGCTGGCTGGCCGGCGTGCCCTTCGTCGGTGAACGCCTGGTGGGGCTGTGGGACAGCATCGACCAGCAGGGCGCGGCGATGATGCTGGCGATCAAGCCTTACCTGGGGCAGGTCGGCAACTGGCTTCTGGCCCGCAGCGCGCA
Source organism: Pseudomonas sp. B3G-3 (assembly GCF_028640915.1). NCBI lineage: Bacteria > Pseudomonadati > Pseudomonadota > Gammaproteobacteria > Pseudomonadales > Pseudomonadaceae > Pseudomonas > Pseudomonas sp. B3G-3. The sequence goes on along the minus strand of NZ_JAQZAB010000121.1, from coordinate 9,561 downwards.
GATCGGTGGCGGGATCCTCGAACTGACCCTGAGCATCGTCTTCGTGTTTTTCTTCTATCGCGACGGCCCGCGCCTGGCGGCGTTCGTCCATGGGCTGCTGGAGCGCCTGATCGGCGACCGCGCCGGCTACTACATCGAGCTGGTGGCCGGTACGGTGCAGCGGGTGGTCAACGGGGTGATCGGCACCGCGGCGGCCCAGGCGATCCTGGCCCTGATCGGCTTCCTGATCGCCGGCGTGCCGGGCGCGCTGGTACTGGGGATTGTCACCTTCCTGCTCAGCCTGATTCCCATGGGCCCGCCGCTGGTGTGGATTCCAGCCACCGCCTGGCTGGCCTGGAAAGGCGAATACGGGATGGCGGTGTTCCTCGGTATCTGGGGCACCTTCATCATCAGTGGCGTCGACAACGTGCTCAAACCCTACCTGATCAGCCGGGGCGGCAACCTGCCGCTGGTGATCGTGCTGCTCGGGGTCTTCGGCGGGCTGATCGCCTTCGGTTTCATCGGCCTGTTCATCGGCCCGACCCTGCTGGCCGTGGCCTACAGCCTGTTGACCGACTGGAGCGCCAGCCAGGCGCGGGTCGAAGACAAGCGCTGATCCATGCAGAACGCGGGCATTCGTGCCCGCTCCTGTAGCCGCTGCCGAGCCTGCGAGACTGCGATCGACCGCGAAGCGCCGTAAAACCAGGCCATGCATTCTTCCAGGCAGAAACCTGATGCTCACAAACGCAGCATGGGTAGTCTGCCGGAGCTAAGGTGTTGACTGGTTTACGACCGCTACGTCGGAGTGCCGCCCAAGCCGATCGCAGCCTCGCGCTGCTCGGCAGCGGCTACGGCGGCTACGGTGACGGCGGCGCTCAGGCGGCGAGGTGTCGTGGGTATGTGAGCTTTGTACCAGCCGGTACACACCGGCGGTTCAGGCGCGGGGCAGGCGCACCACGGTGGTCAGGCCGCCACCTGGGGTTTCTTCCAGGTGCAGTTGCCCGCCCAGGCGTTCGGCGGCCTCGCGGGCGATGGTCATGCCCAGGCCGACGCCGCCGGAGTTGCGGTTGCGCGAGCCTTCCAGCCGATAGAAGGGTTCGAACACCGCTTCACGCTGGTCTTCGGCGATGCCCGGACCGTGGTCGATGACCCGGATCAGCACCTGCTCGCGGCTGTCCCGCAGGCTGATGCGGGCATGCCCGGCATAGCGCAGGGCGTTGTCCAGCAGGTTGTTCAGGCAGGAACGCAGGGCCATCGGCTGCACTTGCAGGGGCGCGCAATGGCCGCTGGTCTGCACGTCGGCGCCCTGGTCCTGGGCGTTTTCACAGAGCGATTCCACCAGCGCCTGCACATCCATCCACTGCACAGCCTCGCTGGTGCGCTGTTCGTGCAGGTAGCTCAGGGTCGCGTCGAGCATGCTGATCATGTCGTCGAGGTCCTGGCGCATCTGGCCCTGCAGCCTGTGGTCTTCGATCTGTTCCAGCCGCAGCTTGAGGCGCGACAGGGGCGTGCGCAGGTCATGGGAAACCGCGCCGAGCATGCGCCCGCGCTGCTTGACCTGCTCCTGGATGCGCCGTTGCATCAGGTTGAAGGTGTGGGCCGCCTGCCGCGCTTCCCGCGGGCCGGACTCGTCCAGCGGCGGGCTGTCGAGGTCTTCGCTGAGGCGCTCGGCGGCGTCGCTCAGGCGCTGGATCGGTCGGGTCAGCAGCTTGGCGCCGTACCAGGCGGCGATGATCAGCGAGATGAACTGGAAGGTCAGCGGCACGATCGGCCCGCCGAACCAGGGCCGCGGCGGCCGCGGTTCGAAGCGCCCGTTGCCGGGTTGTGGCTGGCCGCTGAATTCGCTGGCCGACGGACGCGGATGCGGAGGCGGGCCGTAGAGGCGGAACCAGAAGAGGGCGAGCAGGTGGGCGAGCACGATCGCGATCAGCAATACCCCGAACAGGCGGCCGAACAGCGTATCGAAGCGCCCACGCATCAGCCGATGTCTCGGGCGTCGAACAGGTAGCCTTCGCCGCGCACGGTCTTGATCAACTGTGGCGATTTCGGGTCGTCGCCGAGCTTCTGCCGCAGGCGCGAGACCAGCAGGTCGATGCTGCGATCGAAGGCTTCGATGGAGCGGCCACGGGCGGCGTCCAGCAGCTGTTCGCGGCTCAGCACCCGGCGCGGACGTTCGATGAACACCCAGAGCAGGCGGAACTCGGCGTTGGACAGCGGTACGACAAGACCGTCGGCGGAGATCAACTGGCGCAGCACGCTGTTGAGGCGCCAGTTGTCGAAGCGGATATTGGCCCGCTGTTCGGTGCGGTCGTCGCGGACCCGGCGCAGGATGGTCTGGATCCGCGCCACCAGTTCCCGGGGCTCGAAGGGCTTGGCCATATAGTCGTCGGCCCCCAGCTCCAGGCCGATGATCCGGTCGGTGGGCTCGCAGCGGGCGGTGAGCATCAGGATCGGGATGTCCGATTCGTTACGCAGCCAGCGGCACAGGGACAGGCCATCCTCGCCGGGCAGCATCAGGTCGAGCACCACCACGTCGAAGTGTTCCGCCTGCAAGGCCTGGCGCATCGCCGCTCCATCGGTCACGCCGGTGGCGTGGATGTTGAAACGGGCCAGGTAGTCGATCAGCAGTTCGCGGATCGGTATGTCGTCGTCGACGATCAGCGCCCGGGTGTTCCAGCGCTTGTCGTCACCCGTGCCAGGTGCTTTCTGATCGTCATTGAGGGGAGCTGGAGTGTTATGCATGCGTGCGATCATCTGCCAGGTAGGCTGCCTGCCACAAAGAGGGGCGGCGAGGTGGTGGCTTCAGCATAGGCGTCCGGCCCTGGGGCTGGAAGTGCTGTTCGGGAGTGTTGCGGCTGGCGAGGGTAGCCGGGCTGGTTGTTGCCGGCGTGTCGGGAGTGTATCGGGCTCGACACAATTGCCGCCAGGCGCGGGCATTTGCACGGTTTTGTCGCTACGCAAGCTGCCGTTGGCGATGAATTACCGATCATCGGGTCCCGGAGCGCCGTCGCTTGCGCTACAATCCGCGCCGATTTCGACTTGCCTGAGAGCCCCCTTCATGTCCGCTTGCCAGACTCCTATCATCGTCGCCCTGGACTTTCCCACCCGTGACGCCGCACTGAAACTGGCTGATCAGCTGGACCCCAAGCTGTGCCGGGTCAAAGTCGGCAAGGAACTGTTCACCAGTTGCGCCTCGGAAATCGTCGGCACCCTGCGCGACAAGGGTTTTGAAGTCTTCCTCGACCTGAAATTCCATGACATCCCCAACACCACCGCGATGGCCGTCAAGGCTGCCGCGGAGATGGGCGTGTGGATGGTCAATGTGCACTGCTCCGGCGGCTTGCGCATGATGGCGGCCTGCCGCGAAGTGCTCGACCAGCGCAGCGGCCCGAAACCGCTGCTGATCGGCGTGACCGTGCTGACCAGCATGGAGCGAGAAGACCTGGCTGGCATCGGCCTGGATATCGAACCGCAGGAGCAGGTGTTGCGCCTCGCCGCCCTGGCGGAAAAGGCCGGCATGGACGGTCTGGTCTGTTCGGCCCTGGAAGCCCAGGCGCTGAAGGCCGCGCACCCGTCGCTGCAACTGGTGACCCCGGGGATTCGTCCGGCGGGCAGCGCCCAGGACGACCAGCGGCGCATCCTTACTCCGCGCCAGGCGTTGGATGCCGGCTCCGATTACCTGGTGATCGGCCGTCCGATCAGCCAGGCGGCGGACCCGGCCAAGGCCCTGGCGGCCGTGGTAGCCGAGCTGGCGTAAGCGCGCTTCGCGCTATCGCGAGCAAGCTCGCTCCTACAGGGGACGCGTTTCCTGTAGGAGCGAGCTTGCTCGCGAAACAATCGACCAGCTAACGCCATTCAAAAAGCCTGTCTCAAACCTTCAATACCAGCTTGCCGAAGTTCTCGCCGCTGAACAGCTTCATCAGCGTTTCCGGGAAAGTCTCCAGCCCCTCGACAATATCCTCCTTGCTCTTGAGCTGCCCCTTGGCCATCCAGCCGGCCATTTCCTGCCCGGCGGCGGCGAACTGGGCCGCATAGTCCATCACCACAAAGCCTTCCATGCGCGCGCGATTGACCAGCAGCGACAGGTAGTTGGCCGGGCCTTTGACCGCTTCCTTATTGTTGTACTGGCTGATGGCGCCGCAGATCACCACCCGGGCCTTGAAGTTCAGGCGGCTGAGCACGGCATCGAGAATGTCGCCGCCAACGTTGTCGAAATACACATCGACGCCTTTCGGGCATTCGCGCTTGAGGCCGGCGTGGACGTCTTCGCTCTTGTAGTCGATGGCCCCGTCGAAGCCCAGCTCATCGATCAGGAACTTGCATTTGTCCGGGCCACCGGCGATGCCGACCACCCGGCAGCCTTTGATCTTGGCGATCTGCCCGGCAATGCTGCCCACCGCGCCGGCCGCGCCCGACAGCACCACGGTTTCACCTGCCTTTGGCGCACCGACGTCCAGCAGGGCGAAATAGGCGGTCATGCCGGTCATGCCCAGGGCCGACAGGTAGCGCGGCAGCGGCGCCAGTTTCGGATCGACCTTGTAGAAGCCGCGCGGCTCGCCGAGGAAATAGTCCTGCACGCCCAGGGCGCCATTGACGTAGTCGCCGACGGCGAAGCCGGGGTTGTTCGAAGCGATCACCTGGCCCACGCCCAGGGCGCGCATCACTTCGCCGATGGCCACCGGCGGGATGTAGGACTTGCCTTCGTTCATCCAGCCGCGCATGGCCGGGTCGAGGGACAGGTACTCGTTCTTCACCAGGATCTGCCCGGCCGCAGGTTCGCCGACGGCAACCTGCTGGTAGGTGAAGGTTTCGCGGGTTGCCGCGCCCACCGGGCGTTTGGCGAGCAGAAACTGGCGATTGGTCAGGGTGGTCATGGCAGGCACTCGAGGATCAATGGAACCCTAGTTGATAGACCTTCAGCCCTGATGCCGCAAGGTTTGCCGCTGTAGCGAATAGGGCGCGATCCAGAGGCGTGATGGTCGTATGGCCGCCTTCATCACCATCGCGGATAAGTGGGCAACCGGCCCTCTGATAGTGCTGCCGCGTGCCCGTTGCCTGTGCCTAGACTGGGCCAATCCGATCCATGCATTCCATCGAGGGCATCACCATGAGCATGACGTTTTCCGGCCAGGTCGTTTTGGTCACCGGCGCAGCGGCGGGTATTGGCCGGGCCACGGCCCTGGCGTTCGCCGCAGAGGGGCTGAAAGTGGTGGCGGCCGACCTGGACGTCGCCGGCGGCGAAGGCACGGTGCAATTGATTCGCGCCGCCGGTGGCGAGGCGGCGTTCGTGCGTTGCAACGTCACCGACGAGGCGGATGTGCAGAACCTGATGGCACAGGTGGTAAGCCTCTACGGGCGCCTCGACTATGCCTTCAACAATGCCGGGATCGAAATCGAGAAGGGCAAGCTGGCGGACGGCACCCTGGACGAGTTCGACGCGATCATGGCGGTCAACGTCAAGGGCGTCTGGCTGTGCATGAAGCACCAGTTGCCGCTGATGCTCGCCCAGGGCGGCGGGGCGATCGTCAACACCGCATCGGTGGCCGGTCTCGGTGCTGCGCCGAAGATGAGCATCTATGCCGCCTCCAAGCATGCGGTGATCGGCCTGACCAAGTCGGCGGCCATCGAGTACGCGAAGAAGAAAATCCGCGTCAACGCGGTGTGTCCGGCGGTGATCGACACTGACATGTTCCGCCGCGCCTACGAGGCCGATCCGAAGAAAGCCGAATTCGCCGCGGCCATGCACCCGGTCGGACGGATCGGCAAGGTCGAGGAAATCGCCAGCGCGGTGCTGTATCTGTGCAGCGACGGCGCGGCCTTCACCACTGGCCATGCGCTGGCGGTCGACGGTGGCGCCACCGCCATCTGAGACTCGCCTGCCTTATGGAAGGCCCTGATGAACGCGCGTTGCCAGGGCTGTACCGGATCGACCTCGACCATTCTGAAAACGACCTGAACGTAGCTTTTTGCCATTATTCCGACGCCAGATACTTGTGCTCCAGTGCAGCCCGTTGCGAACCTGCAAAACTGGATAATGGCCCTGTCGCCATTGGGGACTGGAAGGGGACTGAGCGCAATGAATTCGGCCACGAACGGACGTTTTGCCAACCTCGGCATGGCGAAAAAACTGGGTGTCGGTTTCACCCTGGTGCTGCTTCTGACAGCGCTGGTGGCGGCCATAGGCGTCTGGTCCCTGCAGACCATCAGCCAGCGTTTCGATGGCCTCAAGCAGATGTCGTCGCTCAACAGCGGTCTGCTCAAGGTCCGCCTGCTCGAACAGAACTATGCCTTGCACGGCGACGCAAAAACCGCGGACGCCTTGCATGAGGGCGTCGATGGCCTGCTGGGGCTGGCGGCGCAGCTCAAGGAGCGCTCGGCGGCGAACGTGCCGGTGATGACCGACGTCGAGCAGGCGCTGGGGGCTTACCGCAAGGCCTTCGACGAGTTCGTCGAGCTGACCCAGGCCAAGGACCTGGCGCTGGAAATGGCCAGCTGGTCGGTGTCCAGCGTGGCCAACAACCTCGACGTACTGCAGGCCGGTCTGGCCGATGACGGCACCTATACGCTCAAGGAATCCGCCGGCAAGGAGGGCAGCGAGTTCGTCGAGCAGGCCAATCAGGTCAGCCAGGTCTCGCGCCTGATGCTGCAAGCCATGAACGAAGCCCGGGTGCGCCTGGACCAGAGCCGCAAGGGCGAGGAAGAGGTCGAGCAGGGCAAGATCGAGCAGGCCGACCAGGCCCTGGCCCAGGCCGAGCAGCTCAAGACCGTGGTCAAGGACGCCGGTTATCAGACCGTGCTCAACGAGGTGGTCGGGCATATCGGCGGCTTCAGCGAAAAGCTCGCCGAATACACCGGCTTGCTGGCGCAGGAGAAAAAGGTCTATCAGCAGCTGCACGAGCGCGCTGCGCAGGTGATGGAGCGGGTCGACCAGGCGTACGGCGCGCAGGATCAGTCGATGCAGGCGGAACTGAAAAAGAACTCGCTGCTGATCGTCGCTTCGTCGGCCCTGGCATTGCTGGTGGGCGTGCTGGCGGCCTGGATCATTACCCGTTTGATCGTCACTCCGCTGCGCAGCGTGATGCGCGTGGCGCAGCAGATCGCCGCCGGCGACCTGAGCGCGACAGTGGAAGTGACGCGCCGGGATGAAATCGGCCAGTTGATGCTGGCGATGCAACAGATGGGCAGTGGCCTGAGCGGTATTGTCAGCGGCTTGCAGGCGGGCATCGAGCAGTTGGCCAGCTCGGCCCAGTCGCTGTCAGCGGTGACCGAGCAGACCAATCTGGAGGTCAGCAGCCAGAAGGAAGAAACCGAGCAGGTGGCGACGGCAATGAACCAGATGACCGCCACCGTGCACGATGTCGCGCGCAACGCCGAAGAAGCGGCGCAAGCGGCGCAGACCGCCGACGACAAGGTCGAAAGTGGCCAGCAGGTGGTGCGCCAGAGCATGCAGCGCATCGAACAATTGGCGGATTCGGCCAGCAGCGCCAGTTCCAGCATCGAAAGCCTCAGCGCCGAGATCCAGAACATCGGCACCGTGCTCAGCGTGATCAAGAGTGTCGCTGAACAGACCAACCTGCTGGCGCTGAACGCGGCCATCGAAGCGGCGCGTGCCGGCGAGCAGGGCAGGGGCTTTGCGGTGGTCGCCGACGAAGTGCGGGCCCTGGCCAAGCGCACCCAGCAATCCACCGAAGAGATTGAGCGCCTGGTCAGTGCCTTGCGCTCGGCGGCGCAGTCCTCGGTGCAGCAGATCCAGAGCAGCGGTGAACTGGTCAAGCTGGCGGTCAGCGATGCGCTGCAGACCGAAAGCGCGCTGGGCAGCATCGCCACGGCGGTGTCGCTGATTCAGCAGATGAACCAGCAGATCGCCGCGGCCGCCGAACAACAAAGCTCGGTCGCCGAAGAGATCAATCGCAGCGTCACCAGCATCCGCGCCAGTGCCGATCAGTCGTCACTGGCCATGCAGGGCAATGCAGCGTCGAGCATCGAGCTGGCGCAGTTGGGGGCGGAGTTGAAGGGGATGGTCGGGCATTTCCGGTTGTAATGCCGCGGATGCTTGCTACAGGCTGCGCCGCCAGGGGCGCAGCCTTTATAGGCCGTGCCGTGCGAGTTGCTCGCACGGCTGTTGCCGGTCAGTCGTAAATGGCTTTCTTCTTCCAGTCGGCGTCGGCTTCGACCACTTTCAGGCCTTCGGTCAATTGGTTGACCTCGCCTTCGACCGGCTGGGTGTTGGTCAACACCATCGCGTTGGAGCGGGCCAGGAGTTTTTCCAGGTACTCCAACTGTTCCCGATAGACCGCCGGGTCCGGCTGCTTGCGCAGGTACTGCACGCCACGCTCGAACGCCAGGCGCGCCTGGCCGGGTTGCTCCTGCTGCAGGGCGTACTGGCCGAGATTGTTGAAGAACTCGATGTGCAGCAGCACCAGGATGTGGCGGATTTCCCTGATCCAGTGCTTGGCTTCGTTGGTCGGCAGGAAACCGTCCTGGGCGGCGCGCGTCACCTGCCCATGCAGGGCTTCCAGGAGAAAACGCACGTCCTTGGCCTTGGCTTCGGTCTGGATCGGGCAGGGCGGGTTGTTGACCGGAATCGATTCGCCCTGGCCGACCAGCGCATTCAACTCGGTAATACGTGCCTTGAGCGCGGCATCGGACTTGTCCAGGTTCAACAGGCGCTGAACGACGTTGAGCTCCAGGCGGGTCATCAGCAGCTTGAGCGCCGGCGACATGAACTGGCCGGGGAAGGTCTCGGTGATTTCGCCGCAGCGGCGCAGGCGGTCATTGAGTTCGACCTTGGTACGGGCCTTTTCCAGTTTGTTGTTTTCCACCACATGGTTCATGTAGCCAATGGCGATCAAAAGTACGATCCCGGCTACTACTAGCAGGGTGATCATGAGTGGTGTCACCGTGTAAGACCTCTTTCTGGGGTTCGCGTACGAGTGGCGAGTGTAGTGACTTAGCCTTGGGGCGCCTAGCGCAGGTCGACGAGCAGAAACAGGCCGATTCTCTGCTTATATAGGAAATGTCTGGCTGGTTTCATATTGCCATCACCTATGGATGTGGACTATAGCGCCTTGTCGAGTGTCAGAATATAGGCGTCAAGGCACAGGCTGCACAAATGCCCGAAAGGGCTCGCAAACCACCCCGAAGTCATTGATTTAAATAAATTTATATCAGGGGGTTGACGACCCTCCAATCCATCCATAGAATGCGCGCCACTTGCAGCGTAAAGCACACAGCGAAACGCGGCAGGGAGTGAATGTTGTAGTGTGTCCCCTTCGTCTAGTGGCCTAGGACACCGCCCTTTCACGGCGGTAACAGGGGTTCGAGTCCCCTAGGGGACGCCAWTTGCGGGAATAGCTCAGTTGGTAGAGCACGACCTTGCCAAGGTCGGGGTCGCGAGTTCGAGTCTCGTTTCCCGCTCCAATTTTAAACGGCACTGCTTTCGGGCGGGGCTGAGTGAAACCAGAACCAAGTCTTCGGATGCGGATCTGGACACCGAAACACACACCATGTGTTCCGGGTAGCGTGTCCCCTTCGTCTAGTGGCCTAGGACACCGCCCTTTCACGGCGGTAACAGGGGTTCGA
>NZ_JAQZAB010000120.1:0-85917 GCF_028640915.1 Pseudomonas sp. B3G-3 | reverse complement strand
CCCCCCTGTCGACCTAGAACGCCCAGCGCATACCCAGCACGACCTCGCTGGAGACCAGGTTGGCCTTCATCTTCTCGTCCTGCAGGCCGCGGGCATTGGCGAAGTTGTTCCAGCCACTTTCGGTATCGCCCATGTCGATGTAGCGATAGCCGAGGTCCAGGGCCAGGCGATCGGTCACGTCGTAGGCAACGCCGGCGCCGAGGGACCAGGCCAGGTTGGTCTGGGTCGCGGAGCCGTACTGGCGCGACTCGTTACCCTGCCAGCCCTTCGACTCGAGCTGGGCCAGGCCCAGCCCGGCGGAACCGTAGACCGACAGCTTTTCGGTCACGCGAAAATCCCGGTAGGCGTTGAGCATCACGCGCCTGGACTCGATGTGGTGCTCGTTGAGGCTGGTGGGGAAAGTGGTCGAGCCGCTGGTGAACTTGTCCTTTTGCGGCAGGGACAACTCGCCCTCCACGCGCCAGCCATTGCCGAATCGGTAACCGACCCCGATCGAGCCCGTCATGTCCTTCTGGCTGTCGTCGCCGGACACAAACGAACCGATACCGGGACGTGCGCTGGAATCCATATTGCGGGCCTTGCGCTCGGCGCTGATCACCCGGGCGACCCCGTAGTAGCCCTCCTCTTCGGCCGGAGCGGCCAGGGCCAATGAGCTGTAGGCCACAGGGGCGAGCAGCAGCGCGACGGAGATTTTTGTAAGCGTTTTCATGCCTGGTTTTGTCTCTTGTCGTTTAAATGAGAGCTTCAGTGCCTTGGTCCAGCCGTGCCGTCAGCCGCGGCTATCGACTGCCGCCGCACCGTTGGAAATGATCACCTCGACCCGACGGTTCAACTGGCGCGATTGCGCCGTGGTGTCGTCGGCCACCGGGTATTCCTTGCCGTAGCCCTGGGTGAAGATGCGGTTCATGTCGACGCCCAGGCGTTCCAGGGCAAAAGCCACGCTTTCGGCGCGACGCTCGGAGAGCTTCTGGTTGAAGGCATCGCTGCCGACGCTGTCGGTGAAGCCTTCGATGCGCACCTTGCGCTCGGGGTTGTTGATCAGGAAGTCGGCCAGTTGCTGGACGTTGCGCTGGTTGCCGGGCTTGAGGCTGGCCTTGCCGGTGTCGAACAGCACGTCGCCGAAGGTGACCACCTCGCCCCGCGAGGTCTGCTTGGCGTTCATCGCCTGCAGGGCCTTGAGCTGCTGGGTGCGCACATCCAGCTGGACCTGGGTGCGCTGCACGTCGATGTTGCTCAGGCCGGCCTCGGCCTTGCGCCCGAGAATGGTCTGCTCGGCCAGGGCGATCTTCTGCTTGGCCAGGTAAGCCAGCTGGTCGATCTCGGGAGAGCGGCGATCCTGTACCGAGGTCAGGTCCGCCTTGCCCAGGGCGATAAAGGCGTCCTGGGTTTCCAGGGCGGCCAGGGTGCTCGACTCAGGCTTGCTCTGCAGCTGCGAATAGAGCTTGCGCGCCTCGATCAGTTGCGGGTTTTCCGGGGTGGCCGCGCAGCCTGCCAGGACCAGCGCGAACGCGCACAGCGAAGGGAAAATCAATGAAGTTCGCATGGAAAATTCCTCGGTTAAAAGATCGGTGAGGCTGGATTCAGCCCAGCATCGGGCGCCTGCAGCATTTCCTGCTTGAGCACCTGGATACCGGTCTGCGCATCCTTCAGTTCTTTCTGCAATTTCGCGGTGCGCGCCATGCGCTCGGCCAGGGCCGAGTCCGCCTCGATCTGCTCGGCCAGGCCCTTGGCCTTGCCGAAGTTTTTCTCGCCGAGGGCGCGGTCCATCAGCACGGTCTTGTCCTGCGCGGTCTTCATCTGTACCGGCGCGTACTGGGTCGCCCCGGCGGATACCGCGCGGCTCAGGGCATTCCTCGCCAGGGACACCTGTTCATCCGGCGCCGGCGCGCTGGCGCAGGCGCTGATCAATACCGTGCCGGTGAGCAGGGAAGCCCATAAAATGGCTCTCCGACGTGCATGTTTAGTACTCATAAAGTTCTCCAGATGTTCTCTACCAGCCAGTGCTCGAAGCCTTCTTCACTCAAGTGAGAGGCAATAGGAATCCACATGCGCATCACCCACGGGCAATGCACAGTTGCTGACTGATGGTTCATTGGGCCGGTGGATCGATGATGCTCATCGGCACGCTCAGCGGATCAGCGTCTGGCGTATCGACCAGCGCTGAAGGGCTGTACCTCATCTTGCGTGAGCACCCAGGCCAACAACCGAGGCAACGGCCTCAGTTGCTGTATGAAATTTCCCAAGGGCTCAGTCTTCGTCCACTTCGCGCTGATTAACCGGCTGCGCGGGGCGATGGTTGTCGGGAAACAATTGGTGGATTTTCTCGATTTGCGCCCTGGAGAGTTCAATGGGTTGTTCGAACAACACCCATTGCACACCCTCTGTGCAGGGCGGCGTGGTCAGTGAGCCGGTGTAGAAGACATGGTGACTGTTGGCAGGAAGCAGTGAGCCGAGATCAGGTGCGTCCTTGGCACTCAGGGTCGCTTCCTTGCCCTCGCGATCAGGCAGTTGCTTCCACAACCCGGCAAGCGCCTGGTTGTTGTGCCCTTGCTTGACCATCAGCCCGATGACCAACAAGTGGCCGTCCGGGTCCTGGTTGACCAGGTGCACCTCCATTGGATAGGCGCGATGGTCGATCCGGTGCTCGCTGGGCGTATGAAAGTGGAACTGCACCAGGCGGTATTCACGGCCCTTGAAGGTGACTGTTTCGCCGTCGATCACGTTGGCCTGAATGGTGTGGCCATTGTTGACGACCTTGAGCGACGACACGCCATAGCTGATGTTCAAGTCCGAGGCGCTGCCTTTGACGGGGCGAACTTTTTTAATCTCGACATCGATTGGAGACTGTTGCGCGCCTTGGGCACAGAGTTCGCTGCCAAACTCGCCCCAGTGTGCGGGGCCATGGTCGCCCTGGTAAGTCCAGTCGGCCGCAGTGGCGTGCAGGCTGGACAGGGAAAGGAACAATGGACCGAACAGATAAACCGGACGAATAAATGACTTCATGGAGCCTCCTCAATTTTGATGAACAGCCAAGTTCGACTGACACGCATCCATAAGTGCCTCATCCACTGGCAATGCACAACGGCTTACTGAAGGTTTATTGGGCCTGCTGGGCTGGCTAGGCTCGAACGGAAACGCGCAACCAGGGCAGCGCTTTCAGGCTGGCCCATTGGGATGGCGGGTCGATGATGCTCATCAGCACGCTCAGCGAGTCGGCGTCTGGCGTGTCGGCCAGGCAGGCACGCACCGGCTGCTCCGGGCTGTGCAGCATCAGCTCGAGCGATGGCGCGGGGCTGTCGTAGAACAGCGCATGGCGGATCTGCGGGCGGGCGCGACAGAACTGCTGCATGTCGACGCCATGGGGCAAGGCCAGGGCCTTGTTGACGATCAGCAGATCGAACGATGGCTGCGGGCCGCTGGTCAGCAACGCCAGCTCGTCGAAGGTACGGATCGGCGCGATGCGGTAGTAGTCGAGGCGATTGAGCAGCTTTTCGATGTGCAGCAATTGCTCGTGGCGCTCATCGGCGATCAGGATGCGCAGGGCTTTGTTGGTCATGCGCGCTGGCTCCGCTGTTGCCCGCCTTCGAGCCAGCGCAGCAGGTCGCCGCTGCTCATGGGCCTGGCATACCAATACCCCTGGCCTTGGGTGCAGCCCATGTTCAGCAGGTGCTGGCGTTGTTCATCGGTCTCGATGCCCTCCACCACCACCGCCATCCCCAGGGCTTCACCCAGCGCCAGGGTGCTGCTGACCACCGCATGGCAACGCGGCTCCTGGGTCAATGCCTGGACGAACCCGGCATCCAGCTTGATTTCGTTGAAGGGCAGTTGGAGCAAGCGCTGGAGTGAAGAAAAGCCGCTGCCGAAATCATCGATGGACAATCGGCAGCCCATCATCCGCAAGCGATACAGACACTCCAGGCTGGTTTCCGGCGCTTGCAGCAGGCCGCTCTCGGTCAGCTCGAAGGTCAGGCTGGAACCGCGCGCGCCGTACTCACTGAGCAAGCTGCGGACCTGCGAAGCGAGGGTGCCGTTGGACAATTGCCCGACATGCAAATTGAACGCGAAGTTGAGGTCATGCCCCAGCGCCCGCAATTGCTGTTGCAGCGCCAGCCCCTGGTGCAGTTGCTGGCTCAACAGCTCATCGAGCAAGCCGTCGCGTTCCAGCACCGGCAGGAAATACGCGGGCGACAGCACCTTGCCGGAGGCATGCCGCCAGCGCGCCAGCACTTCGACCCCGGTGATCTCCCCCGTCTCCAGGATGAATTTCGGCTGGAAGAACGCGCACAGCTCGTGCGCCGCCAGGGCCTCGCGTACCTGAGCCTCATCCGGAAAGATCTCCGGCGGTTCGGGCGGGGTTGCGATACGCGGCACAGCGCAATGCTTTTTTAGCAAACGCTCCAGGGCTTCGTAGGGCAGCGGCTTGCCGATATCGCCGAGCAGTTCCAGGTTCAACAGGGAAATGATCTGCCGCACCGTGCGGCGCAAGTCGGCGGACAGCGAACTGCTGATGATCACCGAGCCCACCTGCCCCGAATGGCCGACCGCCTGCAAAAACTCCAGGCCATCCATGCCGTCCATGCGCAGGTCGCACAGGGCGATATCCACCGGGCCGACCTCGTCCAGCACCGCCAGCGCCTCTGCGCCGTCCGCGGCCTGGAACACCTCCGTACAGCCCAGCTGCTGCAACATGCTCACGGCAATGGCGCGCTGGAACGAATGATCTTCAAGGACGATGACACGCAAAGTAGAAACAGGCATTGGACCCACCCACGACAAGTGCTGGACGCCCATCTTGTGTCACTGCCCGGGGAAATAACCGAGGCAACGGCCTCAGTTGTTGTATGAAATTTCCCAAGGGTCGTCCTGGAGATAAAAAGGCCGGGCAAAAAGTGCCGGGTAAAAACTGCTTATAAAGAAAGCCTTTAAAAAACCAGTAAAGGCAGGGCAACTAATAGAACTCAATAGTTATCACCACCCTGATAATCGAACGCCACACCCCTTGGCCATTTAATACTTTTCTGGCGTTGCCTGGCGCTTGGGAAATTTCCTACACGTTCTGCTGAATCTACTTCTGTGGTGCTGTTTCGATAGCTGTGAACATTGCTGCAACTCTTCTACAGAACCAGGAGAGTTCAGACTCCGACTATATATGCACACAGATAGTCGACCTGAATATAAAGCTTGCAAAGCAACAGTCAGGTGTCTGTGTTGTTGACTAAACGATGTGCAAGAACCTACTTAATCTGAAAGGAACACCGTTATGAAGAAGAGTTTGATCGCTGCAGCACTGCTGGCTGGTTCGGCAATTGCAACCATGGCCAACGCCGCTGACGGCACCATCAACTTCACCGGCAACATTACCGACGCTGCCTGCACCGTCACTGCCAGCACCGCCAACCAGACCGTCACCATGGGCACCGTTGCTTCTTCGGCCCTGAATGCTGTCGGCGCTACCGCTGCTCCGTCGCGCTTCAACATCGTGCTGACCGCCTGCCCGGTAACCGCCACCAGCGCCACCGTCAAGTTCGACGGCCCGGCCGACGCTGCCAACAGCAGCCTGCTGGCCCTGACCAACACCGCTGGCGTAGCGACCGGTGTCGGCATCGGCCTGTATGAAAAAGACGCCGTCACCCAGATCCCGGTCGGTGGTGCATCGGCCAGCCAGGCGCTGTCGACCACTGCTGACACGACCTTCGAGTTC
The DNA here is from genome assembly GCF_028640915.1 of Pseudomonas sp. B3G-3. Lineage (NCBI taxonomy): Bacteria > Pseudomonadati > Pseudomonadota > Gammaproteobacteria > Pseudomonadales > Pseudomonadaceae > Pseudomonas > Pseudomonas sp. B3G-3. The sequence goes on along the minus strand of NZ_JAQZAB010000120.1, from coordinate 80,216 downwards.
TTTGCCAAGTACGTGGCCACCAACGCTACTGTCGTAGCCGGTTCCGCGAACGCCGTCAGCGACTTCACCGTTATTTACAACTAAGTCGTAAAGCCCGGGCATTGATTCATTGAATGCCCGGCCTGACTGCCTGATCAAAGTGCCCCCTCTTCCCTGGCAAAACCAGGGAATGAGGGAGCCACTCAAGGAGCATTTATCAATGCATTGGCTCAAGTCCGTTTGTCTCGCCGGCTGTCTCTTGGGTATTGCCCAGGCTTCGTGGGCCGGCGTGGTGGTGGGCGGGACGCGTGTGGTGTATGACGGCTCGAAAAAAGAAGCCTCCATCTCCGTCATGAACCCGGAAAAAACCACGCCCTACCTGATGCAGTCCTGGGTCGAGGAGACCTCGGCCGGCGGCACCCGCAAGGCCCCTTTCATCATGACGCCGCCGCTGTTTCGCCTCGATCCGGGGCAGGAGAACGTGTTGCGGATCATCCGTACCGGTGGCACCTTCCCCGACGACAAGGAATCGGTGTTCTGGGTCAATATCAAGTCGATTCCCGCTTCGGAAAAGTCCGACGCCAATCAACTGCAGATTTCGGTAAAAACCCGCATCAAGTTGTTCTTCCGCCCGGCCGGTTTGTCTGGCTCGGCCAGCGATGCCTATAAATCCCTGAAGTTCAGCCGCTCCGGCAATCAACTGCAGGTCAATAACCCAACGCCTTATCACGTTTCTTTTTATCGGGTGAGCGTGGGTAAAGACGAAATTACCAATGCCGGCATGGTAGCTCCACAAAGTTCACTGACCTGGACCATTCCGGCCGGTGCGAGCGGTGCCGTAAGTTGGCAGGCGATCAATGACTTCGGTGGTATTTCTGCGGATGCCAGTGCCCCCCTCTGATCAAGTTCAGAGGCCTGCTTTACCCCTCCTCGTTTAATTAACTATCAAACCGCTGGATCAACTGCCCGCAGCCAGTGGGAGTGGCGTGCGCGTCATAAAGTTGAGTGGAGTTTATTGACATGAAAAAACATTATCTGAACCCTGCGCCACAGCCAAAGGCCAGTGGTCGTTCATATGCTTTCACTCCCACTCGCCTGGCAACCCTGATCGCGGCCCAGTTCGTGCTGGGGATAAGTTTGCAACCCGCCGCGGTATGGGCAGAGGACTATTTCAACCCTCACGCACTGGAAATAGACACCCCCGGCCAGCAGTCTGTCGACCTTGAGCGGTTTTCCAGCCAGGGCGGGCAGCTTCCCGGTACTTACCGGGTCGATATTTTTCTGAACGACACTCGCATCAGCAACCGCGACGTCAACTTTGTCGATGTCGAGGGCAAGTTGCAGCCCGAGTTGACGCCGCAGCAATTGAAAGACATGGGCGTCAAGCTCGAAGCCTTCCCGACGCTGCAGCAACTGCCGGCCACGCAAACCATCACCCAGTTGCAGGACTATATTCCGGACGCCAGCAGTCGGCTCAACTTCGGCGAGCAACGCCTGGACATCAGTATTCCGCAAGCGGCGCTAACCAACGAAGCCCGTGGTTATGTGGACCCCAGCACCTGGGACCAGGGGCTGACGGCTGGCCTGCTGAACTACAACTTCAGCGGCGCCAACACTTCGCGCAACAACCGTTCGGGGACCGATGACAGTTATTACCTGAACCTGCGCAGCGGCTTGAACCTGGGGGCGTGGCGGCTGCGCAACTACTCCACCTACAACCAGAGCAACGGCAAGAGCAACTGGGACAACGTCAACAGCTATGCCCAGCGGGATATTCACTCGCTGAAGGGCCAATTGACCCTGGGCGACAGTTCGACCCCCAGCGATGTGTTCACCAGTGTCCAGTACCGAGGCGCGCAGCTGGCGTCGGACGACAACATGTTCCCCGACAGCCTGAAAGGCTTTGCCCCCGTGGTGCGCGGTATTGCCCAGAGCAACGCCCAGGTCACCGTGCGGCAGAACGGCTACATCATCTACCAGACCTATGTGCCGGCCGGTGCCTTCGCGATTACCGACCTCTACCCCACCTCGTCCAGCGGCGACATGGAAGTGACCATTACCGAGGCCGACGGTACCGAACGACGCTCCCTCCAGCCGTTCTCCGCGGTGCCGGTGATGTTGCGTGAAGGGCGCCTGAAGTACTCGCTGACCGCGGGTGAATACCGTTCGACCGCCAGCGAGAGCAGCACGCCGACCTTCGCCCAGGGCACGCTGATCTACGGTATGCCTTACGACTCCACGCTGTACGGTGGCTTGCTGGCGTCCGGAAAATATTCCGCCACCAGCCTGGGGGTCGGCCACGGGTTTGGCGACTGGGGTTCACTGTCCACCGACGTGACCCAGGCCAAGACCGAATTGCGCGATGGCTCCCGGCATAACGGCCAGTCGTACCGCATTCAATACGCCAAGGACATCGCGGCCACCGGCACCACCTTTACCCTGGCCGGTTACCGCTACTCCACCAGCGGTTACTACGACTTCCAGGAAGCCAATGAAATCGACCCTGGCAACTTCAACGACTGGCGCCGCACCTATAACAAGCGCAGCAAGGCGCAGATCAACATCAGCCAGTCGCTGGGCGAGTACGGCAACTTCTATGTCAACGGTTATCAGCAGGACTTCTGGCGGCAGAAGGGCTACGAACGCACCCTGAGCGCCGGTTACAACCTGAGTTATAACGGCGTCAGCTACGGCGTGGACTACACCTACAGCCAGGCTCCGGTCTACGAAGGGCGCAACAGCAAGGATCAACAACTGTCCTTCAATGTGCAGGTGCCGCTGGAAAAAGTGCTGCCTAACAGCTGGGTTCGCTACAACTTCAACACCAGCAAGAAGGGCAATACCAGCCAGGATGTGAGCGTGGGCGGCACCGCCCTGGCGGACAACAACCTGAACTACAACGTGCAGCAGGGTTATGCCAACCAGGGCGTCGGCGCCAGCGGCAGTGCCAATGCCAACTACAAGGGCACCTATGGCGAGGCCCGCGCAGGCTACAACTACGACAGCAGCTCGCAGCAGGTGAACTACGGGGTCCAGGGCGGCATCGTGGCCCACCCTTACGGCGTGACTTTCTCCCAGGAACAAGGCGAGACCATCGCCCTGGTCCGCGCACCGGGCGCGGCGGATGCGAAGGTGCAGAACAACACCGGGGTGCGCACGGACTCGCGCGGCTACGCGGTGGTGCCCTACGTCAGTACCTATCGTAAGAACCGGGTCGCGCTGGACAGCGAGACGCTGCCGGACGATGTGGACATCGACACCAACACCCAGACGGTTATTCCCACCAATGGCGCGGTGGTGCTGGCCAACTTCAAGACCCGCGTGGGCAGCCGCGTGCTGATGACGCTGACACATCAGGGCAAACCGGTGCCGTTTGGCGCCACCGCCTCGCTGGTGCAAGAAGAAGACGCCATGGACAACAGCGCCATCGTCGGCACGGACGGCCAGGTGTACCTGAGTGGCGTGCCGGAAAAAGGCCAGTTGAATGTCAAGTGGGGCGATAGAGCGAATCAACAGTGCCTGGTCAAGTTCAACTTGCCAGCGGCAGACACTTCGTCATCGGTGCAGACGTTGGATAGCGTTTGCCAATAATTCAGCAACATAAAGAACAAAGGTAACAACATGAACATTAATAAAATATTATTAAGTGGTTTATTTTTCATCCCAGGCCTGTACTCCATGGCTGCGCAAGCAACATGTACTTTCCTGTCAGGCAGTGCAACCGACGCTTCGGCTGTCAACTTCGGGAATGTTATTATTCAGCGAGATGCGCCTATTGGTTCGGTTGTGGCCACTACAATCTCGAATGTATTTAATAGTCGAGGCAACTTTATTCATTGCGTTACAGCCCCCCCTCTCACTTTACGTTGGTCGACGGAAGGAACGTCCTCATTTATTCTCAATGGTGAACAATTATTTAATACTGGAATTTCCGGCCTGGCACTGCGAGTTACCAATAGGCCATATGGGGCGAATGGTTATAGCGGAAACTTCCCGAGAGATTACACCTATGGTGGATGTACCGCGAATGTGCCGACGACATGGCGGCGGTATTGTGGAGTATCTTGGGGAGCTGGGGTTCAATTTGATTTAGTCAAAGTTTCCCACCCAACGGGAAGTGGTGCATTAGCAATACCCGGTCGATTTCGTGCCAGCATTGTTAATGAGACCTTTGTATATTCCTATAACGTTAGCAGTTCCAATGTCTCGACAGTCGCGTGCTCGGTAACCAATACCTCTATTAATGTCCCCATGGGCAATGTACAACGCAGCACATTTACCGGCGTAGGGCACGAAGGGAATCCGGTTCAGTTCTTTATCCCTCTTGACTGCGACGCCGCCACTCGGGTCAATTTTAAAATTGATGCAACCGCTGACAGTTCTGGCGTACCTGGGGTGATGGCAATCAACTCATCTGCCACGGGTAATGCCGCCAGCGGAGTGGGAATAAAGATCACACGCAGTGGTGCACCAGTGGCGTTTGGTACTGTGATCCCGGTAGGAACAGTTGCGAATGCCGGTATGTTCAACATTCCGCTTATTGCCCAGTATTATCAGACCCTTCCCAATGTCACGGCCGGTCAGGCGAACGGTACGGCGACTTTCACCATGACCTACAACTGACTCCTTGCCTGTACTTATAATGTGCACTCCACAAAGTGGCGTGCACATTTTTGTTTTCATTAGCAAGCTTCCTGCCCGCACTCTCCATATTGCATTCAATAATAAAATGCAGTTTAAAAAGTATTTCCCTCTTGATCGGCCGAGTGCCTGATCACAACTAATCCCCCTACGCTAGTTCTGCTTTTGTTTATCGAGCAGTTCGTCAATGACTGCCCGGCATGAACAGTCCGTCAAAACCGCCTGCACCTGCCGCGAAACGAATCCTCTTGCGTTCCTTACCTGCAGGTCGAGAGGCCAGCAGCCATCATCTGCCTGTTCCCTATCAAGACGACTCGAAGCCCGGCTCTGGCAACAGGAGTCGGGCGCACCCCAATCGCCCCCGAAACCCTGGGCATTCATGCACGTTCGTTCGATTAAATACTGGTGGTATCAGGGCTCAGGAAGATGACTGCGGAGCCAGTGTCGGCACTTTGATGGAGGGTAACGGGGGAACTTGATGTGGGGCGATGCGGCAGTAGCGTCTGCCTAAAGGTGTGTCAGTACAGCCAGGAAGCGTTCGGCGCCATCGCTCGATCACTGACAGGTGCCAATGTAGCGATTGCAAGTTCAAAAAACCGCTTCAAGCCAGCTGGCGGCCTGAACCCTGTGTTCAACAGGGCTCGGGCCGCATTGGCTTAGCGGATCGCCAAGGACTCGGTGTAGTTGTCCAACGCCGTCGCCAGCGCCGACATTTCCTCTCTCAGAGCGTTGCCAGCCCGCCGCACATCCTGCTCATCGCCTCTCGCTTCACAAGCCGACTCCAGCTGCTCGCAAGCCAGGATCAAACGTCGCGCCTTGACGATGCGTGCGCCGCCCTTGACCTTGTGCGCCAGGTCCGCGAGTTCCTGCCAGTCCTGGGTGGAGCAGTCTTCGGCCAGCCGCGCCATGTCCTGCTGGTTGCTGAGGGCCAGGTCGTTCAACAGCTCGCGCATGGCCGCCTGGTCGCCACGCACCAGTTTTTCCAGGGAAGCGAAATCGATGTCGTCGGCCTGCGCCGCAGCCACCTGCTCCGCCGGCGCCTCCAGCACAGCCGCTTCGAAGCGGTCCAGGCGCTGCTTGAGGGATTCCAGGCTGATGGGTTTGAACAGGCAGTCGTCCATGCCCGCCTCCAGGCAACGGGTCTTTTCATCCGGCTGCGCGTTGGCGGTAAAGCCGATGATCAGGCTGCGCGCCAGCCCGCGGTCCGCTTCCTCGGCGCGGATCGCGCGGGACAAGGCATAGCCGTTCATGATCGGCATGTTGCAGTCGGTGATGACCACGTCGAAACGCTGCTTGCGCCAGGCGCGCAAGCCATGGGCGCCGTCCTGGGCCTCGACCATTTCGTGGCCGAGGTAGCCCAGCTGCTTGGACAGCAGCATGCGGTTGGCCGGGTAGTCGTCGACCACCAGGATTTTCAGGGGCCGCTGCTGCGTTTCTTCAACCTCGCAGCGTTGTTCAGGGGGCAAGGGTTCGAGGACCGGCACCTGCAGCAGCACTTCGACCTGGGTGCCCTGCCCCAGCACGCTGCTCAGCTGCAGTTGCCCGCCCATCATTTCGCACAGGGTGCGGCTGATGGCCAGGCCCAGCCCCGAGCCACTGCGGCCGGACTGGTTGTTGTTGCTGGCCTGGGTGAAGGGGCTGAACAGGCGCTGCTGGTCTTCGCTGGAGATGCCCTGGCCCGTGTCTTCCACCCGCAGGCGGATCGACAGCGGCTCGCCCGGGGTATCGGCCAGCACCTCCAGGAGCAGGCGCACCTCGCCTTCGGCGGTGAACTTGATGGCGTTGCTGACCAGGTTGGAAATGACCTGCTTGAAGCGCAGCGGATCGATCGACACCTCGCAATCGGCGCGGGCATCCAGCGCCAGCTCCAGCCTCAGGTGTTTCTGCTCCGCCAGGCCCTCGAAGATCCGCGCCACCGACCGGACCAACTCCCGGAGGTTGGCCCGGCCCGGGGTCAGCGACAGTTTGCCGGACTCGATCCGCGCGATGTCGAGGATGTCGCCGATCAGGTCCAGCAGGCCGTGGGCGGCCCCTGACGCAACTTCGATGGCAAAGCGGTCGAGCACGCCCTGGTCGGATTTTTTCAGGGCCAGTTCGAGCATGCCGATCACCGCGTTCAGCGGCGTGCGGATTTCATGGCTCATGGTCGCCAGGAAGGTGGTCTTGGCCCGGTTGGCTTCCTGGACCATGCCCAGCAGTTGCTCGCGCTCGCTGACATCGATCCAGCCGGCGATCATGCCGGCGATGGCGCCTTCGCTGTCCTTGTACGGCAGCATCCAGTGGTAGATCGTCAGCTGCTGCCCATCCGCCCGTACCAGCGAGCGATCCTGGATTTTCGCCACGCCGTCGCGCAGCACCTGCTGGTACTCCGCATGAAAGGCCGCGGCTTCGGCGCTGTCGGCAAAACCTTTGTCGGCGACGCGTTTACCCTGCACCTCCTCGTGGCTCAGGCCCAGGACTTCGAGGTAACTGGAGTTGCAGATCAGCATGCGCCCCTCGAGGTCGCGCACGTAGATCGGATGCGGCGTGCCGTCGATCAGCGCGCGCTTGAACTCCAGCTGGTTGTTCAGCGCCCGCTCGGCCACTTCGCGGCGGTGGATCAGCCGGCGCAGGTAGGCGATCCAGAGAAACGCCAACAGCAGCAAGACACCGGCGATAAAGAAGCCCTGGACGATCGCGCCCCGATTGCGCAGCCAGAAGGTGTCGTCGATCACCACCTCACTGCGCCAGCGGCTGGTGATCTCGGCCATTTCTTCCGGCGAGATGCTCAGCAGGGCTTTTTCCAGGATGGCGTACAGCTCCAGGTCGCCGCGGTTGGTGACGAAGGCGAACCGCGCGGGTTCGATGCCCACGGTGCTGGTGATGTGCAGGCGGTCCCGATACTGCCGGGAAATCAGGTAGCGGGCGCTGAGCAAGGAGTTGGCGCCGGCATCGACCTCGCCCTTGGCGACCATCGCCATGACCTGGGCGGCGTTGTCCGCATAGACGATCTGGATTTGCGGAAAGTGGCTGGCGATGTAGTCGGTGAGGAACATGCCGCGAATGATCGCCAGGCGTTTGCCGGCCATCTCGTCCAGGGTCGCCGGGCTGCCGGGTTCGCCGCGGTTGATCAATACATAGGGCGTCGACAGGTAGGGCCGGGTGAAGCGCATCTGCCCTTCGCGCTCGGCGCTCGGGGTCAGGGCCGCCAGCAGGTCGACCTTGCCGGCATGCAGGTTGTCGATCTGCCGGGCCATGGAGGTGCCGCGCACCACGTCGAACTTCAGGCCGGTACGCAGGCTGACCTTGGCCAGCACATCGGCGCTGACACCGCGCAGGGCGCCCTTCTTGTCGAAGAACGACAGCGGCAGGAAGTTCTCCATTGCCGCCACCGTGACCCTGGGGTGCTGTTCCAGCCAGCGTTGCTCCTTGGGCGTGAGGTGCAGGCGATTCTGCCCCGGGATATTCATCTCGGAGGAACCCCAGCGGCGCAGGATGGCCATGCGCTCGCCGATGGGAATCGCCGCGATGGCGGCGTTGGTGATGCCCAGCAGCCGGGTGTTGCTGGCGGACAAGGCAAAGGCAAAACGGCTGCCCTCCAGCCGCGAGAAGTCGGTGAGCTGGACGTTGTTCAGGTAGTTCATGCCGATCAGGTAGTTGGCACTGATCGCATCGCCGAGGTAGGCGTCGGCCTTGCCGAAAGCCACGGCGCCGATGGCGCTCAGCGTCGAAGGGTAAAGCTGCAACTCGGCATCGGGATAGGCGCGACTGACGCTCTGCGGCGGCAGGTAGTGATACAGCATGGCGATCTTCTTCCCCGCCATATCCGCGACCAATGCAGCACCGCCATCGTTGCGGGTGACGATCATCGGCTGGTCGTCGGCATAGGCGGCCGACATCACCAGCTCGGGGTCGGTCTCTTCAAAGCCGTTGGCGGTGCCCAATAGATCGACTTCACCGGCTTTCAAGGCGCGGATCACCTCCGCCCGGGAATTGAACCGGCGCACTTGCACCTGGACATGCAGCAGCTGGGCCAGCAGCCCCATGTAGTCAGCGGTCAGGCCTTCGTAATCGCGGCCGTTGCCGGTGACGTCGAAGGGCGGGTAATCCGGCGCCGACACCCCGAGGTACAGGGTTGCCTTTTTGCGCAGCCAGTTCCAGTCCGCCTCGGCCAGCTCGACCTGGTGCTCGCCCAGCGTGGAACGCCCGAGCAATTGCAGGGCCTCGGGCTCATCGGACGCCTGGGCCACCTCCCATACCGGCGACAGCAGCACAAGCAGGACCAGGCACAAGCGCAGTGGATTTTTCATCAGATCAGGTTGTTACGTTTGGCCAGTTCCGACAGATGCACCAGCGAGCTGACATTGAGCTTCTCGATCAGCCGGGCCTTGTAGGTGCTGATGGTCTTGTTGCTGAGCAGCATGTCGTCGCCGATCTGCTTGTTGCTCAGGCCTTTGGCAAGCTGCTGGAGGATCGACAGTTCCCTGTCGGACAGGCTCTCGATCAAGGCCTGCTCCGAGGCATCCACATCCGTTCGGCGGACCGAGTTCAGGGTCAGGTCCGGGAAGAAGGTGTAGCCGGACTTGATGGCGTTGATGGCCTTCACCAGTTCGTCCAGGTCATCGGCCTTGGACACGTAGCCGGCGGCCCCGGCGCGCATGCAGCGCATGGAAAAGAACACCGGGGACAGGGAGGTCAGCACCAGCACCTTGACCGGCAGCTTCAACGCCGAGATGCGGCTGAGGGCATCCAGGCCATCGACACCGGGCATGGAGATATCCAGCAGCACCAGGTTCGGCTGATGTTCACGGGTCAGCTGGACGGCCGAGGCACCGTTGTCGGTCTCCGCCACGATCTCGTACTGCTCTTGCTTGAGGATCATTCTTACGGTCGAACGAATGAACGGGTGATCGTCCACAATCACGGCTTTCAGCATAGGAGCCTCTGGAAAAAGGAGTAACGGAACTGAGTCGGGAAGAGATCACGGCGGTATACAGAAAATGCCGGGTACCGGTCTACGGTTTTTAGCATATCCGAGCTTTTGCCACGCGATGCGCAATGTGCTTTTCCTGGCGCGAAACGCTGGCTAAGTCTCTTCCTGCCCAGCGATGAATGGAGCCTGCAGCCACGTTAGCAGCTCATGGGACGACATTGGCTGGGCATAGTAAAAACCTTGTCCCAGTTCACACCCCATGTTGATCAGCGCATGGCATTCCTGCTGCTTGCTGACCCCTTCGATCACCAGCGCCATGTTCAGCGCGCGGGCCAACGCCACGGTGCTGGCGATCACTGCTTTGCTGCGCGGTTCGTGGATGCTGCGGACAAACTCGCCGTCCAGCTTGATCTCGGTGAAGGGCAACTGGCAGAGCAGCTTCAGCGAGGAAAAGCCGACGGCAAAATCGTCGATCGACAAGCCGCAGCCCATGACGCGCAAGCGCAACAGGCTTTCCTGGGTCCGCGGCTGGATCTCCAGCAGGCCGTTCTCCGCCAGTTCGAAGGTCAGGTTCGCGGCGGCTACGCCATGGCGCTTCAATGCCTGGCGGATATGGTCGGTCAGCCCCGGATCCTGCAATTGCGAAGCATGCAGGTTGAACGACATTTCCAGCGGTCGCCGATCGCGCTGCAACATGCCCAGCAGGCTCAGGCCCTGCTCCAGCAACTGCTTGAACATCTCGTCGATCAGGTCGTAGGCCAGCACGGCGGCGAGGAAGTCCCTGGGCAGCAGCAAGCCCTTCGACGGGTGTTGCCAGCGCGCCAGGACCTCGGCCCCGGCCACCTGGCCATTGGCCAAAAAGAACTTGGGCTGGAAGAACGCCCGGAACTCGCCCAGGGCCAGGCCGCGGCGAATGTCTTCTTCGTTGGGCAAGGTCGTGGCTGGCGAAGGCGTCGAGGCCGTCACCAGGCATTGGCGCTGGTAACGCTGGAGGATCTTTTGCAGGGCCTTGGCCTGGATCGGCGTGCTCAGGGTGCCCAGCAGCTCAAGGCCGGAAAACGACGCCATCTGCTCGATGGCCCGGCGCAACTGCGGTTGGAAATCACAGTAGAGAATCACCGCACGGACCATCGACAGCTGGCCCGCGCAGTTGAGAAAGTCCAGGCAGTCCATGCCCTTGTGCGCCAGGTCACACAGGGCGACATCCACCCTGCCCTGCCTCTGCATCAAGGCCAACGCCTGCTCGCCACTGCTGGCCTGCACAATATCGAAAACCCCCAGTTGCTGTAGCGCAGCGACCACCGCGCTGCGTTGAACCGAGTGCTTTTCCAAAACCAGAATACGCAGTGAGATCATCGTTCGTTTGCCACGACCAGGGAGCCAGGGAGAGGCATTTTGCGGGCTGACGGCGGAGTGATGAGCAGGGGCGTTCCCAGAGGTTTGTAGGAAATTTCCCAAGCTCGGGTGTCACGACTTGGGCCGGTAATACTCGGCCATGAAATCGACGAATGCCCGGACCTTGGCGGGCAGGTTCCGGGCATGGGGGTACAGCGCATAGTAATGGCGCACGCCGAGGGTGAACTCGGGAAGAATCCGCACCAGCCGTCCGGCCAGCAGATCGTCCTGCACGGTGGCCAAGGTAAAGGCCGCAATGCCCCCGCCGGCCAAGGCACAGGCGTGCAATGCGGTGATGGTGTCCGTGTGAAAGCTGCTGTCGGCCGTCACGGCAACCGGCTCACCCTTTTCACTCTCCAGCGACCACTGCGTGGCCGAGGCAAAGGTCAGCAGCCGATGCTCGCTGAGTTCGGCGACGCTGCGTGGCAGGCCGCACCTGAAGACGTAAGCCGATGACGCGACCATCACCATGGGCGAGACCGTGAGCAAACGCGCGACCAGGCTGCTGTCGGCCAAGGGACCGCAGATGCGGATGGCCACATCGAAGCCATCGGCCACCAGATCGACAAAGGGGTCCGAGCAGGACAGATCGACCTGGATATCCGGATACCGCTGCTGGAATGCCGGCAACCAATGGGCCAGTTCCAGGGTACCGACCACCAGCGGTGCGCTGATGCGCAGCAGCCCGGAGGGGCGTTCCTGCTCCAGAGCGACAGCCTGGGACGCGGCATCGACGCGATCCAGGATGTCTACGCAGGCCGTGTAATAACGCTCGCCCGCCGCGGTGAGGCTCATGCGCCGGGTATTGCGATTGATCAGACGCACGCCGAGCGTGGACTCCAGTTGCTGCAAATGTCGCGACACCGAGGAGTGAGTGGTGTCCAGCCGCTCGGCAGCGGCTGAAAACCCCTGGGCTTCGACGATGCAGCGGAACACACGCATGGCGAGCATCTGATTCATATCGACTTAACGCACCGGCAATTTGAGGATCTGGGCAGTGGTCATCACGTCACCGAAGGTGTCCTCGACCTCGGCCAGCGCGGCCTTGTGCAAGGCGTCCTTGTCGACCTTGTCACCGTTGACCCGGGTGATGTCGCGAGTGGCCGATGCATCGGAGGCGACTATGACCTTGTAGCCCAGGGGCGCGGCGTCACGAGCGGCACCGGCGACACAGGCGTGGGTCATGAGGCCGGAGATGATCAGGTTCTCGATGCCGGCGCTCTTCAGGCGCTTATCCAGATCGGTACTGGCGAAAACGCTGACGGTGCTTTTCTGCACAACCGTGTCCTTGGCCCGCGGCTGCATGTCCGGGTGGAACTTCACGGTTTCGCCATCGATGGCGAACACCGCGGAACCGGCCGGTGCAATGTGCTGGACGTGATAGACCGGCATGTTGTGGCTATCGGCAAACTTGATCAGCTCACGGGTATTGGCCAGGGCCTTGGCGCCATCGGGGATCGGCATCCGGCCAGTGAAGTACTCGTTCTGGAAGTCGATCACCAACAGCGCGGACTTGCCGGCAGGCAACTCGCTGACCGGCATGGCGCCCGACATGGCGCGAATGGTCGGATGGCCTTCAGCCAGGGCACCGGTACTGGCAACAATGCCGGAAAATGCACAAGCGGCGAGGAAACGACGGGTAAAACGTTGCATGGGTATTTCCTTCTTCGGTTGAGTGAATGAGGAAATTCTAGGGAAATACCTCAAGCTCGAACACAGTGTAGGCAGCACAGAATCTGTGCGGTTTTCGCACAAGTTGGGGCGTTCGGCAATCTGCAATCTGCGGTGCTCGCCGCTCAGTGAATGGCTGCCGACTGTGACAACTCATAGTTTTTTTCGCGAGCAAGCTCGCTCCTACAGGGGGGGCATAGGCACCAGGATAATCATCCCTCCCCATACTGTAGGAGCGGCCGGTCGACGCTCGATTGCCCTCGAAGCAATCTAACAGCCACCGCGATCCTTGAAGCTAAACAACACCCAGCGTGACCACCGCGCAAGCCCCGTCATGATTACTGCACTATCTTTTCCGACACTGATATTTTTGGTAATGCTCATGGCGATGTATCGCGATTTTTTTAGGCGCCATGAGTCCCAAACGAACATGCTTGCCCTGAATATCCATCACGCTGACCACTATCTCCTCACCGAGTTTGAACGTCTCACCAGGCTTGCAACTAAGCAACAGCATTTTCATTCCTTATCTAGATCGAAAAAATACATGAAAAAATAATGTGATACAGCAACTTCGCACTTAAATGAGGTCGTTCTTCATGTGGCGTATTTCATTAGATCGCCGCTACTGGAGTGAATGCAGTCATTCAAATTTCCGGTCTGCGATCCGGGTGCTCTGCGTCATAGCCTTGTTTGGGGTGGGCGGGTAGAGGGTGATCTTTCATCAGATTAGGGAAACGTAGATTACGGTCAGCTCGGAGCTGTTTCCATAGACCGGAATAAAACTCATGGAGTTTTTCATCTGGCTGATATCCAAAATTATCTATAGGTTCCGGTTGAGCCGAAAATGCTCCACTGAGAGAGCTTAACCCTGAGGAACTACCCAGCGATGCGGCACGCTGATAATAGAACAGCGCACGTGGTTTGTTTTTTCTAGCTGTATTATAAAAACTTGCAGTTTTCTCTATGGCGTCGGGATTGTCCTGAGCGCCCGCACATCGGTAATAGCGCTCAGCCATGTCATCGTCCTGCTTATCCCTGGGGAGAGCAAAGGCGAAGTATTGGCCAATTTGAACTTGTGCTAAAGGACTGCCCAATTGCGCCGCCTGGAACATATACGAACTGGCCATTCGGTTTGACTTCAACACCCCATGCCCGTTTTCAGCCACTACAGCCCAATCGTAGTAACCCAGCGGGACTTTGAGTTTCACCATACGCTCATAAAGATCGAGCATCTTGCTGGTGTCTTGTTCTACCCCAGGCTGTCCTGGCCATCCTGTACGATAGAGTCCCGCCAGGTTATGCATCGCCTTCCAGTGATCTTTGGCAATGGCTTTTTCGTAGAGTCCGACGATGGTTCGCCAGTCCTTGACGCCACGCACTTTCTCTAGAGCGCGAGCCTGTTGAAACCAACCATCTGCCTCAGCATCCAGTGGCGGGTTGTGGTCTTTTTCGTAGGCACAGGTAAAGGTTGGATAGGCCATGGCTAGAGTGCCATTGAATACACCGCACATGCCGACAGCACAAAAAGCCATTGCTTTAATCAATTGCCCTGGTATGCACCGACGTTTTTCTTGGTACATAAGATGGCTCATATCTCCGGCCTGTGATCCGGGTGCTCTGCGTCATAGCCTTGTTTGGGGTGGGCGGGTAGAGGATGGTCTTTCATCAGATTAGGGAATCGCAAATTAGGATTAGCATCTAGCTCTTTCGACAAATTTGCATACAACTCATGAAGAGTTGTATCGGGGCGGTAGCCAAAATCATATAACGAGTCCACTTTCAGATCGAACGCCCCTTGTAGAGCACTTAAACCTATTGAACTACCCAGCGACGCGGCACGTTGATAATAAAACAGTGCTAGAGGCATATTTTCTTTAGAGATCTCATAGAACACAGCCGTTTCGATAATTGCATCCGGCGAGTCTTGAGCGCCAGCGCATCGGAAATAAGGCTCAGCCATTCGTTCATCTTGTTTATCGCGAGGCAATTCGAATGCAAAGTAGTTTCCGATACGCACCTGTGCCAATGGACTGCCCAATTGTGCCGCCTGAAACATATAGGAGCTGGCCATCCGGTCCGACTTCAATACACCTCGTCCACTTTCGACAGTCACGGCCCAGTTGTAATAACCCAACGGTACTTTGAGTTTGACCATACGTTCATAAAGATCGAGCATCTTGCTGGTATCTTGTTCTACCCCAGGCTGTCCAGGCCATCCTGTACGATAGAGTCCCGCCAGGTTATGCATCGCCTTCCAGTGATCTTTGGCAATGGCTTTTTCGTAGAGTCCGACGATGGTTCGCCAGTCTTTCACTCCACGCACTTTCTCTAGAACGCGAGCTTGTTGAAACCAACCATCTGCTTCGGCATCCAGCGGTGGGTTGTGGTCTTTTTCGTAGGCACAGGTAAAGGTTGGATAGGCCATGGCCGAAGCTCCACTCAATAACAATAAAAAAGTAAGGGCACAAAAAAAGATGGATTTAATCAATGGCTTTGGCATAAGGCGTCTCCACATCCCAAAAACGAGTTAAATGCTCTATCAATGGCTGGTTCTGGCCCTTTCTTTTCCAGTTCTTATCCATCATATAATTCCAACGCTTGAAGTTTGCTGCGGCATCACAACGCCCCTTGCCGTCATCAAGCGATTTCCCGACATGCAACTTCCACAACTCTTCCCGCCAATGCTTGGCCAGCTCGGCATCCGGCGCAGCGAGGCCTAATTCAGAGTCGGTATGCAGGCTGCGGGCGTTGATATTCGCGGAGCTGAGCAAGCTGAAGACGTCGTCCACCACCAACAATTTGGAGTGCACGTAGATATCCCGGAAGTAGGCCTGTTGCCCCTCGGATAAAGTGCTTCCGGGTTCCGGCGTGCAGGCAGTCAGGGTGGCGATGACGACTTTGAGACCGGGTATGTCCTTGAGGGTGTAGGGTTTGGGATCTTCGCTGTCATTCGATTTTGGCTTGCCGAGTTCAGGAATATCTTTTGCCTTGAGACCGCCCAGGCGCTGTTCGACCTCAGGGGTAACGCCCTTTTTTTCCAGCTCGGTGATCTCGCGTTTGAGTATCTCGGCTCGGTTGAGTTGAGCGCGCTGCACGTAGGGGTCGGTGTGTGGGTTGGCCTCCAGATACGCCAACTGGCTGCGCTTTCGCAGCATATCTTCCGTCAGCGTACGCTGGGCCTGGGGCATCAGTTGCTCCTGCCCGAGTTCCTGCAAGGTGGCGTAGGTGGTGCTGGAAAAACCCCTTTTGTTTGGGTTGTTGGTGACTACGAACACGTACAAGTCCTTGTCTCTGCCTTTGGCGATATAAGCGGCCGCCAGCTCGCGTAACTGTTTGGCAAACGCCGGGTAGCGGAAGTACTGGTTTTCAAAATAGGCGTAGTTGCGCACGTTGCCTAACGCTTTGTGGTAGAGCTCCAGAATCGAGGTTTCCGCCCCTTCTTGCGGCTGGGTGCGGCAAATCTGTGCCATGGTCGAGCCAGCGGCTTTGAAATTGTCTGGCTTGATAGCCTCGCGCTGATCGCGCAGGCCATCGGTAAACCATTTCTTGATCCAAAAGGTTTCCCGATCCCAGGCAGTGCTGAAGTTGTGGTTCAGGTCATGCAGCACAGGCCCTTGCACTTTCATCGACAAGTCCTGCCATGGGCCGAAGCCCGGGCTGCGCCGGGCGGCTTTGTCGTCATACAGGTGCGCGCTGGTATCCCAGTAATTGCGATGCATGTTGTGCCCCATGACGAAGCCGACCGCATTCGCGGTGTCTTCATAGTCCACCAGCACCATCTTCTGGTGGTGGCTGGCAAAGAACGTCAGCGCCAGCATGTGCGCAAAGTTGACGTCGGGCGCTTCGCCTTTTATCAGTCGATAGAGCGTCGCCAGACGCCCCTTTTCCCTGGCCATTTGAGGTCCGCGCATGATCGCGTTGAGCGGAACTTCGGTGGAGAAATCGCGGGTGCGAAACTCGACGTTCTGCATCCGCCCATCGTGCAGGCGGTTAAACCACTCCCGGGTGTACTGCTCATCCTGGGGGGAATATTTGGGCCCACCCGAGCCTTTGAGCGTGTTGTAGCCGCCCTCCCCATTCAGCTGAGCTTCGATGTCAGCCAGCATGGCCTGCAACTCACGTTCACGCGCGGGATTGGGCGGCTGAGGGCGCTTGCCTGCACCGTCAACCTGCCGTTGAGCCGCATACAACTTGGCCAGTTCATCCTGATAATAAGTGCGCTGAAACTCCAACGTCTGACGGTACTTGAGGTCCTTATCGGAGGCTGCGCTTGCTCGGGCCACGCCCGATCCCATTGCGGTGCCTCCCGAACCCGCGAGGCCATCACCGATGATGGTGTTTTCAACAAAGTTGGCCAGCGGGTTTTTCCAGATCAACACACGCGTCTTGACGCCGTGTCGACCTTGAACATCCAGCAGTTCACCGATTCGATCACTGTCGGGCTTGAAACGCATCGCTGGGTCAAATCCCCAACTGATGATTTCGATGCTCTTTTGCGCGCCCCGAATGGCATCGTATACAGCGCCGAATGCGTGCTCACCGTTGATCAGCGGGGTGACTTGTATACCGGCTCGCGGCGGGTAAAGCGCTTTTCTGGCGAACCAGTCCATGGTCAAGGCCGTGGACTTGTGGGCTTTAGGCGTTAGCTGGATAACTTCCTTGCTGTAATCCGTTGTCATTCGATGGCTTCCTGCACTCAATGGATCTTCGGCTTGCTTGCCGGACTCAAGGTAGCGGCGCGGTAATCATCTGTTGAACCCAAGGGTTCGAGCTGATCGGCCTGGGCGTGATAGTCGCGATAACCTTGGCGTGCCAGTTGCTGATTGGGTGAACCGGATTGGCTGCTGTCTTCTTTTGGCTCAATCTCGAAGCGATGACCATTCACCAGTTCTACCGCATAGGCTTGAGTGCCAGGGACGTGCTCGAATGTGATCACGCCATCGGCCCCGGTCAGGCCCTCCTGAATAGCCGCGCCATCGGCAAACAGGGTATACGGCTCATCCTCGTATCCTGGAAGTCCCGGTAACGGGCTCACGATCGCGCTCAGTTTGTGTATGACATCCGGGGCGGGTTGCGAGACCGCAGGTTCCAGAAGCTCGCCCGCGTTGTCCCTGTCAGCGGGTAGCGGAATGATGGGTAATAACGCTGCATTCTCGGTACCTTGGCCCGGCGCCCCTCCCGAATTGATCCTCACCTGCGGCCCCACCACGGTAACGCCACCAGCATCCAGCTTGATAAAGCTGCCTCCCGCTTTCAGCGTGAGCTCTGCTCCGGCTTCGAGCACCATTTTTTGTCCAGCCTTGAGATGGATTTCCTGACCGGCCTGAATCAGTTGAGCCGTGCCGAGTTTGATGTGCTGGTCCTGGCCAACAATTAAATGATCGTCGGCTTTGACTTCGACTTTGCGGTCGGCGTGGGTGGTGCGGTGTTCTTCGGCCTTGAGTTCGGTGTAGGTGTTCTTCTCCACCGTGTCGTGGCGTTCGTGGCCGATGCGGATTTTCTGGTCGTGTTCGATGTTCTCGTCCCAGTCGCGCTGGGCGTGGATAAAGATCTGCTCGGCGCCTTTTTTGTCTTCGATGCGCAGTTCGTTGCAGCCACCGCCGCCTGGAGAACTGAGGGTCTTGAAGGTGCTGCGAGTCTTGTTGGCGGGCAAGTCATAGGGGACCTGGTTTTCCTTGTGATACAGGCAGCCGGTGATCAGCGGTTGATCGGGGTCGCCCTCGAGGAAGGTCACCAGCACTTCCATGCCAACGCGAGGAATGGCAATGCCGCCGTAGTGAGCACCGGCCCAGCCGGAAGAGACGCGTAACCAACAGCTGGTCTTATCATCGCTCTGCCCCTCGCGGTCCCAATGGAATTGCACCTTGACCCGACCGTACTGGTCGCAGTGGATTTCTTCGCCTTGGGGACCGGTGACTTTGGCCGTTTGGCTACCCAGCACGCGAGGCTTCGGATGCTTCAGGGGTGGACGGTAGAAAACATCCCACGGTGTGGCGAGGAAGCGATTGCGGTAGCCCTGGTGGAAGCCGTCCTTGTTGTCACTGGAGGCGTCGGTGGTGTCGCTGGTCACCGACTCTTCCAGCACCTGTGGCTGCTTGCCTTGGTGGACGATATGGGTCAACAGCCAGAGGTCGTTCCACTCGCTGCGCGGGTGCTCGGACAGTTCCAGGAAATGCCCGCTGACCAGTCGTGTCTGGTCGCCCCAGCCTTCGGCCTGCTGGTAGTCGGCGCGGTGGCGTTCGAGGGCACGCTGGCTGAGGAATTTGCCGCGCGCACGGTCGGTGAAGCGGCCCGGGTAGTCGTAGTCTTCCAGGTCCGGCTCTGCGCTTTCAGCCTCGGGTTTATAGGCCGCTTCCAGCTGCAGGCGCGGCTTCTCGAAGTCGTAGTCGCGGCGGGTGGTGCGGCGGGTGCGGGTTTCCAGGCGCAGGTTGAAACCCTTGATCACCGGCTCGTCGGCGACCATGCCGCTGCCCTGGATATAGGCGGTGGGCTGGCCAAGTTTGGGGAACACCGTCTGGTCGTCGCCGAATACCAGCAGGTGGCCTTGCGGGCTGTGCTGGAAGTGGTAATGCAGGCCTTCCTCTTCGCACAGGCGCTGGATGAAGTGCAGGTCGGTTTCGTCGTACTGCACGCAGTAGTCGCGGTCCGGGCACGGGGTGCCGAGCTGGAACTGGTAGGCGTTGCCCTGGATGCCGTGCTCTTCGAGGATCAGGGCGATGATCTTCGGCGCCGACAGCTGCTGGTAGATGCGCTGGTTGGTGCGGTGTTCGAGGTAGGCCAGTTGCGGCACCAGCGACACCTTGTAGCGGGTCAGCCGTTTGCCGGCATCGCCCTGGGCCACGCGGTAGATCTGGCCGTGGATGCCACTGCCTTGCGGATCAAACGCTAGAAAAGCCTGCTTGTGCAGCAGCGTTTCCAGGTCCAGGTCGGGGTTCTCGCTGACCAGCTCCAGATCGAAACGGAACGGCTGGCTGATGCCTTCGACCCCTTCGAAAGACAGCACCTGCAAGTCACCCTGGAAGTCGTCGACCGTCAGGCTGAAGTGGGTTTCATTGGAAGGATTGAACATATCTTGCTCCCTGTTCGGTGGTCATCCGTTACGCCGATGGAACCAGCGTTGCAGCCAGGACGAATCCGCGCGCATGGCGTCGCGCAATGCTTGGGCGCAGATGGTGCGTTGCGCCGCGTCGAAGGCCAGCGCCGCGCGCAGGGCTGGCCAACAGTGTCTGGGAAGGTTCTTGGGTGCCTGCAGCGTGCGGTCCAGGCGTTCGTCGCGGGCCTGGGTCGACGGCAACCGGCGATACGGGTGCTTGCCACAGGCCAGCTCAAAGATCACACAGGCCACCGCGTACAGATCGGCGCTGGCCGACAAGGCCCCGCCCTCCAGCAATTCGGGGGCGGCATAGCCGGGCGTCCAGGCGTTGAAGCGGCTGCGGCTCAGCTGCGGCAGGCCGGGCAGCACGCCCTCCTCGGCCTGGCTCAGGCCGAAGTCGAACAGCCGCACGCCGTCTTCGCACAGCATCACGTTGCTCGGCTTCAGGTCGCCGTGCAGCACACCGCGAGCGTGGCTGTACGCCAGGGCATCGAGCAGTGGCCGCACCACATCGCGCAGCTCTTTCCAGGGCAGGCCCAACGGCCGTTCGCAGAGCAGTTTGTCCAGGGTCAGGCCGCGCATCAGTTCCATGGTGATGAAGGCGCGCTGGCACTGGGTGTCCACCTCGAAGCTGTGCAAGCGCACGACGTTCGGGTGGCGCAGGCGTCGGGTCAGGGCGAACTCGCTGTAGAGCAAGGCACTGGCATCCGGCGTCTCGGAGAATTCTTCGCTCATGACTTTGAGCGCTATGTAAGGGTCGGGATCGCCGAACTGCTCATGCAGCAGGTCCCGCGCGCGGTAGACCGCGCCCATGCCACCGGCCCCGAGCAGGCGCTCGAGGCGGTAACGTCCGGCCAGCACATCCGGCAGCCCACCCACAGGCGCCACGGCCTTGGCCTTGGAACGGGAGCGGTTCCTCGAGCGGTTGCGCCCCTTGCCCTTGGCCTTGGGCGCCACGGGACGCGGCGCCTCATTGGCCTTGGCGAAGGCGAAATAGGTCAGGTTGCTGGCCTCTTCCTCGCTCATCAGGATGTTATCCAGACCGGATTTGAGATCACTCATTGGCGGATCACCACGGCTGTCAGGTTGTCCCGGGCCGAGCCGCGCAGGGCGCCGTCGAACAGGCGCTCCAGCGCCACCTGCGGCGAAGCCAGGCTCAAGGCGTTGCCCAGCGCGTCGCTGGTCAGCCCCTGGTACAGGCCGTCGCTGCACAGCAGGAAGGCATCGCCGGGGTAGACCTGCAGCTCTAGCACATCCAGGGTCAGCTGCTCGCTGGCGCCCACCGCCCGGGTCAGGGCATTGGCCGCCGGATGAGCCCGCGCCTGCTCGACGCTCATCTGCTGCTCGTCGATCAGTTGCTGTTGCAGCGAATGGTCCTTGGACAGCTGGTACAGACGCTGCCCGCGCCACAGGTAACAGCGGCTGTCGCCGGCCCAGATGCACGCCGCGCGGTCTCCTTCCAGCAACAGCGCGACCACGGTGCTGCCCATGATGCTGTCGTGGCGCTCGGCGGTGACGGTCAACTCCTGGCCCAGGCGCCGGTTGAGCCAGTGCAGGCACTGGCGCAAGCCCTTGAGCCGCTCGTCGAAACTGTCCTGCGCCGGCAACTCGGCCAGGCTGGCGACGATCAACTGGCTGGCGATGTCGCCACCCTGATGCCCGCCCATGCCGTCCGCGACCACCCAGAGCCCCTGCTCCGGGCAGTCGAGGAAGGCATCTTCGTTGCGCGCCCGAACCTTGCCCGGGTCGGTGCGCGCAGCGCTGCGCCAGGTACTGGCAACCAGCATCAGAGCTGCACCGGCATGCGGAAGGTGCGCAGCACGCCCATGTCGAACGGGTTCGGCGTGCGCTGGCTCATCAGCAGGTAGTTGGCGCGCAGGCCGCCCAGGTCGGCCTTGAGCACCAACACGTCACGGCCGGTCAGGTACTCGGTCTGCATCAGGTCGAACAGGCGGAACAGCGACCAGGGGCCGGTGTTCTTTTCGATGCCCACCGGGCGCCCGGCCATCTTGTCCAGCACCAGGCTGGTGCGGCCGTCTTCGGCGTCGGTCGGCCACTTGAAGGACACCGGCACGATCGGGCCGTGGCGGTATTCCATGGTCTTGTCGCCGAAACGGAACTCGGAGCGGCTCACCGCCGGGTCCAGGGTGTAGGGCTCCAGTTTGAACTGCACCTGCGGCTCCGCCGGGTTCTCCGAGAAGAAGCTCTGGCGGATCACCTGGGCCGCGGCCATCTGGTCGAGGTAGACCTTGGACATCGGCAGGCTGTGGCCGTCGATGCTGCGCAGGCGGTAGTTGCCCGGATCGCCGCTGACGAAAGGCCGCATGTAGGTTTCGAAGAAGCGATCGGCGATGCCTTGCGCCTTGAAGAACTCGCGGAAGTCGCTGATGGCGACATCGCTGGTGCTGTGGGCGCTGAACGGATAACGCTTGCTGATGGCCTTGCCGTAGAAGCTGTACAGCTCGCTCTGGTAACGCTGGTTGAGGTACTGGTAGGAGTCGTTGAGCACCAGGCGCCAGGTGTCTTCCGCCAGCACGTTGAACCACACGCTCACCGGACGCGGCAGGCGCACCGAGGCGTTGCGCAGGCTGCTCAGGGCATCGCGCTGGCCGCTCATGCGGGTCTTGGCCATCTCGAACGCCGCCTGCTCGGGCGCGCTGGCACGGGCCAGGCCGGCCAGTTGCAGTTGCAGGTCGTTCAGCGCTTGCAGCGCCGGCGTCAGGTCAGCGGCCGGGCCGTTGTTGTCGTCCAGCAGGCGGTGCAGCGGTTCGAAGCGACGTTGCAGCGACTTCTTCGCGGTGTCCGGCAGGTTCTTGGCCAGGGCTTCCTGGGCCTTGCCCGCGGCAGCCGCCGCGACCTTGCCCAGCGCCCCGCCCTTCTCCGCGGCCTTGTCCGCCGCGGCGGTCACGTCTTCGGCGCTTTCGGCGATGGCCTGGAAGCGGGTGTTCTCGCGCACCTCCACCAACAGTTGCAGCACTGGCGAGTTGGCCGAGGTCAGGCCGGCGACCTGATCAGCGCCTTCGCCAGCGTCGTTGAACGGTTGCAGACCGACCTGGCCGACCGCTTCGCTCCAGAAGTTGGCGTAGTCGCGGAAGTACAGCTGTTCCAGTTCCACCATCAGGCGGCGCAGGTCCATGCCGCTGATGCCGCTGCCTTCGCCCAGCACCCAGTTGTCACGCAGGATATCGGTGACCAGCGCCGTGCCCTGGACCGAGAAATACTGCTGGTAACCCTGTTGGGTGTAGAAGCCCGGGATCGCGTAGTCGGTGCCGACGAACAGGCTGCCTTGCGGCCCCAGATGCTGGCTCAGGCGGTACTCCGGCAGGCTCCGCGCCTGTTCGCGCAGCACGCGATAGACCACGTTGGCCAACGACTCGCTGCGCAGCACCTGGCGCGCCTGGGCCACCAGCGTGTCGTTGAGCGGGTAGCTGAACGGCAGCTTGAGCAGGCGTTCGAAGTGCGCGTTCAGGCCGTTCTGCACCGCGGTGTTGCCGGCGTAGCGTGTCGACCAGTCGCTGGCCACCCAGTCCTTGAGCCAGGACGGATCGCGACGGTCCTGCATGTTCAGCATCAGGTACGCCCGCAGGCTGTTGAGCAGGCGGTCGCGGTCGCGCATGTTGCTGCGGATCTGCCCTTCCAGCATCTGCGCCACCCGTGGCAGCAGCTGCGCTTGCAGCTCACGCTCGTAGGCGCTGAGCACCACCGGGTTGCTTTCCTCGCCCTGGTACAGGCCGACCCGCTCGTGCAGCGAGACGTCGCCCTTGGCCGGGAACACCTTGGTGGCTTCGAAGCTGGTGTCGAGGGTCTTGAGCGCCGCCATCGCGTCGTCGCGGGCGGTCAGCGCGGTGCGCTGCTGGTTCCAGTTCTGCGCCAGGGAGCGCAGGTTTTCCAGGCGCTCGTAGTTGGCGGAAAAACCACCGGCCCAGAGCAGGCCGAACAAGGCCAGGGCCACCAGCGCGCCAACGTACAGCGCACGCTGGCCCCAATGGATGCGATTGCGCTCGCGCTTGTCCAGGCCAGCCAGGTCGGCCTCGGGGAAAATCACCCGGCTCAGCAGGTGGTGAATGAAGCGCGAACGACCGCTGCGCAGGGTCGGCAGCACACCGGCCGCCATGCCCAGGCTGGCGCCGATGCTGGCGGTGTCGGGGTCGAGTTTTTCCGTCAGGTGCGGCGCGCTGGTCAGGTAGAAACCGCGCAGCTGGCTGGCCCGCTGGTAGCGGTTGCCGGTGAACGCCATGTCGACGAACAGGCACAGGCGCTCGCCGATCTGCCCCAGCTGGTGCGGGAAGTCGAGGATGCGGCCACGGCGCTGGGTGTCGCGCTCCTGGTGCATGCGCATGATCACCTGGCTGTTCAGGCGGCGCAGCAGCTCTTCGAACTCCTGGCGCAGCACGGCGACGTCGGTGCCGTTCTGTTCTTTGCGGAAGCTGGTGCCGAGCACCTGATCGCTTTCCTCGCGGCTCAGCTGGTCGAAGAACTCGTCGAAGCCGAGCAACTGGTCGGCCTTGCTCAGTACCAGGTATACCGGTACGTCGACGTGCAGCTTCTGGTGCACGTCCTGCAGGCGCGCGCGGACCTGGCGCGCCAGGGTGTCGAGATCCGGCTCGTTGCCGCTCAGCAGCAGTTCCACCGGAATGGTCACCAGCACGCCGTTGAGCGGACGCCCGCGCCGACGCTTGCGCAGCAGGTTGAGCAAGGTGCTCCAGGCGCTGCCGTCGACTTCCGCGTCGGGCTGGGTCAGGTAGCGGCCGGCGGTGTCGATCAGCACGCCGTGGTCGGCGAAGTACCAGTCGCAATGCCGGGTGCCGATGGTGTCGCGGGTCAGCTTGCGGTCGATCTTGTTGATCGGGAACTCAAGGCCCGAGAAGTCCAGCAGGCTGGTCTTGCCGCTGCTCTGCGGGCCGATCAGCAGGTACCAGGGCAGGTCGTTGCGCCAGCGCTCGCTGCGCCCGCGGTACAGGCTGGAGGTCTTGAGGGTGCGCATGGCTTCCTTGAAGCGGCTGCGCAGCTCTTTCTGTTCCTCGTCGATCAGCTCTTCACGGCGCAGGCGTTCCTGGCCGTCTTCGCTGTCTTCCATTTCTTTCTTGCGGATCCCGGCGCGCCAGCTGACGAAGACCATGGTCAGGCCCCAGATCAGGAACAGCACGCTGATGGTCAGCAGGCGCGAGGTCGCGCTTTCCCAGAACTTGTAGTCGTTGACCGCCAGCAGCGGCCCGACGAACCACACCAGCAGCGCCACGAACAGCACCAGCAACAGCGTCCAGACCCACGTCTTGCGCAGGAAGGCGCCGACTTTCTTGAAGAAGTTTTTCATCACACGTCCCTGTATTACGGCTGGGGCTGGACCACGGCCGGGTCAAGCTGCTGATAAGGTTGCAGAACGGTCTCGCGCTGCTCGCCCAGAACCCAGGCGAACCCCGAATACATCACCACCAGGCAGACCACCGTGAACAGCGCGACCATCCACCACGGCACGATGCGCACCAGGCTGCGGCGCTTGTCGTGCAGGCCTTCCCAATGCGGCGACAGCTCGCGCGGCACGTCGCCACGCAGCTGGCGGATCTGCCGGTACAGCGCATCGCGGATGCCTTCGAGTTCGAGCATGCCGCGGGCCATGACCCGGTACTTGCCCTCGAAGCCCAGCGACAGGCACAGGTACATCAGCTCCAGCATCGGCAGGTGCTTGACCGGGTTCTTCGACAACCGATCCAGCAGCTGGAAGAACTTCTCGCCACCAAAGGTCTCGTTGTGGAAGCTGCTGAGCAGGCTCATCTGCGACCACTCGCTTTCATTGCCCCAGGGGGTGGTGACCACCGCCTCGTCAACCACGGTGCACAGCACGTAGCGGGCGGCCATGACCTGGCTGCTTTCCGCGCCGTTGTGCAGGGCGCGCACCTCGAACAGTTTCAGGGCCGAGGTCAGGCGCTCGTTGAGCGCGTACAGGTCTTCGCGGGTGTCGCTGTGCTTGAGGCGCACCACTTCCGACAACAGGTCGGAGGCCGCCGCCACCAGCGCATTCAGGCTGATGTTGAAGGCCTCGGCCGGGCGCAGGCGCGCGGCGTAGATCATCCGTTCTTCCAGTTGCTCGAAGCGTGGCGGCGCGGCGAAATCGGTCAGCGGACTCTGCGCCGGGCCATGGCCCTGGCGATCGAGCAGGACGGTCTTGTCGTCCTGGTTGTGTTCCATGTCCTTGATCATGTCGGTCAGTTCCTGATGGCCCAGAATTTCAGTTCAAGCTCGGCGAATTCGCCGGACACGTGGAAGGCGAAACCGCCGGAACGCTCCAGTTGCGCCAGGTCTTCGGAACTGAGTTCGAGGATGAAATAGGTTTTGTTGGAGTGGAACGCGATCTGCCGTGGCGCCACCGGCAAGGGTTTGACCTTGATCCCCGGCAGGTGCAGGTTGACCAGCTGGCGAATGCGCTCCACCGGGCCGACCTTGAGGTGCGCCGGCAAGCGATGGCGCAGTTCTTCGGAGTCGCAGTTGGCGCTGGCGGCCAGGACGAACGAGGCCGAGCCCAGCAGCTTGTGGTCGTGCAACGGCGACACGATGATCCCGTACTGGCGCGCCTGCAGCACCAGCTCGATGGCGTGCTGTTCGAGCACCATCGACAGCACCTGGCGGATCGCGTCCATCAACTTGCGGAAGCTCGCGCCCTGGTCGCTGTGCTGGTAACGGCTGTCCAGGCGCGGTCGCTTGCTGTCGCTGGCGAAGGTCGCCAGATCGCCGAGCATGGTCAGCAGCGTGCGGTACAGCTCTTCCGGATGCACCTGCTCCAGGCCCAGGTAGTGGCGCAGCAGCAGTTCGGTGCGGTTGATCAGTTGCAGCATCATGAAGTCGCCGACTTCGGCGCCGCCGACCTTGCCGTTGGAGCGGATCCGGTCGGCAATGGTGTCGCCGCGGTGGCTGAGCATGCTGATCACTTCCTTCAGGCACGACAGCAGGTAGCTCGAGGCATGGGCGTGGATGAAGGTCGGCACGAAGTCCGGGTCGAGGCTGATCACCCCGTCGGGCGTGGTGTCGAGGACTTCGCAGAGCTTGAGCTTCACATAGGCCTGGTCGCTCTGTTGCTCGCCCAGCAGCAGGCGGAAGTCCGGCCGGGCGCAGCTGACCTGGCTGCTGGAATCGTCGCCAGCGTTGGAGTCGGCCACTTCCGCCTCGTAGGCGGTGTAGCGCGCCAGCACGTCGGACTGCTCCGGACGGCGCGACTCGATGTGGTTACCGGTCACCAGCGGCAAGGCCAGGTAGACCGGGGTGTTGCCGGTGTTCGGCGGCACGTCGAGGGCCAGCGGCTCGGTGTTGCCACCCAGCTCGAACAGGCTGCCGTCGGGCAGGATGCCGGAGGCCTGGCTGATCACCAGCTTGCCCATGTTGAGGAACTGCAGGTCGATCTCCAGGCTCAGGAAACCCCAGGAATAACTGCCCAGCAACTGGGTGCGGGTCTTCATCTGGTAGTCGTAGTAGCGATCGTTGTGCTGGAAGTGCTGCGGGCGCAGCAACATGCCTTCCTGCCAAATGACTTTATGCACGTTCATGATTACTTGTCCGCCTTGGCGAGCGTTGCGTTGCTGGTGCGGATACCGGCCTGGTCGAGGGTCAGGTCGGCTTCGGTCAGCGCCACCGGAGTGAGCTGCACCACATAGCGCCACTGGGCTTCGGAGATGTCGCGGTAGGCCGCCAGCACGCCGACGTAGCGGCTGCCTTCTTCGACGCTGAGCTTGAGTTCCACGGTTTCACCCGGGCGCAGTTCCAGCTCTTCGCTGGCCACCATGTCCGGCGCCAGAGACTCCTTGGCGCGCTCGTAGAGGCTGAAGAAATCGGCGTTCTCGAAGGCCACCGGATGCTTGAGTTCGATCAGCCGCACCACGATCGGCGACGGACGACCGTTGAGGTCCGGGTTGAGCTGGTCGCTGGCAGTCAGCTTGAGGTTGAGCTTGGTCATGGTCGAGTACGGCGACAGCGACGAGCAGCCGGCCAGCAACGCCAGGGCGGTCAGCACAGCCAGCGTCTTGGATAACAGGGTCGAGCAGCGAGACATGCGCATCATCCTTGGTGTTCGGTGTGGAGGGTGGAGATCAGGCGGATCTGTTCTTCGTAGGCCTGGGCGAAGTCACGGGCCAGCAGGCGCTCGCTCCAGTCATCGTCCTGGCGCAGGGCCTGGTGATAGCGGTTGTAGGCTCTCCAGCGGCTGCCGGACGTGGCCAGCAACGGCTTGTTGTCGCGCTCGAAACGCAGGGTCAGCTGCTGTGGCGAGAAATGCTCGAGGGTGCCGCGCACGGCCGCGCGGCTGGCGGTCAGCAGCGCCACCTGGTGCGCCTGCAGATCGCGGAAAGCCCGGGAGATTGCCTGCTCGGCCGGCAACTGGCCGGGCTTGTTGCCCTGCAGCAGGATGCCCAGCGCTTCGCTGGCGTCCACGGCGAATTTCAGTGGATTCTTGCTGCCGCCCTGGGCGGTGGTCAGGGCCAGGCGCAGTTCGTTTTTCAGTTCGCTGCGGGTGCGCAGGCTCTGCTGCAGGCCGCCGATGCTTTGCTTGAGCAGGCGCGCGGCATCGATCGCCAGGGCTTCGCGGGCGTCGTGATCGAGGCCTTTGAGGTCCACCCCCAGCGCCGCGCCGAAATGCTCCCAGAAGCCTTCGCGCTGGCGCTCCACCGGGGCCGGCTCGACGGCGACCGGCGCCTCGGGCTGCGCCACCAGTTCCGGCACCAGCAGGCTTTCCATGTCGATCCGCGCATAGTCCGCGCGCTGCCGTGGTTCCTGGCGCGGCGTGTTGAGCGCGGTCAGCTCGTCGATTTCCGAATACACCCGCTCCTGCTGGTCCAGCGCGTTGAGCGGGTCGAGGTCGAGGAATGCGTCATCGGGAATGATGCTGCCAGCGGCTTGCGGACGCCCGATTTCGGCGTCGAAGGTCGCCGGATCGCGCACCAGGCGCGCACGGATCTCGAAATCCCCCAGCACATAGACGCTGCCGTGCTCGATACGCTGCGGCTCGCCCTTGCGCAGGCGCGCGCCGCTATCGCTGGCCTGGATACCGTTGCTGCTGGTATCGGTGAGGAAAAACATTCCGTCGCGGTAGCTGACGATCGCGTGGTGGTTGGACAGGTGACGCTTGCGGTCCGGAATGATCCAGTCGCAATCCTCGCCCCGCCCGATCACCCCACCGGCCTGCTTGAAGGTTTTGCTGCTCAACTCCGTGGGCACGAACTGCTTGGTGTTCAGCATTTCGAAAACCAGTTCCATGATGATGCTCCTTGCGGTCACTTGCCGCGATTGACCGCCTGCGGATCACCCAATGGGCGATAGGTGTTGTCGTTGAATTTGTAATTGCCGCTACAGCCGCCGAGGCCGCTGAGAACGATCAGAGCCAGCAGGGCGGCTTGCCAGTGACGAACAGACATCAGAAGGTCTCCATGGGTAGACAATGCACAAAGCGCCGCCCCTGGCGGGCGACGCTTGGCGAAACGAAAAAGGCGCTGGGGGAAGTCATGTCGCGCTAACCCTCGAAGTCGCCAAGATTGATGTTCAGCCGCCCGAGGCGGTACAGCAGCGTGCGCCTGGGCAGCCCCAGCTCGCGGGCCGCCAGGGTCTGGTTGCCGTCGTTCTTGCGCAGGCAATCGAGCAGCAGGTGGCGCTCGACCTTCTCCAGGCGCTCGCGCAGGTTCAGGCCGGGTTCTTCCGGCAGCGCTTCGCTGCTCAGGGAGAAATGCTCGGCCAGCAGCTCGCCGCCTTCGCACAGCAGCACCGCCCGTTCCACCAGGCCCTTGAGCTCGCGCACGTTGCCCGGGAAGGTGTAGCCCGACAGGTGATTGAGGGCGGTTTCCGACCAGCTCACCGGGTCGCGCTGCAAAAATGCACAAGCCTTGTCGGCGAAGTGCCGGGCCAGGTCGAGGATGTCGCCTTCGCGCTGGCGCAGGGCCGGCAACTCGATCGGGAACTGCGCCAGGCGGTAGTACAGGTCCTCGCGGAACTTGCCTTCGCTGACCAGCACCGCCAGGTCGCGGTGGGTCGCGGCGATGATGCGCACGTCGATCTTGTGGGTGTCGTTGGAACCCAGCGGACGGATCTCGCCCTCCTGCAACACGCGCAGCAGCTTGGCTTGCAGGGACAGCGGCATGTCGCCGATTTCGTCCAGCAACAGGGTGCCGCCATTGGCCGCGTCGAACAGCCCCGGACGGTCGCGATCGGCGCCAGTGAAGGCACCCTTGCGGTAGCCGAACAGCTCGCTCTCCAGCAGGTTCTCCGGGAAGGCCGCGCAGTTCTGCACGATGAACGCCTGGGAGCGCCGCGGGCCGTAGTCGTGGATGGCCCGCGCCACCACTTCCTTGCCAGTGCCGGTCTCGCCACGCAGCAACACGGTGTAGGGGCTGTGCAGCACCTTGCTGATCAACTGGTAGGTCTGGCGCATGGCCGTGCTGTTGCCGATCAGCCCGTAGCCGCTGGCGCTGACCGGGGTGCTGGCCACGGGCGTCGCGTCGCCCACTGGACGGCGCAGGCGTTGCAGCAGGTGCAATTGCCCGAGCACGAACGAGCCCAGCTGCCCCATGGAATCGGCGAAGCCCTGCAGGTCGATGTGTTCGCGACTGGCGCACAGCAGCAGGCCCTCGACGGCCTTTTGCGTGTTCACCAGCGGCACGCACAGCAGTGACTGCCAGGGGGTATCCCGGGCCGGCAGGAAGCTGGTTTCGTGCAGGCTGCCGCTCAGCCCCACCAGGCTCACCACGCGGTTCTGGCACAGGGCGAACTGCAGCAGCTGCTCACCGTTGTAGTCCGCCGGCAGGCTCGCCGCTTCCCGCGGTTGCAGGATGCCGCCCAGGCATTCGGCGCTCAGGCCCAGCCGGGTATGGGTGGCATCCAGCAGGTACAGCTGGCTCAGCTCGCAACCGCTGAGCCCGGCCACGCCGCGCACGAAATCGCCCAGCAGCGCGCCATCGTCCGCCGCCCGCGACAGGCTGGCGAACTGCGCCAACAGCGCCTCGGCATAGATCAGCGGTTGCGGTACACGAGTGAACATCACACCCACCTCAGGCGAACTCGCAGGTCACGCCGCCGCTGCTGTCGAGCGTCGCGTGTACGCGCTTGAGGTTCTCGCCGGTGGCCATGGCGTCCAGCAGGCGGTCGGCCACCAGCGGCAGTACGTGCAGGTCGAGCAGATGATCGATCAGGCGCGCGCCGCTTTCGCTCTGGGTGCAGCGCTCGGCCAGGTGGTCGACCAGGTTCTGGCAGTAAGTGAAATCCAGCTGGCGACGGTTCAGGCGCTCGCCCAGTCGGCCCAGCTTGATTTCGATCAGCTCGCGCAGCACCGGGCCGCCCACCGGGTAGTACGGCACCACGCGCATGCGCGCCAGCAGCGCCGGCTTGAAGTGCTTGCTGAGCACCGGGCGGATGGTCTCTTCCAGGATCTCGGCGCTCGGTCGCTCACCGTTCTCACACAGGGCGCTGATGCGGTCGCTGGCCAGGTTCGAGGTCATCAGGATCAGCGTGTTGCGGAAGTCGATCTCGCGCCCTTCGCCGTCGTTGGCCACGCCCTTGTCGAAGATCTGATAGAACAGGTTGAGCACGTCCGGGTCGGCTTTCTCGACCTCGTCGAGCAGCACCACCGAATAGGGCTTCTGCCGCACCGCCTCGGTGAGCATGCCGCCTTCGCCGTAGCCAACGTAGCCTGGTGGCGCGCCGATCAGGCGCGACACGGTGTGCTTCTCCTGGAACTCGGACATGTTGATGGTGGTGATGAAACGATCGCCGCCGTACAGCAGGTCGGCCAGGGCCAGGGCGGTTTCGGTCTTGCCGACGCCGCTCGGGCCCACCAGCAGGAACACACCGACCGGGGCATCCGGCTTGTTCAGGCCAGCGGCGGTGGCGCGCATCGAGCGGTCCAGCGCATGCACCGCCTGCTCCTGGCCACGAATGCGGGCGCGCAGGTCGGTGGCGAAGCTCGCCACCTTGGCGTTGTGTTCACGGGCCAGTTGCGTCAGCGGCACACCGGTCCAGGCGCTGATCACTTCGGCCACCAGGCGCGGGCAGACTTCGAAGCTGACCAGGCGTTCCTGGCTCTGGGCATCGCTCAGGGCGCGATGGGTTTCGTTGAGGGCAGCCTCCAGCGCCTCGACGCTGTGCCCTTCTTCCACTTCAGCGGCGAGGGTTTCGATCACCGTGCCTTCGGCGTCTTCTTCCACCGACACTCGCGGCGGCTGGTTGGCCGCGTCGCGAGCCTTGGCCAGTTGCTGGCGCAGTTCGAGCAGACGCTCGGCCAGGGTGCGCTGTTCGCTCCACAGGGTTTCCAGGGCTTGCTGCTCGGCCTCGGCTTCGGCCAGACGGGCTTCCAACGCGTCCAGAGCTTCCTGGTCGATCACCAGGCCGGCTTCAGCATCGCGGCGCAGCGCCTGACGCTGCCGGCCGCCTTCGGCCAGCTCGCCACGCAGGCGCTCCAGGCTCTCCGGCGCCGCCGCCAGGCTGATGCGCACCCGGGCACAGGCGGTGTCGAGCACGTCCACCGCCTTGTCCGGCAGCTGGCGGCCAGCCAGGTAGCGGGCTGACAGTTCGGCCGCGGCCACCACCGCGTCGTCGCGCAGGTAGATGCCGTGGCTCTTCTCGTAGACCTGGGCCAGGCCACGCAGGATGGTCACCGCCTCGCTGACGGTCGGTTCGTGCAGCTGCACCGGCTGGAAGCGCCGGGCCAGGGCCGGGTCTTTCTCGAAGTACTTCTTGTACTCGGCCCAGGTGGTGGCGGCGATGGTCCGCAGCTCGCCACGAGCCAGCGCCGGCTTGAGCAGGTTGGCCGCATCGGAACCGCCCGCGTTGCCGCCGGCGCCGATCAGGGTGTGGGCTTCGTCGATAAACAGAATGATCGGCTTAGGCGAAGCCTTGACCTCGTCGATCACGCCCTTGAGGCGGCGCTCGAACTCGCCCTTAACGCTGGCGCCGGCCTGCAGCAGGCCCATGTCCAGCGACAGCAACTCGACGCCCTTGAGCACCTGTGGCACTTCACCGGCGGCGATGCGCGAGGCCAGGCCTTCGACCACCGCGGTTTTACCGACGCCGGCTTCGCCGACCACGATCGGGTTGTTCTTGCGGCGCCGGGCGAGGATGTCGACCATCTGGCGGATCGCGCCATCGCGGCACAGCACCGGGTCGAGCTTGCCCTCGCGCGCCTGCTGGGTCAGGTTGTGGGTGAAGCGCTGCAACAGCGATTCGCCCGGCGCCGCCGGCTTGCCGCTGGCCGGCTCTTCCTTCTGCGACAGGGCGAAATCCTTCAGCCGTTCGATGTTCAGCTTGGCCAGCAGCGGCTGGTAGCGGCTACCGGCATAGCGCATCGGGTTGCGCAGCAGGGCGAGGATCAGCGCCGCCTGCTCGACCTGGCTCTGGCCCAGCTCGAGGTTGGCCACCAGCAAGGCGTCCTGCAGCCATTGCACCAGTTCCGGGGCGAACACCGGGTTGCGCGAGGCACTGTGCTCGACCCGCGATTGCAGTGCCGCGCTCAGTTCGCCGGCATCCACTTCGGCGTCCTGCAGCGCGCGGGCGAGCAGGCCTTGCGGACGCTCCAGCAGACCCAGCAACAGGTCTTCGACCAGGATCTTGCTGCCGCCACGGGCGACGCAGCGTTCCGCGGAGCTTTCCAGGTCACGGCGGGTTTCGGCGTCCAGCGCCTGGATCAGTTGCTGCAGGTCTACGTTGATCATGTCATCTGTCCTTAATGAATTTTGCTGCCCAGGGTCACCACGCCGTCCGCGCGTTCGCGGCCGAGCCAACTGGTCCACCCCAGGCGACAGGCGTTCTGCTCACCGATGCGCAGTTCGCGGATTTCTTCCTGGCGCAGGACCAGGCGAATGTCGTAGTCCAGCGGGTCACGCAGGGTGAACCGCAC
The DNA here is from genome assembly GCF_028640915.1 of Pseudomonas sp. B3G-3. Taxonomy (NCBI): domain Bacteria; kingdom Pseudomonadati; phylum Pseudomonadota; class Gammaproteobacteria; order Pseudomonadales; family Pseudomonadaceae; genus Pseudomonas; species Pseudomonas sp. B3G-3. The sequence continues at coordinate 46,664 of NZ_JAQZAB010000120.1, read as the reverse complement.
CAGCGCGCACAACGGCTGGTAGCCGAAACCGATCGGCAGGAATTCGTGGAAGCGCTGCCAGTCGAGCTGGCGGATATGGATGCGGAACTTGCCGCTGCGGTCGCGCACCCGCTCGCCCAGCACCAGGTCTTCGCCGAGCTGGCTGTTGGCGCGACCCAGGCGGTTGCGTTGCTCTTCGAGAATCTCCACCCGCCGCTCGATGCACTGCTCGATCACCAGGTCCGCATGCTTGAAGTAGTAACGCAGCACGGCCTCGATCAGCGCCGCCGAGTGGGCCCGCAGGCTGAGCAGGCCGAGGTACGGCAGCAGGCGCTTCCAGTTCAGTTCCTTGGCCTTGCGGATGTCTTCGCCGCCGAGGCCGATCAGGGCGAACAGCTGGGCGGAAAACGGGTCGAGCGCGCCGCTCTTGAAGCTGGCGCGGTAGCGATACTTGCGCCAGATCGGCAGCATCAGCCGCTGCAGGCGATGGTGGAACAGGTCGAGGAAATTGCGGGTCGGGTTGCCGTCCTCGCTGTCGCCCAGGGCCTGCTCACCGTAGAACGCCGGCAGCGGCGAGCCGGAGCCGAACAGCCCGATCAGGTTGAACCGCAGGCGCGCGCGCATCTGCCCGTGCTCTTCGAAAAACTCCACGCGATCGACGTCGCTGCCAGGGAAACCCAGGCTCGGATTGGCCTGGAATTCCAGCTGGTCGTAGAGATCCTCTTCGCTCAGGCCCGGATGGGAATCGCGCAGCCGGTCCACTACCAGCAGCACGGCCTGGAACAGCGAGTACTCGCGGATGACCCGGGTCAGCCCGCTTAAAGCAGGGGCTGTAGACCCATACGTGGTGTCCATTGGTACACCTCTCCCTGTGTACTTTTTACCCGCAGCTCGTGGTACGAGTTGAGACTGGCGTAAAGAGCGAAAAACTCGTTGAGAACCGAGGCGAAGACGAACATGTCGCCTTCACCGATATAACCTTCCGGATCGATGGTCAGCTCGGTGCGCAGACCGCGCAGCGGCAGGCCCCGGTGCAGCCGGTCGACATGTTCGTGGCGGATCGACTTGAGCCCGCCCAGCAGGCGCTTGCTGACCTTTTCCAGGTGCTGGTCGTAGTAGCGCGGCAAGTCGTAGGTTTCCAGGATCACCTTGAGCGCGTCGACGTTGGCCAGCGACAGGTAGTTGAGCGACATGTTGCTGATCAGCTTCCACAGGAAGTCGCGATTCAGCGGTGGCGCGTAGCTCGAAGTGGCCGGGGTGATGTTGCGGAAACTGAGGAATTCCGGGGTTTCCTCGCACGCCTGGTTGATCTCGCCGAGCTTGAGCCGGCGCGGCAGGTTCTGGTTGGTGCAGGTCAGCTCGATGGACAGGGTTTCGTGGGCCTCGGTGTGGCGGATGCCGAAGCTCAGGTAGGTGTCCAGGCCGTCATGCAGCAACGAGGAGCGCTGGCGGATGCTGTAGTGCGGGCGGCTTTGCGGGACGTCGAAACTCGGATCGTGCTCGAAGGATTCGAACGGCACATATTCCTGGTAACCCAGGCCGCCGGGCTTCCAGCCGGTCACGGTTTCCACCGAGAACACGCCGCAGTTTTCCAGGTCGTACTCGGCCGGCAGCAACAGGTACTCGTCCTGCTTGCCATCGAGACGGATCGGCAGCGCGTCGTGCTTGAACAGGTTGGCGATCGGCGTGCAATACAGCTTCACGTTGTCCAGGGTCGGCCGCAGGCGCTGGATGCCGCTCTTGCGAATGTCGAAGCGCACCTCAAGGCCGTGCAACTGCTTGAGGGTGTCCTCCGGCAGCGACTTGAGCAGGTCCAGGCCGTTCAGGTCGACGAACAGGAACTTGTCCTGGAAGGCGAAATACTCCTGCAGGTACCGATAGCCGCGGAAGGTGTTCAGCGGGTACGGGATCAACGCCTCTTCTTCGGCAAAGCCCACCGGCTGCACGCGGTTGCCGGGCATCTTGAACGACATGGCATTGCCGCTGACACCCGGGAACGGCTTGCCATCCATGCCCAGCGGCACCAGCTCGATGCCTTCGAGGTTGCGCAGCAGGCTAAGGTAGAGCATCTGGCTGATGTAGCGCTCGCCAGCCAAGTGCAGGCGCAGACGGCTCAGGTTCAGCTCGCCGAGATGGCCGTCGCAGCTCATCTCCAGGCGCAGGCTGAGCAGCGCGCCGTCGCCTTTCACCGAGTAGTTCAGCGCCGTCAGGTCCAGCGGCAGGACTTCGGTCGGGTAGCAGGTACGGAAGCGGCAGCGCACATCATCGATGGGCTTGCTCTCCACCGGCGTATCACGCTCCACACGCAGGGCCGGCCCGGACTGCTTCAGCGGGTCGAACTGCAAAATGCTGAACGCCGGCAACGGCCGCATGTAGTTCGGCCACAGTAGGTGCATCAGCGAATGGCTCAGCTCCGGCAGCTCGTCATCGAGTTTCTGCCGCAGGCGACCGGTGAGGAACGCGAAACCTTCGAGCAGGCGCTCCACATCCGGGTCCCGCCCGGCCTGCCCGAGAAACGGCGCCAGGGCCGGACTACGCTCGGCGAAACGGCGACCCAGCTGGCGCAGCGCGGTGAGTTCGCTTTGGTAGTAGTGGTTAAAGGACACGCCTGCTTACCTGCTTATGGTTTTTGAGAAAATTTCAGCGCCAAGACATTCAACAACTGCTCACCTCATGAACAGAACGTGCGGTCATCGATCGTCCATTCGCGCTGGGTCCCTTTACTGATCTTTTCCACGTCGCTCAGGTGCTGCTTCAACTGGGCGCCGTCAATGGTCTTGCTCCCGGCGGCATCGCTGATCGTCAGCAAGTAGTTGGCCGGGATCTGCTCGATCACGTCTTCGCCATAGGAGGTAAAGCTCGCCACCAGTACGCGGGAGCCCGCCGCGGAGGTCATCGTTCGGTCCAGCGCATGCATGTTGGAACTGTTGGAAACCTTCATCTGCAAGGGTTCGCCACAACGGTTCTCGACATACACCTGGTTGTTGTAAACCTGTTGAGCCGCACAACCGTTCAGGGCCACAAAAAGCAGGATGAAGCCGGCGAACCTAGTCATCGAATTCGATCCCAATCGATAGTTAAAAAATCTCATAAACAACCCAATCGCCGAACCGGCTCAAACTCACCACAATGAGCGCAAACAAAATAAACGGCTCGAAGCTACCCCTGAAATCTCGAAACTTGACCAAACGAACTGTACTTTTTACAAAATAATAAAAACCGACAACTATCATCGGAAGATAAAGAAAAATACAAACCACAAAAAAAAATGTATACACCGCCTGAGGGAGTAATAAGCCCATAAAGTCGATACTAACCCCCCATGGGGCTTTGGGATCGATAAAGCTCAAAGACAGCATGACAAGAGAAATGAGGATAACGAAATATCGCATCACTTTATCGAAGCCCTTCGTCATAAAGCCGCTTTGCAAGTTCCCGATGCCTTAATTGACCGTCTGCATCATCCCCTGAATAGTAAAAGTGTCCTTGGTTAGTGCCTGACATCTGCCCCGCAAGCTCGGGTGCAACGCCAACCAATTCGGCATCCGTCATCCCGGCATAAATCGGGTCGCCCTTATCCGTCAGGTCAATAATTATTGTTTTGATTATTTTCGGATGCCCGGTTACCGCATCCTTCAAGTCCTGATTGATCGGCGCACCGATGAGAACCAAGTGGTCGACGATAATATCCTTGCGCGCATGATACATAGCGCTACGCGCTGCAATTACCGCCCCCCATGAGTACCCGACAATATTGAACTGCCCAGAAGTCGGAATCTTTTTTGATATGCCAATGGCAGCAAGGGAGAAATCCGCAGGTTGGTTTTCTATAACCGGCATAGTGCTTTTAACAGCGACCAAACCATACAAATCGGTTCTTTCTTTTACAACAACCAGCTGATCATATTCAGACTCTGCAGGCCGACTACTATCCTGATTGTAAAAAATAACCGCTGATGCGTCGGCAAGCATATCAACCATTGGATGGACATACTCATCCGCCCCAGTGATCAGGGATGAGTAGTTTCCGTAAACAGAATTAGCGATGCCTATCTCGGTAAATGCGTTGATCATGTCGGCGTTATAACCACCAATCATCCCAGCGCCACCCAAAAATACGGTCAGCCCTTGCTCAACTACAACCGACTTAGGAATAAGCTCTTTGGTAGGAGAACTTTGCACCGTAGCGACTTTTTTGAAAGTACCACTTGAAGTGTTGATGGTATCAGTGGCCATTCATCAACTTCCCGCTGCTACGTAGACTTCGACTTTCTCTGCTCGCTCATGTCGAGCAAGCCGATGAGTAAGCCCTGCATCATTGGTAATCCCTTCTTCCTGCGTGCCATCTTCGCGAACAAGTAGATATCGGCGATTGGCAATCGGAGCTCCCGCCTCATCTGTCAGCGCAAACTGTTCATCAAATCCAGGAATAATCAGCGGTAATGGAGGAACAAACGCCGCCGGCGAATGCGAATTGCCGATAATCACCGTTCCCGATCCACCGATAACGATATTTCCATGAGTCCCGACCGAATCAACCGTGGCCGCCGGCTTGCCATTGATCCGCACGGTGGTTGCCAGGGCGCCGGACATAGTGCCGCCACAGGCCGAGGCATCGCCTTGGCGGGCAGCCGGAAGTCCGTCGAAAAACACATCGCCGGAACCGGCGGCGATCGGGTTGGTACCGTGACCTGGCAATGGGCAAGCGGTCGGGTCTGAAACACGAGCGGCAGGTTTACCGGACATGTTCACCTCCCATGGGCAAGAGGGGTGGCGTGAGCGTTGGTGACGCTGCCAGCTTTGCCGAGGGAACAGGTTTCGCCGGGTCATGCAGCAGTACCGCTTGGGTAGCGGCGATGATAGAAAGGCGCGCGCCTTTCACTTCAACGGCTTTGTCATTGGCCTCGATGGTTACGCTGTGGCCACTTTTGAAGGTCAGCCGGTGAACCTGCCGGCCTTCTTCCTGAACGATTTCATGAGTGTCCAGATCCAGCAGGTTGGTCAGCCCTATCGTGGCATCGGGCGTGCCGAATGAAACATGGTTGACTGGCTCAACGGCGCGACTTGCCGCCTCGCCCAAACGAATGAAATGGTCTTCGCTCATCTTCATGTCACCTTGACCTGACCGCTGCCATCCAGGCGCGCGGAAAAACTGACCTGGCGCTTGAACCCGTCCACCTCAAGCAGGCCTTCGATATTGAAAGCCAGCTTGAGCTGGTCGTGATCGCGCGGCAGGGAAACGACACGCACATTGCTCAGACGCGGTTCGTAGGCTTCGATGAAGCTTTCGATGGCCAGGCGAGCCTGGCTCAGGGCGTCGTGCAGGCTCAGGCGCATGTCGTTGAGATCGGGCAGCCCGTAATCGGACAGCGTCTGCACGCTGCCCGCACGGGTGCTGAGCATCTTGCCCAGATGGGCAGCCACCGACGCCATGGCGGAAACCTCGCGGCTCCAGCCGACACGTTTGTCGGCCTCGCCACTCAGGCGTTCGAAAAGGCTGCCGTATCCGGTCATGACCTAGCTCCTGGTTACTCTTTGTCCAGCTTGCCAACCAGCGACAGGGTGAAATCGGCACCCATGTACTTGAAGTGCGGGCGCACGTTCAGGCTGACGCGGTACCAGCCCGGCTCACCTTCCACATCGCTGACGATGATCTGCGCGGCGCGCAGCGGACGGCGGCCACGAACTTCGGCGCTCGGGTTTTCCTGGTCGGCGACGTACTGGCGGATCCACTTGTTGAGCTCCAGCTCGAGGTCGGTACGTTCTTTCCACGAACCGAGTTGCTCGCGCTGCAGCACTTTCAGGTAGTGAGCCAGGCGGTTGACGATCATCATGTACGGCAGCTGGGTGCCGAGCTTGTAGTTCAGCTCCGCAGCCTTGCCTTCGGCGCTGATGCCGAAGAACTTCGGTTTCTGCACCGAGCTTGCGGAGAAGAACGCCGCGTTGTCGCTGCCTTTGCGCATGGTCAGGGAGATGAAGCCTTCCTCGGCCAGTTCGTATTCACGACGGTCGGAAACCAGGACCTCAGTCGGGATCTTGGTTTCGATTTCGCCCATGCTTTCGAAGTGGTGCAGCGGCAGGTCTTCTACTGCGCCACCGCTCTGCGGGCCGATGATGTTCGGGCACCAGCGGAACTTGGCGAAGCTGTCGGTCAGCTTGGTACCGAAGGCGTACGCGGTGTTGCCCCACAGGTAGTGCTCGTGGCTGTTGGCAACGGTTTCCTTGTAGACGAAGGATTTGACCGGGTTCTCTTCCGGATCGTACGGGTTGCGCAGCAGGAAGCGCGGTACGGTCAGGCCGATGTAGCGCGAGTCTTCCGACTGGCGGAAGCTCTGCCATTTGGCGAATTGCGGGCCTTCGAAGTGATCTTTCAGATCCTTCAGGTCCGGCAGGCCGGTGAAGCTTTCCAGGCCGAAGAACTTCGGACCGGCCGCGGCGATGAACGGCGCGTGGGACATGCAGGCAACGCTGGACACGTACTGCATCAGCTTCACGTCTGGCGAGCTTGGCGACATGAAGTAGTTGGCGATGATCGCGCCCACCGGCTGGCCACCGAACTGGCCGTATTCAGCGGTGTAGATGTGCTTGTACAGGCCTGCCTGCATCACTTCCGGCGAATCTTCGAAGTCGTCCAGCAGGTCCTGCTTGGAGACGTTGAGGATTTCGATCTTGATGTTTTCGCGGAAGTTGGTGCGGTCGACCAGCAACTGCAGGCCGCGCCAGGCCGATTCCAGGGACTGGAAGTCTTCGTGGTGGAGGATTTCGTCCATCTGGCGGCTGAGCTTGGCATCGATCTCGGCGATCATGCGGTCAACCATGGCTTTCTTGACCGGCTCACCATCGTTCTGAGGCTTGAGCAGCTCTTCGATGAAGGCCGACACACCGCGCTTGGCGATGTCGTAGGCTTCGTCGTCCGGAGTCAGGCGGGTTTCGGCGATGATGCTGTCGAGAATGCTGTACTCGCCGTTCTCGTTGCTTTTCTGTTGTGCTGCACTAGTGCTCATAGTGTTTGGCTTCCTTGACTGATAGAGACTCAGGCTTCGGTGGCTGCGGCGTTCAGGCCCAGCTCACCGAGTACACGACCGCGCGATTCGTCGTCGGCGAGTACGCCTTCGATGGCTTTACGGAATGCAGGGGCGTTACCCAGCGGACCCTTGAGGGCCACCAGCGCGTCGCGCAGTTCCATCAGTTTTTTCAGCTCAGGCACTTGCTCGACCAGGCTGGCCGGGTTGAAGTCCTTCATCGAGTTGACGCGCAGCTTGACCGCCAGCTCTTCGGTGTCGCCCTCTTCCTGAAGACGGTTAGGCACGCTCAGCGTCAGGCTCAGCTCCTGCTTGGCCAGCACTTCGTCGAACGTCATTTTGTCGATGCTGATCGGCTTGCGGTCTTCCACTTTGCGCTCGTCCACGCGCTGGGTGTAATCACCGATTGCCAGTAGCTTCAACGGCAGTTCAATCTCTTCCTGAGCACCGCCGGTGGCGGGTTTGAAGGTGACGTTGATGCGTTCCTTGGGGGCTACCGAGCCTTCTTTGGCCATGGCTTTTCTCCTTGCGGTTGTTGGCCCTGGGGCCTATTCGAGTACCACTTCGAGGTCGAGGTGGCACAGCCTGCGATAAATCTCTTCCTTGCGTTCTCGCACTGCGTGGTTCTGCGGCAACAACTCACAGCAGCTATGCAGGAGGTGCAGCACTTCCAACGCAAGATCCGGCTCCCAGGCATGCAGGCCCGAGCTCAGTAATTCTTGATCGAGGGTTTCAAGCTGGGTCTTGGCCAGTTCGTATTTCTTGGCCATGAAGCACAGCCGCGCCAGGCTGAACTGCCAGAAGAACCGCACCCGCCCGCCGTGGGCGTTCTGCAGGCCTTGCTTGAGGACCTGCACGGCGGCCTTGAGGCCGTCCTTGCGCAGGATCGGCAAGACCTCTTCGAGGGCTTCTTCCCAGGCCGGCTGGCTGGTGGTCGCTTCGACCTTGCGCGGCGCACTGGCGCTTTGCAGATGGGGCATGACGTGAGCGCTGATCCAGCTGCGGGTGGCCGGATCGGCAAAAGGCGCACCGTCGTGGAAACGCAGTTCGACCACCCCCGGCAGACGCTGCAACAGGAGTGCGAAGTGAAACTCCACTTCGCGCATCGCCTGGTCGGCGTTCAGTCCCTGCAGGCATTCCCAGACCATGCGCTGGCCATCGAACCAGAACGGCGCCCTGGCCAGGCTGGCTTCGAGCTCCACCAGCAGGTCGGCGTATTGCCCATTGGCAAAACGTTCCTGATAGGTCTTCAGTTTGTCGGCCGGCAGCCCGCGCAACGCGGTGATCTGCTCGGCATTGCGCTCCGGAACGGCATCGATGGGCAACCACAGCATGGTGCGGTTCAGGCGCAGGGCGCGCACATCGGTGGCCTTCTGCTTGAGCCACCAGGCGCTCAGCGGCCGGGCATTTTCCTGCAACGCGCGCAGGGCCTTCTGCGCTTCCTTCTCGTTGTCGATCGGCGCGCCGGGCGTGAACAGCTGGGTCGCGGCCTGCTTGACCTGCGCCACCACCGCGCCCACGGCGCCGGGTTCCGGCTGGTTGTCGGCGGCGCGCTGGACCATGGTCGACAGCCGCCGGCAGATCGGCAGCAGCAAGGGCGCGTTGTCGCCCAGATGCTCGGTGAGCACGGCGTCGAGCCCTTCCAGATGTTCCACCAGGCGGCGGAACAGCGGCAGCTGCTCCTTGATCGCGATGTTTTCGCCCAGCACCTGCTCGAGACGCGGCACCAGCCAGCCGATGGCGGCAGCCCGGGTACGCAGTTTGGCGGGGTGGATCTGCGCCCAATGCTGTTCGCACAGGTGCTGCAGAAGACCAAGGCCGGCCAGCAGGCCGGGGAAGGATTCACGCTGATACAGCGCCCAGGTGAGCCAGGCGGCTACCCGCAGATCCTTGGACTGGGTACGCAGCAGCGCTTCACTGTTTTCGAGGATTTTCAGCCAGTCGATCTGACCGCTTTCGTGCATGGATTGGGCTTTGCCCAGCTCACTTTCCAGTGCCTCGTATTCGCTGGAGAAGCGAACGTCCTCGCCCGCAAAACTCTCTTTGGAAACAGAGGCCTTGGCGAGGTCGAGGTAATGGGCAGAAAGTTTACTTGAGTAGGACATCCATGGCCTTTTTGAGATTACGGTCTATACGCACGCGAGACTTTTTTCACGTGCTGGACAGTATCGAAGAGCGTACTCATCCAATTGAGCCTGCTCTTTCAAGAGCGCGCATCGTAATCAGTATGATGGCCACTAGCAAGCATCCCTTCAAACGACAAGACGAACTGTCATCGGCTGCTCGTAAGAGATTGCCTTATATATGACAGGGGTTCCCCTTAGGCAGTCAGTTGAATCCCTATTTCAACCAGAAACGCTGGGAGCCGCCGGCCAGAGCCTTGCGCGATATAAACCAGAGAACGATTCAATGATTAAGGGACAATGCCAGACAGAGTCGAAAAGTGCCGGATACGGGAACAATCTTAATTTTGAACTTTTATAAAAAAGTGCAGTCCGCGTACAACACCTAACTTTGAAAAGTGCCACCAATATGATGGCACTCGAGACGGTAGTTTGCTATCGCAACAATCTGTATGCTTTTTGAACAGTACAGATGGAGTTCTAACGAAACTTGCTTCATGCATTCCTGTTCTTTATATACGGAACAGCCACCCATAAAAAATGGGCATCCGAAGTATCGGCTTGCCCATTTTTCAATACGGTTCTCCCTGCTATCGAGGGAGTTCGCAACAGTTATGGATTGACGCTGTCTTTCAGCGATTTGCCTGGCTTGAAGGCTACGGTGTTGCTGGCCTTGATCTTCACCGGCTCACCGGTTTGCGGGTTCTTGCCGGTACGGGCGCCACGGTGACGCTGCAGGAAGGTTCCGAAACCTACCAGGGTGACGCTGTCTTTACGATGCAGGGCGCCGGTGATTTCTTCGAGAACGGCGTTGAGAACGCGGTTGGCTTGTTCTTTGGTCAGATCCGCTTTTTCAGCAATTGCAGCGGCGAGTTCTGGTTTACGCATAGTGAAGCCTCTTTGACGGTTTTTTGTTGTTATGTCCGTGCTGTTCTTCCGGAACAGCGCCCAAGGCGCCGCAGGCTCTACTCTGCGGCAGACGGGTGTGAGGATGGCACGCGGTTAGGAGTGGCGCCAGTCTCTGCACGACCTTTGTAGCGGCAAACCCATGATTATTCCGACAGAACGACCGGTATTTAGGCCAACAAGCCGGGAAGCTCCTTGTTCAGGGCCAATTTCTCCATGACCGCGGCCCCGGTCAGGGCATAACCCAGCAGCTTGCCGCTGGCATCGCGGCACAGCGCCTTGATGTCGGCGCCCTGCCCCTCGACCGCCCACACGCCTTCCAGGCCGCGTGGCGGTGGCGAAACCACCAATGGACAGACCGGGGTTTTCACGGTGATCGGCATAGGCCCGTAACTGACTGCCGTCGGGTTACCCGCCAGGGTTTGTGCCAGCGCTCGCGCACAACTCATGAGGGGCATGACGTACAGCAAATTCAGCCCATCGACCTCGGCGCAGTCGCCCAAGGCATAGATGTTGGCGTGGGACGTCTTGAGATGCCGGTCCACCACCACCCCGCGGTTGACCATCAACCCCGCGGCGGCGGCCAGGTCGATGCGTGGGCGCAGGCCGATCGCCGACACCACCAGATCGCAGGCGATCACCTCGCCGTCGGACAGATGCGCTTCGAGGCCATCCGCTGTGCGCTGCAAGCGATTGAGCACCGGCCCCAGGTGGAAGCGCGCGCCCAGGCTTTCCAGCCCGGCCTGTACCGCGGCAGCTGCCGCAGGATGCAACAGCGTCGGCATGACCTGCTCGCAAGGCGCTACCAGGTCCACTTCATAACTGCCGAGGATCAGGTCGTTGGCGAACTCGCAGCCGATCAGGCCGGCGCCCAGCAGCAACACCCGGCGCTTGCCGGCCGCGGCCGCGCGAAAGCGCGCGTAGTCTTCCAGGTCGTTGATCGGGAAGATCAGGTCGCCGGCATCGCCCTCCACCGGTACGCGCACGGTTTCCGCGCCCCAGGCGAGGATCAGGTCGCGGTAGTTCACCGCTTCTTCACCAATCCACAGGCGCTTGTGGCCAGGGTCGATGCCGCTGATGCGGGTATGGGTGCGCACCTCGGCCTTCAACTGCTCGGCCATGGCGCCGGGCTCGGCCATGCTCAGGCCGTCGGCTTCCTTGTTCTTGCCGAAGCCGGTGGAAAGCATCGGCTTGGAATAGGAACGTCCGTCATCGGCGGTAATCAGCAGCAGCGGCGTTTCGCTATCGAGCTTGCGAAACTCTCGGGCCAGGTTGTAGCCGGCCAGCCCGGTGCCCACGATGACGACAGGTGCGTTCATTCCTTACTCCTTCAGGTTCAGGGGATCACCAGGTTGTGATCAGCCGATCTCGATCATTTCGAAATCCATTTTGCCGACTCCGCAATCCGGGCAGAGCCAGTCTTCAGGCACGTCTTCCCAGCGGGTACCGGGCACGATTCCGTCGTCCGGCCAGCCGTCGGCTTCGTTGTAGATCAGGCCGCAGACCACACATTGCCACTTTTTCATTTACGCGTTTCCTCAGGTTCTCAGGCTGTTGCCGGCGGGATGGTCGATGAATCGACTCTGGATGACGCCAGGGGGCGCGTCCGGCCCAGCGCGTTTTGTACTGATGAGCACCGACGGATGCAAGCACGTTCGCTGCGGACGGCCGCTCCATTGCGGCAAAATCGCCTGTCGCCATGCTAAGCTCGCGGCCTCATTTGCTGCCAATAATGACCCACTGTGCCGCACTCAATCTCTCCATTTTCCACCCCGGACTGGCTCTCGCAAAGCCGGCTGACGCCCCTCCCCGACGCACAGACCCTCGATTGGCTGTTCGATGAAGGTTCGCTGACCCGGCGCCTGAACCGTCTCTCCAATGACGGTTTCAGCGTGACGCCGCTGGTCGAGGGCTGGCAGACCCTGCGTGCCGACGAATGCGCCGCGCTGGACCTGCCGCTAGGTAGCCAGGGCTGGGTACGCGAGGTGTATCTGCGCGGTCACGGCCAGGCCTGGGTATTCGCCCGCAGCGTGGCGGCCCGTAGCGCCCTGCAGGATGGCGGGCTGAACATGGACGAACTGGGCAGCCGCTCCCTGGGCGAACTGCTGTTCTGCGACCAGGCCTTTGCGCGCCGCCCCATCGAGGTCTGCCATTACCCACGCCCGTGGCTGCCCGACGAGGTGCAAGCCGATGACCTCTGGGCCCGCCGTTCACGCTTCGATCGCGCAACCCTGAGCGTGCTGGTCGCCGAAATCTTCCTGCCGTCCCTGTGGAGCGCCGTCGGCGCCCAGCCGGAGAACCGCTGATGTATCAGAGCCTGCTCAAATCCCTCAACCGCCTGAATCCGCGCGCCTGGGACTTTATCCAGCTGACCCGCATGGACAAGCCGATCGGCATCTACCTGCTGCTCTGGCCGACCCTCTGGGCCCTGTGGATTGCCGGCGAAGGCTCGCCATCGCTGGCCAATATCGTGATTTTCGTCCTCGGCGTGACCCTCACCCGGGCCGGCGGTTGCGTGATCAACGACTGGGCCGACCGCAAGGTCGACGGCCACGTGAAGCGCACCGAACAGCGTCCGCTGGTCAGCGGCAAGATCAGTTCCAAGGAAGCCCTGGTGTTCTTCGCCGTGCTGATGTTCATCAGCTTCCTGCTGGTGCTGTGCACCAACGCGGCGACCATCTGGCTGTCGCTGGGCGGCCTGGCCCTGGCGGCCACCTACCCCTTCATGAAGCGCTACACCTATTACCCGCAAGTGGTGCTGGGCGCCGCGTTCTCCTGGGGCATCCCGATGGCCTTCACCGCCGAGACCGGCGAGCTGCCGGCCACCGCCTGGCTGTTGTACATCGCCAACCTGCTGTGGACCGTGGGTTATGACACCTATTACGCGATGACCGACCGCGACGACGACCTGAAGATCGGGGTGAAATCCACCGCGATCCTGTTCGGCGAAGCCGACCGGGTGATCATCCTGACCCTGCAGGGCCTGGCGCTGGGGTGCCTGCTGCTGGCGGGCGCGCGTTTCGAGTTGGGTATCTGGTTCCACCTGGGTTTGCTGGTGGCGGCCGGGTGTTTTGCCTGGGAGTTCTGGTACACCCGCGATCGCGACCGGATGAAGTGCTTCAAGGCCTTCCTGCATAACCACTGGGCGGGGTTGGCGATTTTCCTGGGGATAGTCGTGGATTACGCGGTTCGCTGAGGATCGTAATCGCGGGCCAGCCTCGCTCCTGCGCAGGAAAGAGGCTGGCCCGCGATAATCGCCCTGCCATCAATCAGGCTTGGCTACTTTCCAGGCGCCGTCCATCTTGCCGTCGCCGGTCATGTCACCGGCTTTCTTGTCCATCACGAAGGTGTACAGCGGCTTGCCGTCGTAGGCCCACTGCATGGAGCCGTCGTCACGCTTGATGACGGTCCACTCGCCCATGGCCTTGTCGCCGCTGGCGGCCATCAGCGGCGGCCAGTTGGCGGCGCACTTGTCGTTACACATGGACTTGCCATCGGCATCCTTGGCAAAGGTGTACAGGGTCATGCCCTTGTGGTCGACATACATACCGTCTTTGACCATCGCCGGTTCCGCGGCGAACGCCAGCCCCGGCAGGGCCAGCGCAGCGCTCAGCAACAGGGTTTTCCAGGATTGCGTGAGTTGAGTCATAGAAACCTTCTTTGGTGGTTGTCAGGATTCGGACCCAAAGCTTAGTCCACGAATGCAGCCCTCGCCCCAGCACCTAAAATACTGTCACACGACTGCAATAATTCCGTTATCTAATGCGGCGCAAGACAGTTAAATGACAAGAGGATTAAGCATGGTTGGCAGGAGCATTCTGATCGTTGACGACGAAGCGCCCATTCGCGAAATGATCGCCGTTGCGTTGGAAATGGCCGGCTACGACTGCCTGGAGGCGGAGAACTCCCAGCAGGCCCATGCCATCATCGTCGACCGCAAGCCCGACCTGATCCTGCTCGACTGGATGCTGCCCGGCACCTCCGGCATCGAGCTGGCCCGGCGCCTGAAACGCGATGAGCTGACCGGTGACATCCCGATCATCATGCTCACCGCCAAGGGCGAAGAGGACAACAAGATCCAGGGCCTGGAAGTCGGCGCCGACGACTACATCACCAAGCCGTTCTCCCCTCGCGAGCTGGTCGCGCGCCTCAAGGCCGTGCTGCGCCGCGCCGGCCCGACCGACGGCGAGGCGCCGATTGAAGTCGGCGGCCTGCTGCTGGACCCGATCAGCCACCGCGTGACCATCGACGGCAAACCGGCCGAGATGGGCCCGACCGAATACCGCCTGCTGCAATTCTTCATGACCCACCAGGAGCGCGCCTACACCCGCGGCCAGTTGCTGGACCAGGTCTGGGGCGGCAACGTCTACGTCGAAGAGCGTACCGTCGACGTGCATATCCGCCGCCTGCGCAAAGCCTTGGGCGATGCCTACGAGAATCTGGTACAAACCGTGCGCGGCACCGGCTACCGTTTTTCCACCAAGGCCTGAAGCCGGCCCCTTATTCGCCAGACGCTTACAAGGACGCGTGTTAAGTGAACCAGAACTGGCATGGCACCCTGATTCGCCACATGCTGCTGTTGGTCACCGGCTGCCTGCTGGTCGGCCTGATCAGCGGTTACTACGGCTGGAGCCTGGCCCTCGGCCTGGGGATCTATCTGGCCTGGACCCTCAAGCAACTGCTGCGCCTGCACGAATGGCTGCGCCTGCACCAACCCGATGAAGCACCGCCCGATGGCTACGGCCTGTGGGGCGAGGTGTTCGACAGCATCTATCATCTGCAACGCCGCGACCAACGGGTGCGCGGGCGCCTGCAAGCGGTGATCGACCGGGTCCAGGAGTCCACCGCGGCGCTGAAAGACGCGGTGATCATGCTCGACAGCGACGGCAACCTGGAATGGTGGAACCGCGCCGCGGAAACCCTGCTGGGCCTGAAGACCCCGCAGGACAGCGGCCAGCCGGTGACCAACCTGGTGCGCCATCCGCGCTTCAAGGAATATTTCGAGCAGGACAATTACAACGAGCCGCTGGAAATCCCCTCGCCGACCAACGACCGGGTACGCATCCAGCTGTACATCACCCGTTACGGCAACAACGAACACCTGATGCTGGTGCGCGACGTGACCCGCATCCACCAGCTGGAACAGATGCGCAAGGACTTCATCGCCAACGTCTCCCACGAGCTGCGCACGCCGCTGACGGTGATCTGTGGCTACCTGGAAACCCTGCTCGACAACGTCGAGGAAGTGAACCCACGCTGGAGCCGCGCCCTGCAGCAGATGCAGCAGCAAGGCGGGCGCATGCAGACCCTGCTCAACGACCTGCTGCTGTTGGCCAAGCTGGAAGCCACCGACTACCCGTCGGACAACCAGCCGGTGCCGATCGATGCGCTGCTGCAATCGATCAAGAGCGATGCCCAGGCGCTGTCCGGGGAGCGCAACCAGCGCATCACCCTGGAAGCCGACGCGCAGATCCAGCTCAAGGGCAGCGAGGCGGAACTGCGCAGCGCCTTTTCCAACCTGGTGTTCAACGCCGTGAAATACACCCCGGCCGAGGGCAACATCCGCATCCGCTGGTGGGGCGACGAGCAAGGCGCGCACCTGAGCGTGCAGGACTCGGGGATCGGCATCGACAGCAAGCACTTGCCGCGCCTGACCGAACGCTTCTACCGGGTCGACTCCAGCCGCAACTCCAACACCGGCGGCACCGGCCTGGGCCTGGCCATCGTCAAGCATGTGCTGCTGCGCCACCGGGCGCGCCTGGAGATCAGCAGCGTACCCGGCCACGGCAGCACTTTTACCTGCCATTTCGCCCCGGCCCAGGTGAAAAGATTCCGTGCCGGCACCCTGACCGACCAGCGGTGACAGCCACGCGCCACTAGGCAACCGCCCTGTCAGCCGCTACATTGGCTGGCTTGCGCCTGCCATTGCGCCGCGCATTTCTCTCTTTTTCGAATACACGGAACCCGCAAAACTCCATCATGGACCCTTCCCCTGGTTTTACCCTCGCGTCTCTTTTCGCCGACTTCGGCATGATTCTTTTTGCACTGCTCCTGGTTCTGCTCAACGGCTTTTTCGTAGCCGCCGAGTTCGCCATGGTCAAACTGCGCTCGACCCGGGTCGAGGCCATCGCCCACAAGAACGGCTGGCGCGGACAGATCCTGCGCACCGTACACAGCCAGCTGGATGCCTACCTTTCCGCGTGCCAGCTGGGTATCACCCTGGCCTCCCTCGGCCTCGGCTGGGTCGGTGAACCGGCCTTCGCGCACCTGCTGGCGCCGCTGCTCAGCGCCGTGGGCGTGGACTCGCCGGAAGTGGTCAAGGGCGTGTCGTTCTTTACCGCCTTCTTCATCATTTCCTACCTGCACATCGTGGTCGGCGAGTTGGCGCCCAAGTCCTGGGCGATCCGCAAGCCCGAGCTGCTGTCGCTGTGGACGGCGGTGCCGCTGTACCTGTTCTACTGGCTGATGTACCCGGCGATCTACCTGCTCAACGCCAGCGCCAACACCATCCTGCGCATCGCCGGCCAGGGCGAGCCCGGCCCGCATCACGAACACCACTACAGCCGCGAAGAACTGAAGCTGATCCTGCACTCCAGCCGGGGCCAGGACCCCAGCGACCAGGGCATGCGCGTGCTGGCCTCGGCCGTGGAAATGGGCGAGCTGGAAGTGGTGGACTGGGCCAATTCCCGGGAAGACCTGATCAGCGTGGAGTTCAACGCACCGCTGAAGCAGATTCTCGCCCTGTTCCGCCGCCACAAGTTCAGCCGCTACCCGGTCTACGACAGCGAGCGCAACGAGTTCGTCGGCCTGCTGCACATCAAGGACCTGCTGCTGGAACTGGCGGCGCTGGACCATATCCCCGAATCGTTCAACCTGGCCGAGCTGACCCGCCCGCTGGAACGCGTTTCCCGGCACATGCCGCTGTCGCAGCTGCTGGAACAATTCCGTAAAGGCGGTTCCCACTTCGCCCTGGTGGAGGAAGCCGACGGCAAGATCATCGGCTACCTGACCATGGAAGACGTGCTGGAAGTGCTGGTCGGCGACATCCAGGACGAACACCGCAAGGCCGAGCGCGGCATCCTCGCCTACCAGCCCGGCAAGTTGCTGGTGCGCGGCGATACCCCGCTGTTCAAGGTGGAACGCCTGCTGGGCATCGACCTGGACCATATCGAGGCCGAAACCCTCGCCGGCCTGGTCTACGAGACCCTGAAACGGGTACCGGAAGAAGAAGAGGTCATGGAAGTCGAAGGCCTGCGCATCATCATCAAGAAGATGAAAGGCCCGAAAATCGTCCTGGCCAAGGTGTTGATGCTCGATTGAGCAAGGCCTGAGCCCCCTATCGCGAGTAATCGACGCTCGATTGCTCGCGCCCCCCTCCCCTGATGACACCCGCCCCGCAGATCACCCTGTAGCCGCTGCCGAAGGCTGCGATAAGGCCGAAGGCCTTCAGCGATCTCAAGATCCTGCGCCCGCTTCGTCGGAGTGCCACCCAGGTCGATCGCAGCCTTCGGCAGCGGCTACACGGCTACTTTTTGCCTAGCGCGAAATTCGGCAGGCTGCCGATGGGCTGGTTGAACTGATAGGGAATCGACACCAGCCCCAGCCCCGTATTGCGCTGCACCACGAAGTGCAGGTGCGGGCCGCTGCTGTTGCCGGTGTTGCCCGACAGCGCCAGCGGGCTGCCCACCACGACCCGCTGGCCTTCACGCACGCATACCGAGCCGCGCTTGAGGTGCAGGTACACCCCCATGGTGCCGTCGTTGTGCAGCACCCGCACGAAATTGCCGGAAGGGTCAGTGCCGCGCCCGCTCTGGCGGTTCTCGGTCTTCACCACCACCCCGCCCCGCGCCGCGATGATCGGCGTGCCCTCGGGCATGGCGATGTCCATGGCATACCGGCTCTTGGGGCCGAAGTGGCTGTACCGGCCGTTGGCACCCTGGGTCAGGCGAAAGGGGCCGCCACGCCAGGGCAGCGGATAACGATAGGCCTGGGCGGCGCCTGCAGGGTCGCCCAGGGAATAACGGAACTGCGGGACATAGATCAGCGGCTTGCCCGCCTGCATCGCCGTGAGCTGCGCCAGGCGCTGTCGGCTGCGGGCCGGCAGTACCCGGCGAATCGGCTGCCTGGGGGCGCTGCGGATGTTCTTCAGGCCGGTAAACCCCAGCTCGATCTCCACCGGCGCATACAGGTCGTTACGCACAAAGACGCTGTCCACACCCCAGCTCTTCTCGACGTCCAGACGCACCTGGCGCTCCAGGTGCTCGACCATGCGATCGCGAAACACGAACACCTGGGCGCCCGGCGACGGACGGTCGCTGTAGGACACCACGCCGTTGGCGTCGGTGGACTTGTAGATGGTCATGGCCATGGCCGAGGTGGCAGCCAGCAACAGACCACAGGAAATCAGCAAGTGCGTGAACATGGGCAAGATTCTGAAGAAAGCCTGAAGTCAGGCTAGCAGCCCGACGTGGACTTTGTATGAATCAACCCTGCACCAGAGGTTCCGCTGCCGACGAACTGAAACTGATATCGACACCCAGTTGTGCGGCGTCGGAGAGATTGACCAGCGCATCCAGGGAAAACTTGTTGATCTTGCCGCTGAGCACGTCGTTGAGTCGCGGCTGGGTGATATTGAGCCGCCGGGCGGCCTCCTTCTGCGAAACGCCCCAGGCCTTGATGGTCTTGCCCAGTTCCAGCATGAGCTTGGAGCGCAGGCGCATATTGGCGGCTTCCTGCGGCGAACCTTCGAGCGCGTCCCAGACACTGGCGAAACGCTCGGTATGCATGTGATCGGTCATGGCGTGCACTTATCTCCTGAAGTCTGGCCCGAGCCAGCTCGATGTCCCGCGCTTCGGTCTTGCGGGTGGTCTTGCGCATGGCGTGCAGCACATAAATGGCCGCGGGCCGGTTGGCCACGTAAAACACCCGAAACGCCCCTGAATCCTCACTGATCCTGATCTCGAACACTCCCGGCCCCACGGTTTTCATCGACCGGCAGTCATAGGGCTGCTCGCCCTGCTGCAACAGATCCAGTTGAAAACCTGCGGCCCTTCGCGCATCCAGCGGAAAAGCCCGGAGGTCCCGGAGCGCGCTCCCGACAAACACCACATCCTTGTGCCTAGGCATCGAACCTCTCCCGTGACTGACCCCGGAGAGGTTAAACAACCCGACCGCCACAGCGCGCGGCCGGGTTGTTTCAAAGCGTGGCCAGGCACAAGAAAAGCCGAAAGCACAGACCACAACCTATATCAGTACAGATATAAATCAACCTGAAAAACCGAGAATCGGACACACGGCAGCAAACCACCGTCTCTCCCCCAACACCTTGTGCTGCGTGGCCTGCAAGACATCACAGCCATCCTCCAGCAACGGATGCAAGGCCTGGGTGACACGCCCCAGATCACCTTCGTCAGCGTGCAGAAGCGTGGTACAGGAAAGTGTTTGCAGCAGGTTTCGCGTGGCGCTCCGACGAAGCGGGTACAGTTTTTTGAGATCGCTGAAGGCCTTCGGCCTTATCGCAGCCTGCGGCAGCGGCTACAGGGTCGGGGGCAGCCGTCCAGAACATGTGGCGCCAGAACGGACGTCATCGCGGGCAAGCCTCGCTCCTACAGAAGCGTGGTTGCCCGTGAAATAGTGGTCAGGAACGGGGCTGAGAGGACTCAGGCGCCGGGGACGAAGTGTTTCTGCGCCGTGCCGCGGGCGATCAGGCGGGAGATGTAATCGAGCTTCTGCGCATCCTGGTCGACGAAGCGGAAGGTCAGCTGCAGCCACTCGCTGTCCGGCTTCGGCTCATAGGCCACCACTGCATGCAGGTAGCCGTTCAGGCGCGCCACTTCGGCATTGTCACCCTGCTCCAGGTCCAGCACCGCGCTGTCGAGCACCTGCGGCAGCGTATCGGTACGCTTCACCACCAACAGCGCCTCCTTGATGCTCAGCGCCTTGATCACGCACTGCTGGGTACCGCTGGGCAGGCGCAACTGCCCCTGGCCGCGACCACTGGCAGGCGCAGCGGCGGCAGGAGCCGGCGCCTTCACCGGCGGGCTGTTGAGCAGGCCACGGGACGGCGCAGCAGCGGGAGCAGGAGCAGAGACGACAGCAGGCTTGGCAAACGGATTGACCGCCGCAGCCGCCGGCGCGGCGCCGATGACTTCGGCCTTGCCACCGGTCAGGGCACTCAGGGAGTCGTTGCCGAACGCTGAGTTCATCTTGGTCGGCGCGCTGTTCATCAGGGTGTCGAGCTTGCCGACCTTGTTCAGCGCCTGCTTGACCTTGGTCAGCAACTGCTCGTTGGTGAACGGCTTGCTGACGTAGCCGGAGACGCCGGCCTGGATCGCCTGCACCACGTTCTCCTTGTCGCCACGACTGGTGACCATGATGAACGGCATGGCCTTCATCGCCTCCTGGCCGCGGCACCAGGTCAGCAGCTCCAGGCCGGACATTTCCGGCATTTCCCAGTCGCACAGGACCAGGTCGAAGGCTTCACGGGCCAGCAGGGCCTGGGCTTTACGGCCGTTGATGGCGTCCTCGATCTTGATGCCAGGGAAGTAGTTGCGCAGACACTTCTTCACCAGGTCACGAATGAACGAAGCGTCATCCACCACCAACACACTTACCTTACTCATCGACCACCCCTTTAAAAATCCCGGCTAGCATAACGCTTTACTGATGGCACTTTGCCAAAACTCTTCAGTCACGCCAGGACTTTTCGTTCGCGGGCGCTGCTTTTCAAGTTCAATCCCCATAAACGAAAACGCCCGGCCAAAAGGGCCGGGCGCTTCTCTCGGGCAACCTTACTTATCGTCAGCTTCACCCGGAACATTAGCGCTTTCGGCGCTTGTGCCTTCAACTTCTTCCTTCATCCGCTTGAGCCCCAGATGGCGCACATCGGTGCCGCGTACCAGGTAAATCACCAGCTCCGAGATGTTGCGCGCGTGGTCGCCGATCCGCTCCAGGGAGCGCAGCACCCAGATGATGCTTAGAACGCGCGAAATCGAGCGCGGATCTTCCATCATGTAGGTGGCCAGCTCGCGCAGCGCGGTCTTGTACTCGCGGTCGATGATCTTGTCGTACTGGGCCACCGACAGCGCCAGGTCGGCGTCGAAACGGGCAAAGGCGTCCAGCGCATCGCGGACCATGTTGCGCACCTGGTCGCCGATGTGCCGCACTTCCACGTAGCCGCGCGGGGCCTCGCCTTCTTCGCACAGTTGGATGGCGCGGCGGGCGATCTTGGTCGATTCGTCGCCGATGCGCTCCAGGTCGATCACCGACTTGGAGATGCTGATGATCAGGCGCAGGTCGGAAGCCGCCGGCTGGCGACGGGCGAGAATGCGCAGGCATTCTTCGTCGATGTTGCGTTCCATCTGGTTGATCTGGTCGTCGATCTCGCGCACCTGCTGGGCGAGCCCCGAGTCGGCTTCGATCAGCGCGGTGACGGCGTCGTTGACTTGTTTCTCGACCAGCCCGCCCATCGCCAGGAGGTGGCTGCGCACCTCCTCGAGTTCGGCGTTGAACTGCTGGGAGATGTGGTGAGTAAGGCCTTCCTTCGAAATCATCTTGTTCACTCCGCGAAAGTTGCAAGCTTCAAGCTGCAAGCTTCAAGCAGTTAAATATTGATCCGGTACCGCACCATTTCTGTCTTGCCGCTTGAAGCTTGCGGCTTGCAGCTGCTTCCTAGCCGTAACGACCGGTGATGTAGTCTTCGGTCTGCTTCTTCGCCGGATTGGTGAACAGGGTGTCGGTGTCGCCGAATTCCACCAGTTTGCCCATGTACATGAACGCCGTGTAGTCGGAGACCCGCGCGGCCTGTTGCATGTTGTGGGTCACGATCACGATGGTGAACTTCGATTTCAGTTCGTAGATCAGTTCTTCGACCTTCAGGGTGGAAATCGGGTCGAGTGCCGAGCAGGGTTCGTCGAGCAGCAGCACTTCCGGCTCCACGGCGATGGTCCGGGCGATCACCAGACGCTGCTGCTGACCACCGGACAGGCCGAGCGCCGAGTCGTGCAGGCGGTCCTTGACCTCGTCCCACAGCGCCGCGCCCTTGAGGGCCCACTCGACGGCCTCGTCGAGGATGCGCTTCTTGTTGATGCCCTGGATACGCAGGCCGTAGACCACATTCTCGTAGATGGTTTTCGGGAACGGGTTGGGCTTCTGGAACACCATGCCCACGCGGCGACGCAGCTCGGCCACGTCTTCGCCCTTGCGGTAGATGTTGTTGCCGTAGAGGTTGATCTCGCCTTCCACGCGGCAGCCGTCCACCAGGTCGTTCATCCGGTTGAAGGTGCGCAGCAGGGTCGACTTGCCGCAGCCGGACGGGCCGATGAAGGCGGTCACGCGCTGCTTCGGAATGTTCATGCTGACGTCGAACAGCGCCTGTTTCTCACCGTAGAACAGGCTCAGGCCCGGGACTTCGATGGCCACGGTTTCCTGCTCCAGGCTCAGGCTCTGCTTGTCGCGGCCCAGGGCCGACATGTTGATGCCGTGGGTATGTGCTTCTTGCTGCATGGGTAACTCCCTACGCTAACAAATTCGTTTCAGTGAGCCGCTGGCCTCACAGAATGGGCCAGAGGTGTTGCCGTTTGTAGGAGCGAGGCTTGCCCGCGAAGGCGTCGGCACATTTGACAATGATGCGACTGACAGACAGCTTTCGCGAGCAAGCTTCGCTCCTACAGGGGCGGTGTTAACTATCCAAAGCCTTGTATTTCTCGCGCAGGTGGTTACGAATCCACACTGCCGACAGGTTGAGGGTCGCGATCACCAGCACCAGCAGCAGCGCCGTGGCGTACACCAGCGGCCGCGCGGCCTCGACGTTCGGGCTCTGGAAGCCGACATCGTAGATGTGGAAGCCCAGGTGCATGATCTTCTGGTCCAGGTGCAGGTACGGGTAGTTGCCGTCCACCGGCAGCGACGGCGCCAGTTTCACCACACCCACCAGCATCAGCGGCGCCACTTCACCGGCGGCGCGGGCCACGGCGAGGATCATGCCGGTCATCATCGCCGGGCTGGCCATCGGCAGCACGATCTTCCACAGGGTTTCCGCCTTGGTCGCGCCAAGGGCCAGGGAACCTTCACGCACGGTGCGGGGAATCCGCGCCAGGCCTTCCTCGGTGGCCACGATCACCACCGGCACCGCCAGCAGCGCCAGGGTCAGGGAGGCCCAGAGCAGGCCCGGAGTACCGAAGGTCGGCGCCGGCAAGGCTTCCGGGAAGAACAAGCGGTCGAGGGAGCCGCCCAGCACATAGACGAAGAAGCCCAGGCCGAACACGCCGTAGACGATGGCCGGAACACCCGCCAGGTTGTTCACCGCGATGCGGATCACCCGGGTCAGGGTGTTCTGCTTGGCGTATTCGCGCAGGTACACCGCCGCCAGCACGCCGAACGGGGTCACGATCATCGCCATGATCAGGGTCATCATCACCGTACCGAAGATCGCCGGGAAAATGCCGCCTTCAGTGTTGGCTTCACGCGGGTCGTCGCTGAGGAATTCCCAGACCTTGCTGAAGTAGAAACCCATTTTGGTCAGGGTGCCCATGCCGTTCGGCTGGTAGGCGTGCACCACCTTGCCCAGGCTGATTTCCACTTCCTTGCCGTTGGCGTCCCGGGCAGTGAGGCTGTCGCGGTTGAACTGCGCATGCAGGTCACTGAGGCGGGCCTCGACGTCCTGGTAACGGGCGTTCAGCTCGGCGCGTTCGCTTTCCATGTCGGCCTGGGCGGCGGCATCGAGCTTGCCGTCCAGTTCCAGTTTGCGACCGTGCAGGCGGATACGCTCGAGGCCGGCGTTGATCGCGCCGATGTCGACTTTCTCCAGGGTCTTGAGCTGGGCAGCCAGCTTGTTCACCCGCTCGATCCGCGCCTGCAGTTCCGGCCAGGCCGCTTCGCCTTCGGCGATGACCTTGCCATCCTGCTTGACGTTGACCAGGTAGCCGTAGAAGTTGCCCCACTCGCGCCGCTCGATGGCCATCAGCTCCGGCGGCGTGGTCTGGTTGGTCAGCCAGTCGCCGACAATCCAGGTGAAGTCGTTGCCGTTCAGGTCACGGTTGCCGACCTTGATCAGCTCGCGGGTCATGAACTCGGGGCCTTCGTCCGGCACCGGCAGGCCGGCGCTCTTCAGGCGTGCCCGCGGCACTTCTTCTTTCTGTACCACTTCGCCGATGACCAGGTGGTTGGCCTGGCCCGGTACGTCGTAGTGGGCATGCACCAGGTCCGCCGGCCAGAAGTGGCCCAGGCCGCGCACGGCGATCACCGCCAGCAGGCCGATGGTCATGATGACCGCGATGGACACCGCGCCACCGCTGATCCAGACGCCCGGGGCGCCGCTCTTGAACCAGTCTTTTAGGGAGTTCTGTTTCACAGACTTCTACCTTTCTTAAAGCGACGAGTATTTCTTGCGCAGACGCTGACGGATCAGCTCGGCGAGGGTGTTCATGACGAAGGTGAACAGCAGCAGCACCAGCGCCGAGAGGAACAGCACGCGGTAGTGGCTGCCGCCGACTTCCGACTCCGGCATTTCCACCGCGACGTTGGCCGCCAGGGTGCGCAGGCCTTCGAACAGGTTCATTTCCATGACCGGGGTGTTGCCGGTGGCCATCAGCACGATCATGGTTTCGCCGACCGCGCGGCCCATGCCGATCATCAGCGCCGAGAAAATGCCCGGGCTGGCAGTGAGGATCACCACGCGGGTCATGGTCTGCCACGGGGTCGCGCCCAGGGCCAGGGAGCCCAGGGTCAGGCCGCGCGGCACGCTGAACACGGCGTCCTCGGCGATCGAGTAGATGTTCGGGATCACCGCGAAGCCCATGGCCAGGCCGACCACCAGGGCGTTGCGCTGGTCGTAGGTGATGCCCAGGTCGTGGGAGATCCACATGCGCATGTCGCCGCCGAAGAACCAGTTCTCCATGAACGGGCTCATGTACAGCGAGAACCAGCCCACCAGGATGATCATCGGGATCAGGATCGCGCTTTCCCAGCCGTCCGGCACCTTGAGGCGCACCGACTCGGGCAGGCGGCTGAAGACGAAACCGGCCACCAGGATGCCGATCGGCAGCAGCATCAGCAGGCTGAAGATGCCCGGCAGATGGCCTTCGACATAAGGCGCGAGGAACAGGCCGGCGAAGAAGCCGAGGATCACCGTCGGCATCGCTTCCATCAGCTCGATCACCGGCTTGACCTTGCGGCGCATGCCCGGGGCCATGAAGTAAGCGGTGTAGATCGCCGCGGCGACCGCCAGCGGCGCCGCCAGCAGCATTGCGTAGAACGCTGCCTTGAGGGTACCGAAGGTCAGGGGCGAGAGGCTCAGCTTGGGTTCAAAGTCGGTGTTGGCCGCGGTCGATTGCCAGACGTATTTAGGCTCGTCGTAGTTCTCGTACCAGACCTTGCTCCACAGCGCGCTCCAGGACACTTCCGGGTGCGGGTTGTCGAGCACCAGCGGTTGCAGCTTGCCGCCGGCTTCGACGATTACCCGGTTGGCCCGTGGCGACAGGCCGAACAGGCCTTCGCCCTCGACCACCTGGTCCACCAGCAGGGTGCGGTGCGCGGTGCTGTGGAACACGCCGAGCTTGCCCGAGGCGTCCAGCGCGACGAAGCCTTTGCGGCGCTCTTCGGCGGTGATTTCGATGATCGGCGTGGTGCCCATCTGGAAGGTGCGGATCTGCTTCAGGCGCAGTTCGCCGTCCGGATCGCGGGCCATGAACCACTGGGCCAGGCCGCCCTTGGAGGTACCGATGATCAGCGAGATGCCGCCCACCAGCTGGGTGCTGGCCGTCACTTCGGCATTGGCATCCTCCAGCAGCTTGTAGCGACCGTTGAGGCTCTTGTCGCGCAGGCTGAACACGTCGGCCTGGGCACGCCCGTTGATCACGTACAGCCACTGTTGGCGCGGGTCGATGTACATGGCCTTGACCGGTTCGGTCATCTGCGGCAGCTCGATGCGGTTCTGCTCGCTGGTGACCTCGCCGGTCATCATGTTTTCTTCGCGGGTCAGCTGCAGCACGTGCAGTTGCGCGCCGCTGGAACCGGCCACCACCAGCGCCGAATCGGTGGCGTTGAGGTTGACGTGCTCCAGGGCACCGCCCTGCTCGTTCAGCACGATCGGGGTTTCACCGTAGGGGTATTCGATGGCCGGCGAGATGGTCTTCTTGCCGTCCGGGTAGCTGACCTTATAGGTGTGACGGAACACCAGCGCCTGGCCGTTGGACAGGCCAACCACCACCAGCGGGCTGCCCGGCTGATCCTTGCCGATGGCGGTCACGGTGGCGCCAGCCGGGATCGGCAGGTCGACGCGACGCAGCTCGGCACCGTTGTCGATGTCGAAGAACAGCGCCTGGCCCTTGTCGGAAACCCGCATGCCGACCTGGTTCTGCTCTTCCAAGGAGAACATCAGCGGCTTGCCGGCGTCCTGCATCCAGGCCGGGGTCAGCGGGTCCTTGGCGGTCAGGTCGGCGCCCTGGAACAGGGGCAGCACGACATAGGCGAGGAAGAAGAAGATCAAGGTGATCGCGGCCAGCACGGCCAGACCGCCGACGAGGACGTACCAACGGGTCAGGCGATCTTTCAGCGCACGGATGCGGCGCTTGCGTTGCAGCTCAGGCGTATTGAAGTCAATGCGCTTGGGGGGAGAAGTCGGAGTCATGGTGGAGTTGGCCAGATCATTCATGCGCACACCCTAGCGATCCTGTATGACAGAAAGATGACAATGCAGTGACGCAACAAATCCGCCGCGTAGCAGAGCTGGCAGCGGATCGAAAATGGGGGGTGTAGGAGCGAGCCCGCTCGCTCCTACAAGGTCCGGGACTGGCCCGGACCTAGGGTGTTACTTCTTTACGACTGCAGAGCCTTCCTGCAGGCCCAGGTCAGCCAGTGCCTTGGCGGCGACTTTGGCTGGCAGTGGGATGTAGCCGTCTTTCACCACGACTTCCTGGCCCTGTTTCGACAGAACCAGTTTCACGAACTCGGCTTCCAGCGGGGCCAGAGGCTTGTTCGGGGCCTTGTTGATGTACACGTACAGGAAGCGGGACAGCGGGTACTTGCCGTTCAGGGCGTTTTCTTCGGTGTCTTCGATGAAGTCGCTGCTGCCTTTCTTGGCCAGGGCCACGGTCTTCACGCTGGCGGTCTTGTAGCCGATGCCCGAGTAGCCGATGCCGTTCAGCGAGGAACTGATGGACTGGACCACCGAAGCCGAACCTGGCTGTTCGTTGACGTTAGGCTTGTAGTCGCCTTTGCACAGGGCTTCTTCCTTGAAGTAGCCGTAGGTGCCGGATACCGAGTTACGACCGAACAGCTGGACCGGCTTGTTGGCCAGGTCGCCGGTCACGCCCAGGTCGCCCCAGGTCTTGACGTCGGCTTTGGCGCCGCACAGGCGGGTCGAGGAGAAGATCGCGTCAACCTGTTCCATGGTCAGGTGCTGGATCGGGTTGTCCTTGTGCACGAACACCGCCAGGGCGTCCACGGCAACCGGGATGGCGGTTGGCTTGTAGCCGTACTTCTGCTCGAAGGCCGCCAGTTCGGTGTCCTTCATCTTGCGGCTCATCGGGCCCAGGTTGGAGGTGCCTTCGGTTAGCGCAGGTGGCGCGGTGGCGGAGCCAGCGGCCTGAATCTGGATGTTTACGTTCGGGTATTCTTTCTTGTAGTGCTCGGCCCACAGGGTCATGAGGTTGGCCAGGGTATCGGAGCCGACGCTGGACAGGTTGCCCGACACACCAGTGGTCTTGGTGTAGCTCGGGATAGCAGGGTCAACAGCGGCAACCGCGTGGGCAGTCGCAACGCCAGCAGCGACAAAAGTCATTGCCGCCATCAAACGCTTCAGTTTCATGCCTTACTCCTAGCAGATAGGGTGTGTTAAGTCGGGCCAAGTATCTGTAGGCCGTGTGAACACTCTATGGCTGAAATATGACAATTAGATGAAAGGCCAGCATTCGCGATGGAAGGCTGGCCTTTCTTTATAGAGGGTTTTGTAGCCGCTGCCGAAGGCTGCGATCGACCCGAAGGGTCGCGGCGATCGTCAGCGTGCAGAAGGGCCTGCGACCTTGCGGCAGCGGCTACAGGATGGCCCGGATCAGCGATCCTTTTTCCACAGGTACAGGCCGACCAGGATCCCGATGCTGCAAATAATTGCAACATAATAGGCCGGACCCATCGGGCTCTCCTTGAGCAGTGCGGTCACCACCATCGGCGTCAGGCCACCGAAGATCGCGTAGGCCAGGTTGTAGGAGAACGACAGGCCGCTGAAGCGCACCACCGCCGGGAACGCCTTGACCATCACATAAGGCACCGCGCCGATGGTGCCCACCAGCAGGCCGGTCAGCGCGTACAGCGGGAACAGCCAGTCCGGGTGATCCAGCAGGCTGTGGTAGAAGGTCCAGGAAGTCGCCAGCAGCAGCGCACTGCCGAATACGAACACCCGGCCCGCGCCAAAACGGTCGGCCAGCGCACCGGACGCCACGCACCCCAGGCTGAGGAACACGATCGCCAGGCTGTTGGCCTGCAACGCGGTGGTCGGGCTGAAGTGATAGACCGTCTGCAATACGGTCGGGGTCATCAGGATCACCACGATGATCCCGGCGGACAGCAGCCAGGTCAGCAGCATCGAGAGAATGATCGCGCTGCGGTGGTCGCGCAGCACTGCGCGCAGCGGCACTTCCTCGGCCAGGGCCTTGCGCAGTTGCAGCTCGGCGAACACCGGGGTTTCGTGCAGCCAGCGGCGCAAGTACACCGAGAACAGACCGAACACGCCGCCCAACAGGAAAGGAATCCGCCAGGCGTAATCGGCGACTTCGCCCGGGGTGTAGATGCTGTTGATCGCGGTGGCCACCAG
The DNA here is from genome assembly GCF_028640915.1 of Pseudomonas sp. B3G-3. Lineage (NCBI taxonomy): Bacteria > Pseudomonadati > Pseudomonadota > Gammaproteobacteria > Pseudomonadales > Pseudomonadaceae > Pseudomonas > Pseudomonas sp. B3G-3. The sequence continues at coordinate 17,826 of NZ_JAQZAB010000120.1, read as the reverse complement.
CGAACCCAGGAGGATGCCGGCGGTCAGGCCCGAGGTCAGGGTGCCGCAGGCGTAGCCGATATGCCGCTGCGGTACATGCTCGGAAACGAACACCCAGGCGCCCGGCACTTCACCGCCGATGGCCGCACCCTGGATCACCCGCATCAGCAGCAACAGGATCGGCGCCCACATGCCGATCTGCGCGTAGGTCGGCAGCAGGCCCATGATCAGGGTCGGCACCGCCATCATGAAAATACTCAGGGTGAACATCTTCTTGCGCCCGAGCAGGTCGCCGAAGTGCGCCATGACGATCCCGCCCAGGGGCCGGGCCAGGTAGCCGGCGGCGAAGATCCCGAAGGTCTGCATCAGGCGCAGCCACTCGGGCATGTCCGCCGGGAAGAACAGCTTGCCGACCACCGTGGCGAAGAACACGAAAATGATGAAATCGTAGAACTCCAGCGCGCCGCCCAAAGCGGACAGCGACAGGGTCTTGTAGTCATTGCGGGTCAACGGACGAGCCGGTTGCGCGGGCTGCGCGACGCTCGAAGGCACAGTGGTCATGGCAAGGGCTTCTCTTATAGTCGGTTCTGGAAGCCGCAACAGCGCTGGTTGTGGCCTGGCAGGTTCGGCACGATAGCAAATTGTTCGAAAAAGCACATAGATGTGCACAATTGACAGTCAAAATCAGAACCGGATGGTCGTCGCGGAGCCTGTCGACCGATATACTCGCAGGCATTGGAGCAAAGCCGCCCCGGCAAGGGTTGCTGTGCGAAAACGCCGCTGGGCGCCCCAGGCGCCGACTCGGCCAGCCGGTTTCGCAGAGTTTCCCTTTAGTACGCCTTACGAAGAACGTGACGAACGTAGTATGTTCGGGCTGAATCGTTTTTCCTCAAGACGGCTATTCACCTGAAGTACCAATGAAGAGTCACGGGTCAGAGGCACCCCCGGCATGATAGAGCTCGAACAAGAAGATCCGATCCCGCAAGGCGACCTGGCCCTGCAAATCACCGCGCTTCCCCGCGAAACCAACGGCTTTGGCGATATTTTCGGCGGCTGGCTGGTGGCCCAGATGGATCTGGCGGGCACCGCCATGGCCAGTCGCGTGGCCGGCGGACGTGTCGCCACCGTCGCCATCGACCGCATGGCATTCCTGGTGCCGGTAGCGGTCGGCGCGCAGCTTTCCTTTTATACCCAGACCCTGGAAATCGGACGCAGCTCGATCCAGATGATGGTCGAGGTCTGGAGCGACGATCCGTTGTCCAGCGAATGGCGCAAGGTCACCGAGGCGGTGTTCGTGTTCGTTGCCATCGACGGCAGCGGCCGCACCCGCTCGGTTCCGCCCAGAGCCCGCTAAATTCGGCGAGGGTTAAACCCGGCGGCTGTTACGTGGTCCATAGCAGCCCTGCTTTTGAACGAGAACAGCACCATGCCTACCCCTCACGTTGAAACGGTGAAACTGGATGAACTGAACTGCTGGCGCATCCGCCACGGTCAGGCCGAACTGCTGGTGGCCCAGCAAGGCGCGCACATCCTCAGCTATCAATTGGCCGGGCAACCGCCGCTGATCTGGCTCAACGACGAGGCCGTGTTCAAGACCGGCAAAAGCATTCGCGCCGGCGTTCCGGTGTGCTGGCCGTGGTTTGGCAATTTCGCGCGCAACCCGCAAAGCGTCCAGGCCATGCGCCAGAGCAGCGAGCCAGCCGGAGCCCACGGCCTGGTCCGCGCCACCGACTGGGAACTGCTGGGCATCCAGAGCGAAGGCGAAAGCCTGCTGGTGGAACTGCAACTGCCGATCCCCGAAGGTGGGCTGCCAGGCTGGCCGCATCAGGTCGAGCTGAAGCTGAGCATCCGTCTCGACGACCAGCTGCACATCAACCTCACCAGCCACAACCTGGGCGACGACAGCGTCACCATCAGCCAGGCGCTGCACAGCTACTTCGCGGTCAGCGATGTGCGCAAGGTGCATGTCGAAGGGCTGGATGGCCTGAACTACATCGAGACCCTGGATGACTGGAAGACCCGGCAGCAGTCCGGCGACCTGCATTTCACCGGCGAGACCGACCGCATCTACCTCGATCCACCACCACAGCTGAGCATCGTCGACCCGGCCTGGGAGCGACGCATCCAGCTGACCAGCAACGGCTCGCGCTCGGCGGTGATCTGGAACCCGTGGATCGCCCGCGCCGAGCAGTTCAGCGACATGGCCAACGATGGCTGGCAACGCATGCTGTGCATCGAGACCGCCAACGTGATGGATGACGTGGTGACCCTGGCGCCGGGCGCCAGTCATACCCTGGGTGTGAGCGTTACCAGCGTGCCGCTGTAACGCCAGGTTCTTTCTGCGCGAGCAGTCGGGTCGAGGCTCGATTGCTCGCGATGAATGACCCACATTGATTCAGTGAAACCGCGTAATCGTTGACGTCCATCGCGAGCAAGCTTCGCTCCTACAGAAGCAAGTATTGCGCCTTACAGATCCGACTCCTGCACCACCCGCACTTTCTGTGCATCCAGCGCATAGGCCGCGTCGGCCAGGTCGTTGCTGACCGTCTCGATCTTCAGGTGGCCGGTCACCCACAGCGGCGTGTAGATATCGTCCAGCTTCACGCCCTTGGGGAAACGCACCAGCACCAGCTGGTTGGGCGGCGGTGGCGGCACATGGATGCAGGCGCCCGGGTAAGGCACGAGGAAAAACAGGGTGCTGCGCCCCTTGGCGTCGGACTCCAGCGGCACCGGATACCCCCCGATGCGGATGTCCTTGCCGTTCATGGCCGGCACGGTCTTGGTCGAATACATCACCGCCGGCAACCCCTTGCTCTGCTTCAGGCCGCCCTTTTCGGTAAAGGTGCCATTGGCTTCGGGGGAGTTGTGATCGATTTCCGGCATTTGCTCGAGGGCTTTCTGGTCCGACTTGGGCATCAGTTCGAGCCAGTCGGTTTCCGGCAGTTCGCCGGCATGGACCAGGCCTGAGCCCAGCAGAACAAGAGTCAACAGAAGACGGCGCATGGAGGAGCTCGGCAAGAAAGGGACAAGACAACGCCGGGCATTCTAGCCCTCTCTACCTGCGCAGCAGAGAGGGCTTTGTCGCTAAATCAGTTCTTTTTGACCAGGCCGTAGATCACCAGCAGCACGACCGCGCCAACCAGCGCGCCGATGAAGCCCGCGCCCTGGCCCGCCTGGTAGATGCCCAGGGCCTGGCCGCCGTAGGTGGCCGCCAGCGAACCGCCGATACCGAGCAGGATGGTCATGATCCAGCCCATGCTGTCATCGCCCGGTTTCAGGAAGCGAGCCAGCAGGCCAACGATCAAGCCGATAAAGATGGTTCCAATAATTCCCATGGCATTTCCCTCTGTATGAGTTAGGTATGCCAAAGCCTAGTTAGCGCATTGGCATCCTGCCATCAGAGAACGGCGGCCCCGATTGGTTCCACCGCAGCCCCAGGAAGTTATTCGGCGATCAACGCTTCGACCTTGAGGATCTGCGCCTCGAGGGTTGCCTTGTCCTTGCAGCGCAAGTTGGCGTGACCGACCTTGCGCCCGACCTTGAAGGCCTTGCCGTAGTGATGCAGGTGGCAATCGTCGATGGCGATGACCTTCTCCACCGCCGGCACTTCGCCGATGAAGTTGATCATCGCGCTCTCGCCGACCTTGGCGGTCGAACCCAGCGGCAGGCCGGCGACGGCCCGCAGGTGGTTTTCGAACTGGCTGCACTCGGCGCCTTCGGTGGTCCAGTGCCCGGAGTTGTGCACCCGCGGTGCGATCTCGTTGGCCTTGAGGCCACCGTCGACTTCAAAGAACTCGAACGCCATCACACCGACGTAGTCCAGCTGCTTGAGCACGCGGCTGGAGTAGTCTTCGGCCAGGGCCTGCAGCGGGTGATTGCTGCTGGCCACGGACAGCTTGAGGATGCCGCTGTGGTGGGTGTTGTGCACCAGCGGGTAGAAGCGGGTTTCGCCATCGCGGGCGCGCACGGCGATCAGCGAGACTTCGCCGGTGAACGGCACGAAGCCCTCCAGCAGGCAGGCCACGCTGCCCAGCTCGGCAAAGGTGCCGACCACGTCTTCAGGGCCGCGCAGGACTTTCTGGCCCTTGCCGTCGTAACCCAGGGTGCGGGTTTTCAGCACGGCCGGCAGGCCGATGCTGGCCACGGCGGCTTCCAGGTCGGCTTGCGACTGGATGTCGGCGAACGCCGGGGTGGGAATCCCCAGGTCCTTGAACATGCTCTTCTCGAACCAGCGATCGCGAGCGATGCGCAGGGCTTCGGCGCTCGGGTAGACCGGGACGAACTGCGACAGGAAGGCCACGGTTTCCGCCGGCACGCTTTCGAACTCGAAGGTCACCAGGTCCACTTCGTCAGCCAGCTGGCGCAGGTGATCCTGATCGCCGTAATCGGCTCGCAGGTGTTCGCCCAGGGCAGCGGCACAGGCATCTGGCGCCGGGTCGAGGAAAGCGAAGTTCATCCCCAGCGGAGTGCCCGCCAGAGCCAACATGCGACCCAGCTGGCCGCCACCGATTACACCGATCTTCATCGTCAAAAACCTCAGGCGACGCGTGGGTCTGGATTGTCCAGGACGCTGTCTGTCTGCTCAGCGCGGAATTTTTTCAGCACGGTATGAAATTGCGGATGCTTGGCGCCGAGGATGCTCGCCGACAGCAGCGCGGCGTTGATCGCGCCGGCCTTGCCGATGGCCAGGGTGGCGACCGGAATGCCCGCGGGCATCTGCACGATGGAGAGCAGCGAGTCCACGCCCGAGAGCATCGACGACTGCACCGGAACGCCCAGCACCGGCAGGTGGGTCTTGGCCGCACACATGCCTGGCAGGTGGGCCGCGCCACCGGCACCGGCGATGATCACCTCGATGCCACGCGATTCGGCCTCTTCGGCGTACTGGAACAGCAGGTCCGGGGTGCGGTGGGCAGAGACCACTTTCACCTCGTAAGGGATGCCGAGCTTTTCCAGCATATCGGCGGTGTGGCTAAGGGTGGACCAATCGGACTTGGAGCCCATGATCACGCCAACCAGTGCACTCATCGTCGTGCCTCTTCTCTCTGGGCGCCCGCAGGCGCGTCAAAAAACAACAAGCCACGCAGAGTGCGTGGCTTGATTGTACGAATTATGGCCGGGCAAACCGGCCGAAGGCCGCGCAGTATACCGAAAAAGGCGAGTTAAACGCACTTTTGCCGACCATCTGTCATACATCATGTTTCAGGCGCAAAGCGGCGGTTTTATTGACTTCGGGGTCAGTCAGCATGGGCCAGGATCGTTGCCAGATTCCTGTAGCCGCTGCCGCAGGCTGCGATCGACGGCGAAGCCGGCGCAAAGGCGGTATTCCCAATCCTTCAGACAGACCGCGTCGCCAGGTTTTGCGCCCCCTGCGACGGAGTGCCGCCCAGAGCGAGCGCAGCCTTCGGCAGCGGCTACAGGTCAGGTGTTGCCTGTGCCCTGCGCCGCGCCACCTTCCAGCTTGCGCCACAGCAACCGGACGTTGGCCTTGCGCACCAGGGCGCAGCGGTACAGGCGGATCTCCAGCGGCACATGCCATTGCGCGCCGCCGCAGACCACCAGTTCGCCGCGGGCCAGTTCGGCGCGTACGCTCAGGTGCGGCACCCAGGCAATCCCCAGGCCTTCCAGGGCCATGCTCTTGAGGCTGTCGGCCATGGCGGTTTCATACACCGTGGTGAACCGCAGGTTGCGCTGGCGCAGCAGCTGGTTCACCGAACGCCCGAGAAACGCCCCGGCGCTGTACGCCAGCAGCGGCACGCTGGCCTCGCCTTCCAGGTCGAACAACGGCTTGCCGGCGGCATCCGCCGCGCACACCGGCAGCATCTCGGTCTGCCCCAGGTGCAGCGAAGGAAAAATTTCCGGGTCCATCTGCATCGCCGAATCCGGGTCGTAGAAGGCCAGCATCAGGTCGCAGCCGCCTTCGCGCAGGGCATGCACGGCATCGCCGACGTTGGTCGCCACCAGCCGCGTGGCGATGTTCAAGCCTTCGTTACGCAACTGTGCGATCCAGCGCGGGAAGAAGCCCAGGGCCAGGGAGTGCGCCGCGGCGACCTGCATCACTTCGCCCTGCCCGCCTTCGAGGTGATGCAAGTGCCGCAGCACTTCACCCAGTTGCTCGACCACCGTGCGCGCGGTCACCAGGAACAGCTGCCCCGCCGCCGTCAGTTCGATCGGCGTGCGCGAGCGGTTGACCAGGGTCAGCCCCAGCGCCGCTTCCAGGCTGCGGATCCGCCGACTGAAGGCCGGCTGGGTCACGAAGCGCCGTTCGGCGGCCTGCGAAAAGCTGCGGGTCGCGGCCAGGGCACTGAAGTCCTCGAGCCATTTGCTTTCCAGATTCATCACGTCCTCCCGGGGAGCGCACCATTTTAGGTCACACGCTTGCCATGCAAGCGGCGTCACATGGGCATTATGCCGTTTATGCATAGGCCAGTGTTTAACAGCATTGGCCCAAATTTTCCCACAGGCCTAGGATTCGCAGCGTTCCGGCACAGACCGGGTCCATATCGAGATGATTTCTATCATGTCCTCCGCTGCATCTTTCCGCACAGAAAAAGACCTGCTTGGCGTACTCGAAGTACCTGCTCAAGCGTATTACGGCATCCAGACCCTGCGAGCGGTGAACAACTTCCGCCTCTCCGGCGTTCCGATTTCGCACTACCCAAAACTGGTCGTGGCCCTGGCAATGGTCAAGCAGGCAGCTGCTGACGCCAACCGCGAGCTGGGTCACCTGAGCGAAGCCAAGCACGCTGCCATCAGCGAAGCCTGTGCTCGTCTGATCCGCGGCGATTTCCACGAAGAATTCGTGGTGGACATGATTCAAGGCGGCGCTGGCACTTCGACCAACATGAATGCCAACGAAGTCATCGCCAACATCGCGCTGGAGGCCATGGGCCACAGCAAGGGCGAATACCAGTACCTGCACCCGAACAACGACGTGAACATGGCGCAGTCGACCAACGACGCCTACCCGACCGCGATCCGCCTGGGTCTGCTGCTGGGCCACGACGCGCTGCTGGCCAGCCTCGACAGCCTGATCCAGTCGTTCGCCGCCAAGGGTGAAGAATTCAGCCACGTCCTGAAGATGGGTCGTACCCAGCTGCAAGACGCCGTGCCAATGACCCTGGGTCAAGAGTTCCGTGCCTTCGCCACCACCCTGAGCGAAGACCTGGCCCGCCTGAAGACCCTGGCGCCTGAAGTGCTGACCGAAGTGAACCTGGGCGGTACCGCCATCGGTACCGGCATCAACGCCGACCCGCGTTACCAGGCCCTGGCCGTTCAGCGCCTGGCCACCATCAGCGGCCAGCCGCTGGTACCGGCCGCCGACCTGATCGAAGCCACCTCCGACATGGGCGCCTTCGTGCTGTTCTCCGGCATGCTCAAGCGCACCGCGGTCAAGCTGTCGAAGATCTGCAACGACCTGCGCCTGCTGTCCAGCGGCCCACGCACCGGGATCAACGAGATCAACCTGCCAGCGCGTCAGCCAGGCAGCTCGATCATGCCCGGCAAGGTCAACCCGGTGATCCCGGAAGCGGTCAACCAGGTGGCGTTCCAGATCATCGGCAACGACCTGGCCCTGACCATCGCGGCCGAAGGCGGCCAGCTGCAACTGAACGTGATGGAGCCGCTGATCGCCTTCAAGATCTTCGACTCGATCCGCCTGCTGCAACGCGCCATGGACATGCTGCGCGAGCACTGCATCACCGGCATCACCGCCAACGAGCAGCGCTGCCGCGAACTGGTCGAGCACTCGATCGGCCTGGTCACCGCGCTGAACCCGTACATCGGCTATGAAAACGCCACCCGTATCGCCCGCATCGCCCTGGAAAGCGGCCGCGGCGTACTGGAACTGGTGCGTGAAGAAGGCTTGCTCGACGACGCCATGCTCGCCGACATCCTGCGCCCGGAAAACATGATTGCCCCGCGTCTGGTCCCGCTCAAAGCCTGACCAACGCCCGCCCTGGCCACAGGGCACCGCTCACCAGGTCGAGGGACTAGACACCTCTCACCTTTTGAGGGCTTGGAGACTCTTCTCCAAGCCCTTTTTTTTGCCTGCTGGAAACGGCCTGCCGTTTTCCCATCGATGCTCTTTGCCCTTGAAATCGCCACGCCCGCTTCGTCGGAGTGCCGCCCAAGCCGATCGCAGCCTGCGGCAGCGGCTACACCAACGAGCGTCATCAGCATTAAGATCGCCGCATCCCTCCGACCGATCACAACCCGCGACACCATCGATCCTGGATCGACATTGGCCCGTAGCCGCTGCCGAGCCTGCGAGGCTGCGATCGCTCTGGGCGGCACTCCGCCGCAGGGGCCGCAAAACCTGACAGTACAATCTGCCTGGCAAACCGACTCAACGGTCTCGGCAGGCCGTTTTCCTTACCTGGCAAACCACTCGTTTCAAACAAGCACACTCCCCCAACGCGGAGGATAATCGGCCTCCCGCCCAATCAGACACCGAGGCACCGCCGTCGATGGACCCGACGCAAATCCAGGCCATACAGCAACTGCGCAGCTTGATCCCCGTGGGCCTGCGCCATGCCCAGGCCTTGCTCGAACGCTGCGCAGGCAACCCCCAGCAGGCCGCCGAGCACTACAAGAACGAGCTGCTGCAGGTGCTGGCGAGTAAGTCCGGGCTGCCCCTGGAGCAAGTCCGGGAGCCGCTGCACAACGCCGGTTATGACCTGGGCCGCGCCTTGAGCGCTATTGAAGAAGCGCGCTTCACCCTGACCCAGCGCATCCTGCGTAAACATCACCGAGACAAGGGCCGGGCCCTGGACCTGATCGCCCAGGCCATAGAAGTCGCCGAGCAGCTACAACGACAGTACTGGCTGGCCTTCGAACAGCTGGAACGACTGGCACCGGCGCCGCGCTGCTTCATGGTGCTCCACGAGTGGCTGGCCTTTGAGGGCTGGGAAGGCTTTGACAGTGCCCTGCACTTTCACCTGCCCCAGGTCATCGCCCAATTCCGGCACCTGCAACTGGATGCCCTGGCGGACACCCTGGAACAGGCCGACCAGCGACAGAAACACCTGAGGGCGAGCCATGCCGGGAGCGACAGCCCGAGCGCTCTGGCGGTGCGGGTCAATCAGGATCCGCTCTTCAACGGCTACCAGGACGCCTACAACCGCTACCGGCCGCAGCTCGACGAGCGCCTGTTCGAGTGGGTGGAACAGCATGTACCGCAGTTTCCAGCCTGAGCTGCGAGCGGCCGGGCTTTGCCCAAACCGCGAGATTGCCGCCCTCATCCGAACAGGGACATCGGGTTCAGCCCCATCTGCTGGACCTTAGCCCGCTACGTAATAGCTATGTAACCGTTACGTAATCGCTACGTAATCGTTGCCAGGCACAGGCTGTATGAACGGTATGTAACCGCTGCGTAGCCGCTGCCGAGCTTGCGAGGCTGCGATCGGTACCGCAGGGACCGTAATCCAGGCGCTGCAGCACATCGGCCGAATCGCACTGGCAGGTTTTGCAACCGTTTCGCAGACTCGCGACAGCCGCAAAGCGGCGCTCCAACATCCCCACCGCATCATCGTCGCCCCCCATCACAGCCCATCGGCCGCGCCTGCGAAAGCGCGCCGAGGCGCTCGCGCAAGAACCGATTCAGCCCCTTTCCCCGCCTGCCGTTCCTCGGCTCGACACGCAACATGCAGACGGCAGGCGCGCGCACCGGTATAGTGCGCCCCCTCTTCACGTGGGCAGCCGTCGGTAACGAGGCTCAACCTCACGGGGAACCCGAACTAATAACAACCCGCGAATTGGAACCGGGACGAACACTCGCCCCACCTGTCGTGCTGCCTGCGCGACGGTGTGTAACGCGATGTTTCGGACCGCCCAGCTTCTGCCTTTACAAAAAACAGCGAGGAATACTCCATGCTCGAAGTCATCAACGACTTCCTCTCAGGGAAAGTACTGATCGTGCTCATTGTCGGGCTCGGTAGCTACTTCACGATCCGCTCGCGTTTCGTTCAATTGCGCCACTTCTTCCACATGTTCGCGGTGTTCCGCGACAGCCTCAAAGGCAGCGCCGGACAACTCAGCTCGTTCCAGGCCCTGATGCTCAGCCTTGCCGGCCGCGTCGGTGCAGGCAACATCGCCGGGGTCGGCATCGCCGTGACCCTCGGTGGTCCGGGTGCGGTGTTCTGGATGTGGGTGACCGCACTGGTCGGCATGTCCAGCAGCTTCTTCGAATGCACCCTGGCCCAGGTCTACAAGCGCGCCGATGGCGACGGCCTGTACCGTGGCGGCCCGGCTTACTACATCCAGCACGGCCTCAAGCTCAAAGGCATGGCGGTGGTGTTCTCGATCCTGCTGCTGGTCACCTACGGCTTCGCCTTCATTGGCCTGCAGTCCTACACCGTGACCCACTCGCTGCAGAACGCCTTTGCTTTTGACCCGCAACACACCGGTATCGTCCTGGCAGTGCTGCTGGCCATCACCTTCATCGGCGGCATCAAGCGCATCGCCTCGGTGTCCGACCTGTTGGTACCGATCAAGACCCTGGCCTATATCGGCGTGACCCTGTACGTGATCGGCACCCAGATCGAACACGTGCCAGCCATGCTGGAAACCATCTTCAAAAGCGCCTTCGGTCTCGACCCGGCCTTCGGCGGCCTGCTCGGCAGCGCCATCATCATGGGCGTGAAGCGTGGCGTGTTCGCCAACGAAGCGGGCCTGGGCAGTGCGCCGAACGTCGCCGCCGTGGCCGCCGTGAAGCACCCCGGCGCCCAAGGTGTGGTCCAGGCCTTCAGCGTGTTCCTCGACACCTTCGTGATCTGCACCTGCACCGCGCTGCTGATCCTGCTGTCGGGCTTCTACACCCCGGGATTCGAAGGTGACGGCATCGTCCTGACCCAGAACTCGCTGGCCGCCGTGGTCGGTGACTGGGGCCGCATGTTCGTCAGCGTCGCGCTGTCGCTGTTCGTCTTCACTTGCATCCTCTACAACTACTACCTGGGCGAGAACAGCCTGCAGTTCCTCACCCGCAACCGCGCTGCGCTGATGACTTTCCGCGGCCTGGTGCTGGCGCTGGTGGTCTGGGGTTCGATGCAGGACCTTTCGACCGTGTTCGCCTTCGCCGACATCACCATGACCTGCCTGGCCTTCGTCAACCTGGTAGCGCTGGCCATGCTGTTCAAGGTCGGCCTGCGCGTAATGCGCGACTACGACGAGCAGCGCCGCGCCGGCGTCGACCAGCCTGTGTTCGACTCCAGCAAATTTCCCGATCTGGACCTGGACCTGAAGGCCTGGCCGACCAGCCCGTCGGTTGCTGTCAAGGCTGACGCTCAGCCGCAAGGCATTCCCGCAGCGCAACGCTGATCGGGTAAAAACCGGGCGCATGTCTTGCGCCCGACGTGACACTCCCTGCGGTCGGCGTCATGCTCGACCGCACGCTGTCATCGTTCCGGAGACTCCCCAATGAATGCCAACACCTATCCTGCCGCGCAGAACGTCATGGTGCTCTACACCGGCGGCACCATCGGCATGCAGGCCAGCGCCCATGGCCTGGCCCCGGCCTCGGGTTTCGAGGCGCGGATGCGCGACTACCTGCACAGCCAGCCCGAGCTGGTGGTGCCCAACTGGCGCTTTCGCGAGATGGCGCCGCTGATCGACAGCGCCAACATGACCCCCGCCTACTGGCAGCGCCTGCGCGAAGCCGTGGTCGATGCGGTCGACGTGCAGGGCTGCGACAGCGTGTTGATCCTGCACGGCACCGACACCCTGGCCTACAGCGCCGCGGCCATGAGCTTCCAACTGCTGGGCCTGCATGCCCGTGTAGTGTTCACCGGCTCGATGCTGCCGGCCGGCGTGACCGACAGCGATGCCTGGGAAAACCTCGGTGGCGCGCTGGTCGCCCTCGGCCAGGGCCTGGCCCCGGGCGTGCACCTGTACTTCCACGGCGAACTGCTGGCGCCGACCCGTTGCGCGAAAATCCGCAGCTTCGGCCGTCATCCGTTCGCGGCGTTGCAGCGCCAGGGCGGCGCAGCCAAGGCAACGTCGATTCCGCCGCAGCTGGATTACCGCCAGGGCAAGCAACTGGCCAGGGTCGGCGTATTGCCGCTGGTGCCGGGGATCGCCGCCGAACAGCTCGACGCCCTGCTGGGCAGCGGCCTCCAGGCGCTGGTACTGGAGTGCTTCGGCAGCGGCACCGGGCCGAGCGACAACCCGCAGTTCCTGGCCAGCCTGCAACGCGCTCGGGAACAGGGCATCGTGGTCGTGGCCATCACCCAATGCCATGAAGGCGGCGTGGAGCTGGACATCTACGAAGCCGGCAGCCGCCTGCGCGGCGTCGGCGTGCTGTCCGGCGGCGGCATGACCCGCGAAGCGGCGTTCGGCAAGCTCAACGCCCTGCTCGGCGCCGGCCTGGACACCGCCGAAGTGCGGCGCCTGGTGGAGCTGGACCTGTGCGGTGAGCTGAGCTGACAACGCGTCATCGTTCACCTTCATCGCGAGCAAGCTCGCTCCTACAGAAGCTCCACAGCCCTTTGTAGGAGCGAGCTTGCTCGCGATAGCCGCAACGCGGCGATCCAACAACCGCCCCACACCATCATTGGCGTTCGCCGCAGGCGCGGCATACAAATTGCTCCGTTTTCAGCATCCCCCGGGCTGGAAACGGACATGCTGCATTCCCACCTCACCACCCTCAACGCCGTCTCGCTGGTGCTCAATACCTTCAAGGACCAAGGCCAGGACAGCGAAGCGCTGCTGGCTGGCAGCGGCATCAACGCCGCCGACCTGAGCCGCGCCGACACCCGCATCACCACCAACCAGGAAATGCTGGTGTGCGCCAACGCCGTGGCCCTGCGACGGGATATCGGCCTGGAGCTGGGCCGGCGCATGCACGTTTCCAGCTACGGCATGCTCGGTTATGCCCTGCTCACCAGTGCCACCTTAGGTGACGCTTTGCGCCTGGCGCTGCGTTATCCGGCGCTGTTGGGAACACTTTTCGAGCTGAGCCTGGAAGCGGACGGCGAGCTGATCTGGCTGACCGCCGCGGATTACCGCGAGAACCCGGCGCTGGCGACCTTCAATATCGAGTTCTGCCTGGTGTCGCTGAAGGTCATCTGCGACGACCTGCTGAGCCATCCGCTGCCCTTGCGCGGCGCCCGCTTCGACTACCCCGCGCCCGATTACCAGAGCCGCTACGCCGAGCGCTTCGACTGCCCGCTGCAATTCGATGCGCTCTCCAATGCCTTCGCCTTCGACCGGCGCTGGCTCGAGCAGCCGCTGCCCCTGGCGGACGCCATCACCCACCAGGCCATGGCCGAACGCTGCCGCAAGCAGAACACCGAATTCACCGGGCGCCAGGCCTGGCTGGGACGCATCCGCCAGCTGCTGGCGGCGCAACTGGACGCCGCGCCGGGCCTGGAAGGCCTGGCCGAACAGATGAACTGCTCGGCCCGCACCCTGCGCCGGCACCTCAAGGACCTGGGTTGCAGCTATCAGGAACTGCTCGACGAGCTGCGCTTCGAGCGGGCCAAGCAAATGCTCTGCGAGGACGACTTGCCGATCTACCGCATCGCCGAGGCCCTGGGCTTCAGCGAAACCGCAAGCTTCCGCCATGCCTTCGTGCGCTGGAGCGGCGTCGCCCCCAGCCAGTTCCGGCCCTGACACAAACCCCGGCATAAAGCCGCCGATTGCATTACATTGCCGGCCTTTCATACCGGCAAGGGACTGCAATCTTGAAACTCTTCACAGGCACTGTTGCCAGGCACAACCGCTTTTACGGGATCTGCCTGACGCTGCTGATGCTCACTGTCGCACCCGCCGCCCAGGCATTCGACCTGGACCTGGCCAAGATCAAATGGTGGCAAGTCTCCCGCGGCATTGTCCTGGACGAACCGGAAACCGCCACCCTGCAGATCAAGCCGTTCCCCCTGCCCGGCCTTGCGCAGCTTCCGGCGCGGATCGTGCTCAGCCAGTACCGCGGGCTGTTTTATCTCAACGCCTATCAGGACGCGCAGTACCAGCAGCGCATCTACAAGTCGCCGCCCTTGCCGTTGTTCAGCCCCGAGGAGCTGCGGGCCTGCGTCTCGCCGGACGACCCGATCCAGGTCTCGGACAACTGGCCGCCCAGCAATCAACTCGAAGTCGGGCTGAGCCTGACGCCCTTGAGCTTCAACTGCATCAGCCCGGACTGGCAGCTCAGCCAACGTTATCTGTTGATCGACCAACGTTATCCACAACAGCCGATGCTGGCCATCAGTCACCGCCGCGACCTGACCCAGATGGACTTCACCCCATTGCAACCGATCGGTAGCGAGATCGAGCAACAGTGGCTGTATGCCCTGCAGCGCTTTCCCCAGTGGTTCCGCCCCTTCAGCAGCGGCACGGGGCCGATCACCTTCAATGCCTATTCGCCACCGGCCACGGCGGACGACGTCTGGACCCAGTTCCGCGAGCTCCACGAGCAACTGCGCAAAGCCAAGGACAAGGCGCCGGGCATCCGCCAGGTGGAAGGTTTCTTCGCCGCCCATGACTTTCGCACCATCGCCCAGGACCGCAGCGAGTACCCGGGCCTGCTCAACGACATCGCCTACTGGACCAGCGAGGCCGGCCAGTTGAAAACCGCCCGCCCCTGGCTGCTGGAGGTGCTGCGCCGGGAACCCGGGCGCATGCCGACCTACCTCAACCTGGCCGACCTGGACTGGGCCCAGTTCGAACAACGACCGCTGGACAACATCCACCAGGGCCGTGCCATCGAGCGCTATCGGCTGTATTGCGGCATGCGCCTGCAACGCCAATTGAGCGTGCCGCCGCGGGTATTGCAGCGTTTGGGCCTGAAGTCCGCCAACCCGCAGGCGTGCCAGGGCTTCTGGCCGCTGGTGGCCGCCGTGGATGCCGGCGACGAAGCCGAAGTCCGGCGCTTGCTGGCCGGTGGCGTCAGCGGCGAAGTCATGGCCGATGACGGGCGCAGCGCGCTGCTGCACGCCCTGGACGCGCCAAACCTGGAGATCGCCCGACTGCTGCTGGCCCACGGCGCCCATACCAGCGGCCAGTACAAATGGACCACCCTGGCCCTGCAGGCCATGGAGCGCGACCTCAAGGACAGCCCCGACCTGAACCAGGGCGGGCGCCTGAAGTTCCTGCTGGAGGCCGGCGTCGCCATCGACGAGCAAAACAGCCGGGGCTACACCCCGCTGCTGCAACTGGCCGAGCAGCAACGCAACCTCGAAGGCTTCACCTGGCTGCTGCAACACCCGCAGAACCTCGAACTGCGGACCGTGAATGACAACGAAACCGCACTGTACCGGGCCTTCTGGGGCAACAATTACGCGGCCATGAGGCTGCTGATAGATGCCGGCGCCAACCTCAACCTGAGCTACGGTCGTGGCACCTGCCATGACCAGCCCATGGGCCAGAGCCTGCTGATGTTCGTCGCCGACAAGACCTCCGCCGACGACAAGTCGCCCACTGTCAGCCAGCAGGAGACCCTGGACATGTTCACCCTGCTGCTGGAAAAAGGCGCCGATCCCGATGTCGGCCAGCGTTGCGAGAAAAAGGGTCGCGTCCTGCTGTTGGATATCATTGCCCGGAAAAAACGCGAGGACATGCTCCAGGTGCTGCAGCGCTTCATTCAAGTACCGTCCGCAAGCTGAACCCGCTGGCGCCCCGCAATGGGGTGCCGTGCTGCGTCAGGGGGGCGAATTTCGGTCAAACGTTTTGGCCATATCGATCCCCTTTTGGCCGCTCCTGCCGTTCTCCAAAAAGCCTGGCGCCGCAAGACTGTGAGCACCGAACCAGCCTGCGGAGAACAAGAAATGCTGACGATCTACTCGGACGATCACCACCTGCACCACGGCCGCTGCGAACTGATCGACGGGCAACTGATGCCCTGCTTCGAAATGCCGTCGCGCGCCGACCACGTGCTGGACCGCGTGAAATATCGCAACCTGGGCCCGGTCGAGGCGCCCAGGGACTTCGGCCTGGGGCCGATCGAACGCATCCACAGCCGCGCCTACCTGGACTTTTTCAAGGGCGCCTGGGACCGCTGGGCGGCCCAGGGCATCGACGGCGACCTGCTGCCCTACACCTGGCCGGCGCGCACCCTGCGCAGCGTGATCCCCACCAGCCTGCACGGCCAGCTCGGCTACTACAGCTTCGACGGCGGCGCGCCGATCACCGCCGGCACCTGGCAGGCAGCCTACAGCGCCGCGCAAGTCGCCCTGACCGCCCAGGCGGTGATCCAGCGCGGCGCGCGCAGTGCCTTCGCCCTGTGCCGTCCGCCGGGACACCATGCCGCCGGCGACCTGATGGGCGGCTACTGCTACCTGAACAACGCGGCCATCGCCGCCCAGGCCTTCCTCGACCAGGGCCACAAGAAGGTCGCAATCCTCGACGTCGACTACCACCACGGCAACGGCACCCAGTCGATTTTCTACGCGCGCAACGACGTGCTGTTCACCTCGATCCATGGCCACCCGGAAGCCGAATTCCCGTTCTTCCTGGGCTATGCGGACGAGCTCGGCGAAGGCGCAGGGGTTGGCTTCAACTTCAACTACCCGCTGCCCGCCGGCAGCGGCTGGGACAGCTGGAGCGCGGCGCTGGAACAGGCCTGCGAGGAAATCCGCCGTTATGGCGCCGACATCGTGGTGGTGTCGCTGGGCGTGGACACCTTCAAGGACGACCCGATCTCGCAGTTCAAGCTCGACAGCCCGGACTACCTGGCCATGGGGCAACGCATCGCCGCCCTGGGCACGCCGACGCTGTTCGTCATGGAAGGCGGCTACGCGGTGGAAGAAATCGGCATCAATGCCGTGAACGTTCTCGAAGGCTTTCAAAGCGCCCAGTGAAGGAAACCCGCAACATGAACAGGCTCAAAAGCTATATCGCGCCCGCGCTCTGCGCGGCGCTGCTGGGCGGTGCCGCACAGGCTGAAGAACGTACCCTGCGTGTCTACAACTGGTTCGACTACATCACCCCCAAGGCCCTGGAAGACTTCAAGGCCGAGAACAGCCAGGTCAAGCTGGTCTACGACATCTTCGACACCAACGAGGCGCTGGAGGCCAAGCTGCTGACCGGCAACTCCGGCTACGACGTGGTGGTGCCGTCCAACGTGTTCCTCGCCAAGCAGATCGAGGCCGGGGTGTTCCAGCCGCTGGACCGTAGCAAGCTGCCGAACTGGAACCACCTCGATCCCAAGCTGATGAAGCTGATCGAAGCCAACGACCCGGGCAATAAGTTCGCCGTGCCCTACATGTACGGCACCATCCTGATCGGCTTCAACCCGGCCAAGGTCAAGGCCGCCCTCGGCGAGAACGCGCCGGTGGACAGCTGGGACCTGATCTTCAAGGAAGAGAACATCAGCAAGCTCAAGCAGTGCGGCGTGGCCCTGCTCGACTCGCCGTCGGAGATCCTGCCGCTGGCCCTGCAGCACCTGGGCCTGGACCCCAACAGCAAGCAGCCGGCGGACTACGCCAAGGCCGAAGCGCTGCTGCTGAAGATCCGCCCCTACGTCACCTACTTCCATTCGTCCAAGTACATGGCCGACATCGCCAACGGCGACATCTGCGTGGCGGTGGGGTATTCCGGCAGCTTCTCCCAGGCCGCCAACCGCGCCAAGGAAGCCAAGAACGGGGTGGTGGTGGACATGCGCCTGCCCAAGGAAGGGGCGCCGATCTGGTTCGACATGCTGGCGATCCCCAAAGGCGCGAAGAACCCGGACGATGCCTACACCTTCATCAACTACCTGCTGCAACCGAAGGTAATCGCCCCGGTCAGCGACTTCGTCGGCTACCCGAACCCGAACAAGGACGCCACCGAGCGGGTCGATCCGGCGATCCGCAACAACCCCAACCTGTACCCGACCGACGCGGCGATGAGCACGCTGTACACCTTGCAGCCGCTACC
>NZ_JAQZAB010000119.1:10989-31704 GCF_028640915.1 Pseudomonas sp. B3G-3 | reverse complement strand
GTCGGCGTTGGTGAAACCCGTCACCGCTTCGCTGAAGGTGATGGTCACCAGCGAGGTTTCGCCGATTCTCAGCGCGCTGTCGGCGACCACAATGGTCGCGGTCGGCCGCACCGTATCGATGGCGTAATTGTTCGAGTTGGTGGTGCCCAGGCCCAGGTTGCCCACGGCGTTCTGTACGCCGGTGTTGTCCAGGGTAATGACGTTGCTGGTATCGGTAATGCTCGACGTCGGGGTGAAAGTCGCGGTCCAGGTGATGCCGCCGTCGCTGCTGCTCACTGCGGTCAGCGTGCCGTTGGCGATGCTCAGGTCGGCATTGGTGAACCCGGTTACCGCCTCGGAGAAGGTGATGGTCACCAGCGAGGTTTCACCGATGCTCAAGGCATTGTCGGCGACCACGATGGTGGCCGTCGGGTGCGCGGTGTTGATCACGTAGTTGCCCGAATCCGTGGTGCCGCTGCCCGTATTACCGGCCAGGTCGGCAATGCCGGTGTTGTTCAGGGTGATCAGGTTGCTGGCGTCGCTGATGCCATCGGTCGGGGTGAAAGTCGCGGTCCAGGTGATGCCGCCATCGCTGCTGCTCACCGTAGTCAGGGTGCCGTTGGCGATGCTCAGGTCGGCATTGGTGAAGCCGCTGACCGCCTCGCTGAAGGTGATGGTCACCAGGGACGTCTCGCCCGCCGTGAGGGTGCTGTCGGCGACCACGATGGTCGCGGTCGGGCGGACGGTATCGATCGCGTAATTGTTGGAGTCGGTGGTGCCGCTGCCGGCGTTGCCGGCCAGGTCGGCGATGCCGGTGTTGTCCAGGGTAATCAGGTTGGTGGTATCGGTAATGCTGGCGCTCGGGGTGAAGGTGCCGGTCCAGGTGATACCGCCATCGCTGCTGCTCACCGCGGTCAGGGTGCCGTTGGCGATGGTCAGGTCGGCGTTGGTGAAACCCGTCACCGCTTCGCTGAAGGTGATGGTCACCAGCGAGGTTTCACCGACTCGCAAGGCATTGTCCGCGACCACGATGGTCGCGGTCGGCCGGACGGTATCGACCACGTAGTTGTTGGAGTTGGTGGTGCCGACCCCGGCGGTGCCAAGGCCATTGATCACCCCGGTGTTATCCAGGGTGATCACGTTGCTGGTATCGGTGATGCTCGACGTCGGGGTGAAGGTGGCGGTCCAGGTGATGCCGCCATCGCTGCTGCTCACCGCGGTCAAGGTGCCGTTGGCGACGGTCAGGTCGGCGTTGGTGAAACCGGTCACCGCCTCGGAGAAAGTGATGGTCACCAGCGAAGTCTCGCCGATGCTCAACGTGGTATCGGCGACCACTATGGTCGCGGTGGGCGGTGGTGCATAGGCGGTGTTGAGGATGCCGCCGTCGTTGTAGATGGTCGCGAACGAAGTCGGTGAAGTACCGGTCGTGCCCCCCCCCAGCGCCACGCCGCCGGCGCCACTGGCCGCCGCGTTGCCGCTCAGGGCGGCGAAGTTGGCCGCGGTGATCAGGAAGGTGCCCTTGTTCCAGACCGCGCCGACGCCCCGGCCGCCGATCCCGCCGTTGCTGGCGTTGCTGCCTTGGCCGCCACCGCCGCCACCGCCGCCGCCCGCGCCGATGTTGTTGCTGATGGTCGAGGTGCCGATCACCGTGAGGGTGCCGCTGGAGGCGTTGTAGATACCGCCGGCGGCATTGCCGCCCGCGCCGCCGACCTTGTCCCAACCCGCGCCGCCACCACCGCCGCCGATGGAAATCGTGCCGTTGGTGGCCGTGGCGCCGTTGCCGCCGTTACTGTAGTAGGACACGCCCAGACCGCCCGCGCCGCCGGTGCTGGTACCGCCGCGACCGCCCATGTGGGTGGCATCGTAGCCACCGCCATAACCGCCCACGCCAGCGCTGCCAGCCTGGCCGCCCAGCGTGCCGGTGCCGGGGCCGGCGGAGCCACCGTGGCCGCCACCTTGGCCACCCAGCCCGCCGCCACCACCACCGCCACCGCCATAGAACGCGCCGGTGACACCGCCGCCACCGCCGCCGCCCGAAGCCGCGTTGGAGGTCACGGTGACGTTGTTGAGGGTGAGATTGCCGGCGTTGAAAATCCCCCCGGCCATGGCGCCGGTCGCGCCATACCCGCCGTTGCCGCCGTTGCCCGAGACCAGGCCCCGGGTAATCACCAGGCCATCGAGGGTCACGGTACTGCCCGAGGCCACTTCGATGACCCGGGTGCGGTACTGGCCGTCGAGGATTACGTCCGCCGCGCCGTCGTTGTTCAGGTCGCCGTCGATGGTCACGTTCTTGTTGACCAGCAGTTCGGAGGTCAGCTGCACCGTCATGCCGCTGCTGAAGGTGACGATGTCGCCGTTCTGCGCCGACGCCAGCGCCGCCCGCAACGAACCCACACCGGTGTTGGCGTTGTTGGTGGCGGTCCAGGTCGCCAGCCCCCATTGATAATCCTGCATGGCCTGGGTGGACAGCACATTGGCGCTTTCGATGGTGCCGGTGGCGATCTCCAGTTCCCAGTCGCCACCCACACCGGTGCGGTCGCTGGAGGCGGCCACGTCGCGACCGGTCAGTTGCGCCAGCGAATCGACAAAACTCAGGCCGCGTTCGCCCTCGGCGGTGTAGCAGCCGTAGATCAGGATGTCGCCGCCGGCGTTCATGTCCTGGCCGATGTCCGCCAGCACCGAGCTACGCGCCTGGACGTTGTCAGCCGAGAGGTAGCTGTTGCCCAGCCACAGGTCCCCGGCATTGCCGTGGGCGATGATCTGCACCGAACTGACACCCTGATGCTGGTCCAGGTAATCGGCGATCTGCTGCAGGCCATCCTGGTTCGCACCCAGTTGCACCACCTGGGTGCCGGGCGCCAGGCCCTGGAGCAGGCTGTCGGCGTCCTTGACCCGCGAATCGACGAACACCACCGTCAGCCCCGGCACCGCGGTCGGGGTCGGGGTCGCGGCAGGCGCTGCATCGGCCTGGCCGTGGGTGTCCTTGCTGACGCTCGGCTGATCGGCGGCGGTCGGCGTCTTGGCCACCTCCGTGGTGGTGTGGCTGTCCGGCTGGACGGCCTCGGCCACCGTCGCCGCCACCGCGCCGTCGAACAGCATGCGCGGCTCCAGGGGCATGATCATCGGTGAGGCCAGGGCATTCGTCCGCCCGGTGGCCCGCTGATTGACCCGCGACTTG
Organism: Pseudomonas sp. B3G-3; assembly: GCF_028640915.1. NCBI lineage: Bacteria > Pseudomonadati > Pseudomonadota > Gammaproteobacteria > Pseudomonadales > Pseudomonadaceae > Pseudomonas > Pseudomonas sp. B3G-3. Next base: position 28,547 of record NZ_JAQZAB010000119.1, on the reverse strand, counting down.
CCTTTGCTCCACCACATGATGCTCACCCGGACTCGAACGTGCTGAAAGGTGCGAATTGAAAAACCGCGGTCAACGGACCGCGGCGTCGGATTTCATGCGAATGACATTGGCGGCGCTGGATGCCCCGTCTTTCCAGAAGGACAGCTGCGCATACTTCTCGAACAGGTCCGGCGGCAGGATGGTGCGCCGCGACTGCAGCGCCACCCGCGCCTTGACCTTGTGCAGGCCCGCGACCCCCAGCGCCTGGTCGAACTCGGGCGCGTCGTAGGCCAGGCTGTCGAAATCGTGTTCGAACCAGGGTTCGCCGATAAAGTCGTAGATCAGCCGCATCACCCGCTCCGGGGCCTGGCTCAGCAGGTCGTAGTCGACGATCAGCATCGAATCGGCGTTTTCGCCGTAGTAGGCCTCTTTCAAGGCCGTCCAGGCATACCCCACCAGGCGGTTGTGCTGGGCCAGGGTTTCGCAGCGGCTGTAGACCGAATTGCGCTCGACCGCATCGCCGAACAGCTTGGTGTTTTCGAAGGGGTTGGCCCGGTACAGCCGTTCCAGGCTGTCCATGACCCAGGCGACATTGCGCACGCAGGCGATGGTCCTGGCCTTGGGAAACAAGTCCTTCAAGGCCGGCAGGCGCGCGCACCACTGGCGGTTGGTATCGAAGATGACCGGTTTGTCGGCCTTGTCGGCGTAGTAGGAGTCGAACAGCCCGCGCAGCAAGCGGCGGCGCATGTCGAGGTCGATGACCGCGCCGAATTCGCTGCCGGCGCTGCATTGTTCGAGGATGCCGCTGAACAGCGCCCCCACCGGGCTGGTCATGCCGGCGTGAAAGCGTGGGTTCTGCAGCAGAATGGCGGACAGCAGGGTCGACCCTGAGCGCGGTAAACCGGAAATAAAATGGAACTGCGGCAATCCCTTCACCCTAGCTATAAGTCCATTTACGGAAAAAGCGTAGTGCAAGGTCAGAAAACCAACAGTGGTGCTTTGATATCAATTCGGAGCAAAACCACAAAAAATCTGTGCTCAAAAAAACAGCAGCCGCTCTGGGACTGAACATGAATCGATTAAGCCGCTGACCGCCCTGAATCCTGCCTTTCGTCACTGACCGGTTCACAAGCCTGTTTTTTTGCAAAAAACCGCCCAAGGCGTCTATCCAGCAGGTTTCCCTGGCTGGCTACACAGCGTTTTCGCCGATGCCTGGCCCTGCACCGTGCCGCACATCAGCAGCAACCGGGCCGTGACCCCGCCAGCAGTGAATTCGCCAGCCTTTCGCCATTGCCCCGGCAGCGGGGCGAACTCATCGGGTTGCTCGGCCGTGCCGATCAGCCAGACGCGACCACTGCCCACCGGCAACGCCGACAGCCGGTCGAGGTAAACCCTGTCGGCCTGCTGGTCGATCAGGGTGCCGAAGCCGTAGGCATTGGGTCGGGTCGAGACCCCGGCGGACGTGGGTGGGGTGTAGAGCAGTGGCTGGACATCGGTACGGTTGTAGTAGACGTAGCTCAGGTACCACAGCAGATCGCTGGTGACGATCCGGTCGCCGGCCACGTAGCGCTGGTTCACGTAGTCCACCAGCACACTGATCTGATCGTTGCTATCCACCGTGGCGTTGTTGTTCAGGCCGACCATCTCGACCCCGCCGAACAGCAACAGGATCGCCAGCGCCAGCACGCGGGCCTGCGCCAGCAGTTGGTCGACCGCAATCGCAAAAATCAGCGGCAAGCCCAGGGCATAGGCCGTCAGGTAGCGCTCGATGAATACCGGCGAAACGAACGACACCGCAAACACCAGCAACAGCGGCAGCGCGGTGTAGACCACCAGCAACCAGTGCCAGCGCCAGGGCGAGCGGTCGCGCCAGGCGAGCATTCCGGCGACGCCCAGCACCAGCAGCGGCAGGCCTGCGAACAGCAGCGGGGAACGGGTTTCGCCATCGTCCTGGGTCAGCAGTTGCCAGATCATCGAGGGCAGCGAGGAAAAGTCCACCGACGGCTCCCAACCCACGTCGCCGCTGGCTTTCAGCTGGTCGATATGTTGCAGCAGGTCCACCAGCCCCGGCAGCCAGGGGGCGAACAGCATGACGATGGCAGCGTTGGCCAGCCACCAGGCCGGCCGGTTGATCGCCCGGCTCGGCGGCGTTGCGTGCAGGCGCAGCAGCAACAGGTACGACCAGTGGGCAAGCACGCAGAGCGCGGTGAAATAGTGGGTGTAGAACGCCGCGCTCATCAGCAGCGTGTAATACACCAGGTAGCGTTGACGCCGGGGCTGCCTGACCCAGTACACCAGGGCGATGGTGGCGCCGAGCAGCCACACCCCCAACAACGCATACATGCGCACTTCCTGGCTGTAGCGCACGGCGGTGGGCAGCAGGGCCAGCAGGAAGCCGGCGAGGACCGCCGCGCGACGGCTGGCGATCTGCGCCACCAGCCACACCCCCAGGCCGACACAGACGATCCCCGGCCAGGCGCTGAAACTGCGAATGGCAAAGATGCCGTCGCCAAACAGCGCGATCCAGCCGCGCAGCAGCATGAAATACAACGGTGGATGCACGTCATGGGCGGCATGCACCCAGAGATCGCTCAGGCCGTAGCGGCTGAGCAACAGGCTGGAGCCTTCATCGCCCCAGATGGCCGCGGCGGTCAGGTTGTAGAAACGGGTGGCCGCCGCCAGCAGCAGGATCGGCGGCAGCCAGTACGCCCGCAGCAGCGCGATCAGACGCTGCGTGTCACGCGTCAGCCGAAGGGCGATGCCCGGCTCGGCCGTACCCAGCAATTGCGGCTCTCTGCGAAACGCCATGAACTTCCCCTGCACCCGCGTTTTACCAGCACAGCATCGCTGTTTATCCGGCCAGACATAAGGCGCCCCATCACCCCGGGCGACTGGCGGAACAGCGTCTACGCTAACCACTGCTGTCAACGAGCCCGCTTGGCGTTCTGACCGTATCGGTCAAGCTGTCAGGCCAGACACCAGGGATCGGCTCAGGGAGTTCCACTGATTAACCTGAAGGATGAAAAACTATGGAAGTGTTCATGGGCACCATTCAAGCTTTTTCCTTTAACTTCCCTCCCAACGGCTGGGCCTCGTGTTACGGCCAGACCCTGGGGATCTCGCAGTACCAGGCGCTGTTTTCGCTGCTGGGCACCTACTACGGCGGCAACGGCACCACCAACTTCCAGTTGCCGAACCTGCAAGGGCGCCTGCCCATCGGCCAGGGCAACGGGCTGGGCCTGACGCCCCGGGTGATCGGCGAAGTTTCCGGCACCGAAAACGTCACCCCCACCCTCAACAACCTGCCTGCCCACACCCATACCCTCGCCGGCCTGAACGCCGCCACCACGCTGCAACTGGCCAACCCCGCCAGCAACCCGGCCAGTACCCCGACGGCCACCAACTCGTTCATCGGCACCTCCGGCGGCGGGCCGGGCACCGCCACCATCTACTCCGACAAGCAAGGCACCACGCCCGTGCCGCTCCAGGGGGTCAACACCACGATCACCGGCACCATCTCGCCCGCCGGCAACGGGCTGCCGCTGCCAGTGATGAACCCGTTCCTGGTGATCAACTTCAGCGTGGCCCTGAACGGCCTGTTCCCATCGCGCAATTGACGTTCGCGCCGGGGGACATTCCCCCGGCCCTTTTTCCAGCCAGGAGTGGCGCCATGCTGCATCTGCTGCAAAGTGAGCATTTCCAGCCCTTGCTGGGGCAAACCTGCAATCTGTTGCTACCGGACGGCAGCGTCTTGCTGGTCCATATCGAGTCCATCAAGGACACCCCCCAGGCCCGCATGCCGAACAGCGCGCGCATGCCCTTCTGCGTCGAGCTCAACAGCCTGGAGCCGACAGAGTTCGTCGACGGCCTGTGCGACCTGGAACTGCCCGGCGTCGGCCATCTGCAAGACATGTTCGTGTCGCGGGTGCCAGCCCTGGGCCGCGACCCGACGCTGGGCTATTTCTATATCGCCTTCAACTGAACCGGGCGTGCCTGGCGGCATTGCCCCAGGCACTGGCTCGAATCCGCCGGGTTGCGCCGCTCAGCCGCGCGGGCCGGGATACCACACCAGCCGCTCGGCCGCCGGGTTGGCTTCCTCGACCTGAAACCCCAGCGCCAGGTAATGCCGGCGCGCATGGGGGTTGCTGGCCCAGACCACCGTGGCCACCGGGCAGCGCACCTGTTCGGCGGCCTTCTGCACGCCCCGCAGCACGGTGCGCCCGTAGCCGCGACCGCGGGCGGCCGGAATGAACGCCAGGTACAGCACGCGGATTTCATTGGGGCCGAAATCGGTGGTCAAGGCACCGATGGCGCTGCCGAGTTTTTCGATCACGTAGTGCATGGCGCCGGGGAAGTTCTCCCCCGCGCCCTGCTCCTGGACCTGGAACTGCTGGGCGATCACCTGCTCGATCTGCTCCTGCTCGCCATCGATCCATTGCAGATCGCTGCGCGCCGAACGGTAAAGACTTTGCAGGAACGGTCCGTCAGTGGGCCGCGACGGACGTACCACCAGGCCATCGGACATGGCTGAATCCTTATGCAACATATGCGTTCTCCCTGAACATTCCTTGTCTCAGAACCCGCTTTCCCTCACGCCGAGCGCCGCCAGGCGCCGCCAGGCCGTGCCCAGCAGCGACTCGCCACGCCCCTGCAACACCACCACGCCGCGCAATGGCTGGCTCGGGGTGACGCTGGCGTCGAGCACCTTGAGCCGCGCGCCGTACTGCGCCTGGACCGGTTCGGCGCGGCGGTTTTCATCGCGGCGCACGGCAATCGGCCCATGGTGATCGGAAGTCAGTGCCTCCTGGTCGATATAAGCCACGCCGTTGGTGTCGACTTCGGTCAGTTGCACCTCGAGCGCCGGGTGCATCGGGTCGTCGGCGATAAAGCGCCCCGTGGCCCCCGGCGCGACGCGCCACAGGTCGGCCTCGGCAAGGAAGCCGCGCAAGCGCGCCCCCGGCTCGACCACCCGGGCCAGCGGATCCTTGGGCGATACCCAGCGGCCCACCTGCAGTTGCGGCAGCAGGTCGCGCAACTGGCCGCCTTCGGGCGCGCGCAGCAGCAGGCGCTCGCGTTGCGCCGACAGGCCGCGGTACTCGGCCACGGCCTCAGCCAGTTGCTGCTCGACAACCCCGGCGTCGGCCGCGGTCTCGCTGCGCCCGGCACGGCGGCGCATCTGCAGTTGCTGGATCTCGATTTCCCGCCGCGCGATGGCCTGGCGCGACGCCAGGTCCGGGGACTCGAGTTCCACCAGCACCTGGCCCTTGCTCACCGCCTGGCCGTCGCTGACATTGAGCTGCCGGACCCGCGCCGCCACCGGCGCATGCAAGGCGCTGGCGCGTCCGGCCTCGAGCATCGCCGGCACCTCCACCGAGCTGCGCCAGGGCACCGCCACCAGCAACAGCGCCGCCACCAGCCCCAGGCTGCTGAGCAATACTCGCGGCGCATCGGCCTGTTCGCGGCGTGTCCACCATTCGCGCCACTCGCGCACGATGGGCAAAAAGATGAACCACACCAACTCGACCAGCATCAGGAAGATGCCCAGCAGCTTGAAAAACAGGTGGTACACCGCCAGCGCAATCCCGAAAAACAGCACCGCGCGCCACAGCCACGAGCCATAACCCCACCACAGCAGGCGCCGCTGCATGGCCGGCGACCAGGGCTCCGGTGCGGGCTGCCGGTAGCCGAACAAAGCCTCGCGCAGGCGCCAGCGACAGAGGGCGAAGGCCCGCCCCTGGAGGTTGTCCACCTCCCAGAAATCGCTGAGCAGAAAATAGCCATCGAAACGCATGAAGGGGTTCAGGTTGATCACCAGGGTGGTGATCCAGGTCGCGCTGGCGAGCATGAAGGCCGCGGTGCGTGCCGGGCCGTCCGGCAGCAGTGACCAGGCCAGCAGGGCGATGCTGGCCAGCAGCAGCTCGGCCAGCACGCCGCCGGCGCCGATCAGCAGGCGCGCGCGACGATCGTTGACTCGCCAGGCATCGCTGACGTCGGTGTAGAACATCGGCAGCAGCACCATGAACGCCACCCCCATGCTCTGCACCCGGCAACCGGCGCGCTTGGCCATGAAGGCGTGGCCGAACTCATGGCACAGCTTGGCGAAGAACAGCGCCACGCCGAACGCCAGGGCACCACCGAGGCTGAACAGGTGGGGAAAGGTCGCCAGGAAGCGCTGCCAGTCCCGCGATACCAGGAACACTCCCAGCCCCAGGGTCAGCGGCAAGCCGTAGCGCAACAGCCCCGGCCCGAACCGCGCCAGCCACGGCCAGGCACGATTGAGAAAGGCGTCCGGGCGCCACAGCGGGATACGAAAGAACAGGTATTGGTGCAGCAGCACCTGCCAGAGGCTCTGGTGCTGGGCGGCGGCCTTGAGGTCATAGCTGGCGCGCTGTTGCGGATCGAGGGCGGTGATCAGGTCGTGACTGCGTAGAAAGCCCAGCAATTCATCCAGTTCCGCGCCGCCCAGGGGCAGCCCCGGCTCACGATTGGCGGCGCGCAGCACCTGCCCGGCGTCCCCCAGGGACCAGTGCCTGAGCAAACGCATCGCCGCCGCGCCGAGCTTGAAATAACGACCGCGCACCGGGTCGGCCAGGGTCCAGCGCGGCGAACCGTCCAGCGCCGGCGCCGCTGCCGACAGCTGCAAGTCCGCGCGCAGGCTCGGCAGGTCCATTACAAACCCACGCTCTGCCGCAGACCGGCCAGGGGCCGACGCAGCAGGTACAGCGCCAGCGGTGCGCGCTCACCAAAGAGCTTGGCCGTGCCGCGCAGGCCAATCCGCGGCGGTGCCTCGCGAAAGCGCGCATCGAGGCGGTAAGCCAGTTGCCCGCCCGGCGTCGGCTGCGCCTCGTAGGCCGCCCGTTCGAGGCTGGCCAGATGGCGCTGCAACGGGTCGCTGTCGAGAAACAGCGCCACCTGCGCGCCGGGCTCCAGGGCAATGGCGTCGCCCACGGCCAGTTCGATGCGCAACTCGGCCTGGCTCGGGTCGGCGATTTCCATGAGGCGCTCGCCGGTCTGCACCGGTTTGCCGGTCCAGCGCTCGGCGTCGGCGAACACCGCGATGCCATCCCGTTCGGCGCGCACTTCGCTGCGCTTGAGCAGCTCGCGGGCGTAATCGCGTTCGGCGCGTTTCTGCTCGACCCGGGCCGCCAGCAGGTCGATCTTCGAGCTGGATTCGGCATCGGCAAAGGCCCGCTGGGAATTGGCCTTCAATTCCGCCTCGGCCACGCCCAGGGCGCGGGCGGCGACATCGGCCTGGGCGTTGAGGGTGGTGTTTTCGAAACGCAGCAGCAGGTCGCCGGTTTTCACCGTCTGGTTGGGCTTGACCAGGAACTCGGCGATCACCCCGTCCAGCGGCGCCGCCACCACACGCCCGCCCAACGGCACCACTTCGGCCGGCGCCAGCACCGATTGCCGGACCGGAATCAGCAGGCCCAGCAACACCACCGCCAGCAGCGCCAGCCGGCGTTGGCGATTCCAGCGCAGGCGCCACGGTTTGCGCGGCTGCAGCGCCAGCCAGGCGTGGCTGTAGGTGTCCCCCAGTTGCGCCAGCAGCACCTGTTCGGAAGGGTTCCACGGCGTGTCGCGGGCCAGCCACAGGCCGCCAAAGACTGCGCCCTGGCGATCGATCAGCGGCAACCAGAACACCTCGGCCGCCGACAGGCTCTGCCAGTCGGCCCGCACCGGGGCACTCAATTGCTCGGCCGCGATCACCCGCGCCTGCTGCACGAGTTCGAGCCTGAACAGCTGGGTCACCGCCTGTTCGACGAAAGCCACGAAGGGCGCATTCGGGTCGAGCGCGCTGACGCCGGTCACCGCGCGGACCTTGCCGGCGATCACCAGCGCTGCGTGGCGAAAGCCGAACAGCGCCTGGCCGTCGTTGACCAGGCTGTAGGCCAGTTGCTCGACGGTACGCGCGGCACGGGTCTGACGCTCCAGGTCAAGGAACCGAGCGAAGACCTGCTCGGCGGCGCCCGCTACCGGTGCGTTCATTTGAGCTCCGCGAACCGCGCCGTGCCGCTCATGCCCGCCAGCAGGCCCTCGGCGTTGGGCACGGCCGCCACCAGCAGCAGCGTCTGGCTGCCCTCGTCGATCCGCGCGCCGAGGCGCTTGACCGTGGCGGCCAGCGGCTTGCCGGTTTCATCGGGGACGAAGCTGAAGGTCTGCCCGGCCTTGAGCTTGCCCATCCAGCTCGACGGCACCAGCAGGTGGATTTCCAGGGAACGGTTGTCGACGATTTCCAGCAAGGGCGAGCCGGCCGTCACGCTTTCGTAGCGTTGCACCTTGCGTTCCACCACCTGCCCGTCGAACGGTGCGACCACGCTGCAACGCTTGACCTGCACCTGATAGACCTGGGATTGCGCCTGGGTCTCGGAGACCTTGGCCGCGGCCCGCGCCACTTCGAAGCGGCCGACCGAGTTGAGCGAAGCCAATTGGCGGTTGTGCGCCAGCTCTTCGTTGGCGCCGCGGCTGGCGGCCTGAGCGGCATTGAGCTGGGCCTGGTAGGCCGAGCAATCGAAGCGGGCCAGCACGTCGCCTTTCTTGAAGGACTCGCCTTCGCTGTAGGGCAACTCGACGATGCGCCCGGACAGTTCGCCGGCCAATACCGCCTGATCCTTGGCCCGCAGCACGCCTCGCGCTTCGCTGCCGCTCGCCACGGCGGCGCCGGCAGCACTGTCATTGAGCAGTGGATCGTCTGGTGCAGGTGTTTGCGCCTGGGCCACGCACACCAGGCAGGTCAATCCGAATCCCAATCCCAATCCCAATCCATGAAATCGCCGCATAACCGTAACTCCCTGACGGATGGGCGGAGTCTAAGACAGCAAGCACAAGCGTCAAGCAAATGGCCACTATCTTTATCGATCCCGACAACGGCATCGAATGCCCGCCTGACAGCATAGATGCCTTGTCCGGCGCGGCGTATATCGGGTCGTGTGGGTATTTTAGATGCCCGCGAATGCCTTCTGTATGATTTGCGCCACACTTGGACCTTCGGCTCCCATAGTTTCGGATTAAGGACAATTCATGCGTATCGGTCTTTTGTCGTCTTTGACACTGGCGCTCGGCGCCCTCCTCTGCAATCAGGCCCAGGCCAGCTCCGACGATTCCTGTTACCCGCGCTGGACCCTGCTCAAAAAAAACCTCGAAGGCTGCAGCAGCCTGCCGTTTCTCAACCCGGGCAACGACAGCCGGGTGAACCTGCGCCTGTTGCTGGCCGACAGCGGCACCTTGCCCCTGGCGCCGAAAGCGCTGGACGCCGACGACCTGGCCGAAGGGTATGGGCCGGTGCCGTTTTCGGTGTCTCGCCTGAACCCGGCGCCCGGCCCCGAAGCGGCGGATGCACCGGCAGCCAGCGCCGACACTGACCTCAACGGCCGCCTGGAAGCCTTGCAGGTGGTGCGCGAAGCGCCTCAGGCGGCCGGCGATGCGTTTCTGTCCGGCGAAGGCAGCCGCTGCCGCAGCAACTCGGACGCCAGCGCCCAGGTGTTTGTCGACCAACTGATTGCCGCCGACCTGCCAGACAGCGAGCGCCAGGCGCTGGCGCAAAGCCGGGTCAAGCTGCTCGCCGCCTGCAGCTGGGACAACCCGCAACTGGCCAGCCTGTTGCCAACCAATCTGCAGACCTCGCTGGGCAAGGGTTTCGCCACTTATCTACAGGCCGCCGGCGACTTCTACAGTGGCCGCTTCAGCGAGGCCGGCGCGGCTTTCGCCACGCTCAAGGACAGCCCGAATACCTGGCTGAAAGAAACCGCGCTGTACATGAACGCCCGCACGGCCCTCAACAGCGCCCAGCAAAACGCCTTCGACGAATACGGCATGCCCGCGCTCGAGCATGTGGATAAGTCCACGCTGCAACAGGCCGAAGCCGGCTTCGACAGCTACCTGCAAACTTATCCACAGGGCGCCTACGCCGCTTCGGCCAAGGGCCTGCTGCGCCGGGTGCACTGGCTGGACGGCAATCCGGACAAGCTGGCCGCCGACTACGCCTGGCAGATGACCCAGGCCAAGGACGAGCAGCGCAACCTGTCGCTGAACGATCTGGTGGAAGAAGTCGACACCAAGCTGCTGATGGTCAACCGCAACCCGGTCAGCACCCCGCTGTTGCTGGCGGTCAACGACCTGATGTGGATGCGCGAGCACGCCGAAGGCCGGCTGACCCGCGAGGCCTTGCAGCAACAGAAGGCGGTCTTCGCCGCACAACCGGCGCTGCACGACTACCTGCTGGCGGCCTTCGCCCTGTATGTGGACAACAACCCGGACGCCGCGCTGAAACTGCTGCCCAGCGAGCTGCCCGCCAACCTCGACTACCTCGCCTTCAGCCAGCAGACCCTGCGCGGCCTGGCCCTGGAAGCGCAGAACGACGGCCCGGGCGCCCAGGCCCTGTGGCTGCAACTGCTGCCCCTGGCCAAGCAACCGCTGCAACGGGAACAGCTGGAGCTGGCCCTGGCGATGAACTACGAACGCAACCAGCAACTGGCCAAGGTGTTCGCCGCCGACTCGCCGATCAAAAGCCCACAGGTGCGTTTCACCCTGCTGCGCAACGTGGCCGATGCCACGCTGCTGCGCCAGCAGATCAGCCAGGCCGCCGACCCGGTAGAGCGCAACACCGCGCAGTTCGTGCTGCTCTACAAGGACCTGCTGCGCAGCCAGTACGCGGCCTTCGCCAGCGACCTCAAGCAACTGCCGGCCAGCGCCCCTGAAGACAAGCTCGGCTACAGCCTGGGTTACGTCTACAGCGACGGCCAGTCGCTCAAGCTGTTCCAGTGGAGCGGCGACAAGGCCGAGTCCGGCTACACCTGCCCGAGCATCGCGCAAACCGCGGCGGCCCTGGAGACGGATGGGAAAAACCCGCAAGGCCTGAACTGCTTCGGTGAGTTCATCCTGCGCAACGGCCTGGACGGCATGCCGCTGGACAGCCAGCCCGACAAGCAATCCCTGGGCGGTACGGAATCGGCCTTCAAGGGCGAGCTGTTCTCCCGCCTCGACGGCTACAAACAGGTGATCGCCAACAGCAAGGCGCCGCGCGACGACCGCGCCTACGCCCTGTACCGCGCCATCAACTGCTACGCGCCCTCGGGCTACAACAGCTGTGGCGGCAAGGACGTCGAACCGGCAGTACGCAAGGCCTGGTTCCGCCAGCTCAAAGGCACCTTCGCCGACACCCAGTGGGGCAAGTCGCTGCAGTACTACTGGTAAGCATGAGCGGTTTCTGGAAATGCCTGCTGCCGGTCTGGCTGTTGCTGACCGGCAGTGCCCAGGCAGCGGTCGACGCCCGCGACCACCAGGCCTTCTGGCTGTGGAGCGGCGTCGCTCCGCAGCCGGTGCTGAACCAGGCCAAGACCCTGTACATCCTGCAAGGACAGATCAGCCGCTCGCGTCGCGACCCGAGCGGCAACGTGCACTTCATCGCCCAGGGCATGGCCATTCCGCGCCTGCGCCAGGGCGAGGTCTGGGTGGTCTACCGTGCGCACACCCTGCACTGGCCGGAGCCGGTCTACCGCCAGCTGCTGGGCCAGGTGCAGCGCTGGCAGCAGGCCGGCAACCCGGTGGTCGGGATCCAGATCGATTTCGACGCCCGCACCCGCTACCTCGAGGAATACAGCAGCTTCCTGCGCGACCTGCGCCAGCGCCTGCCCGCGCAGTACCGCCTGAGCATCACCGGCCTGATGGACTGGAGCAGCAACGCCAACCCCGAGGCCATCGCCGGCCTCAAGGGCATCATCGACGAAGTAGTGGTGCAGACCTACCAGGGCCGCCACAGCATTCCCAACTACGCCGCCTACCTGCCCCGCCTCGACCGCATGGGCCTGCCGTTCAAGGTGGGCCTGATCCAGGGCGGCGAATGGCAGGAACCGGACTACCTGAAAGACAGCCCGTGGTTCAGGGGGTATGTGGTGTTTTTGCAGAATCCGCGCTAGCCAACGGATACACCGACTCCCAGCCACCACCCAGCGCCTTGTACAGGCCGACCATGGCCAGGGAAACGCCGGTCGAGCTTTCCACCAGTTGTTCCTGGGTGGCGAGCAGGGCGCCCTGGACGGTGAGGACGTTGACGAAGTCCACCACGCCTTCGACGTATTGCTGTTGCGCAGTGCGCAGGGCGATCTGGTTCTGCCGCACGGCTTCGGCGAGGCTGTCGCGGCGCAGCTGGCTGCTGTTGTAGCGGGTCAGCTGGTCGTCGATTTCATGCCAGGCGCGCAGCACGGTCTGCTGGTAGGCGACGGCCGCTTCCTGCTGCTGGGCTTCACGCAGGTGCAGCATGCCGCGCAGGCGGCCGCCGTCGAACAGCGGCAGGCTGAACTGCGGGCCGATACCGAACTGGCGCGAGCCCCAGGAGCCGAAATCCGACAGCTGCATGGCCTGGGAGCCGAAGTTGCCCGACAGGGTGATGCGCGGATAAAAATCGCCCTTGGCCACGCCGATGCTGGCGGTGGCGGCATGCAGGCGTGCTTCGGCCTGACGGATGTCCGGACGGCGTTCGGCCAGTTGCGACGGCAGGCCGATGGCGACCTGGCTCGGGGTTTGCGGCACCGGCGCATCCGCCGCCAGTTCCGCGTGCAGGGCCTGGGGCGGCTCGCCCATCAGCAGGCTCAGGGCATTGATCAGTTGCGCCTGGCGCTGCTGCAAGGCCGGCAGTTGCGACTCGATGGTCGCCACCTGCGCGGCAGCTTCGGCGACGTCCAGGTCGGTGGCCACGCCATCGGCCAGGCGCAGTTGCGAGAGCTTGAGGCTGTGGCGGGCGACGTCGAGGTTCTGCTCGGTCACCGCGCGGGTGCTCTGCACGCCGCGCAGCTGGATGTAGTCCTGGGCGGTCTCGGCCAATACCGACAACAGCACCCCGCGCCGATCGTTTTCCGCGACTTCCAGGGTCGCGTCGGCGGCCTCGGTTTCGCGCCGCACGCGGCCCCAGAAGTCCAGCTCCCAGGACGCCGAGAAGCCGGCGTCCCACAGGTTGAAGGCGGACTTGCCTTCGTGACCCGACGGGTCGTTCAGGCCTTCGCCGCTGTTGCGTTTGCGCGCGTAGCCGCCGCTGGCGTTGCTGGTCGGATAACGCTCGGCGGTGATCACCTGGCGCGCCGCGCGGCTCTGTTGCAGGCGGCTGGTGGCCAGTTGCAGATCGAGGTTGTCGGTCAGCACGCGCCGGCTCAGGGCCGACAGCTGCGGATCGTTGAAGACATCCCACCAGCGCTCGTCCAGGGGGCTGGTCACCACCTGGCTCGGCGCGGCCTTTTGCGGGCTGGCCCAGGCCTCGACCCGCGGCCCTGCTGGGCGCTGGAAGTCCGGGCCGACAGTGCAGGCGGCCAGGGACAACAGGCCCAGGGCGAATACCGGCTGGAGCAGACGACTCATCGCTTCGCCACCTCACGCACGGAACTGGCCTTGCCCAGGGTATCGACGCTCGCTTCCACCGACATCCCGACCCGCAGGCGCTCGGCCATGGGCTGGCCAGGTTCCAGCAGGATCTTCACCGGAATGCGCTGCACCACCTTGGTGAAGTTGCCGGTGGCGTTGTCCGGCTTGACCGCGGCGAAGGTCACCCCGGTGGCCGGCGCCAGGCTCTCGACCCGGCCGCGCAGGGTTTCGCCGTCCAGGCTGTCGACCCGCACTGCGACCGGCTGCCCGGGGTGCATGCGGGCCAGCTGGGTTTCCTGGAAGTTGGCCACCACATAGGCCTGCTCCAGCGGCACCACGGCGAGGATTTTGCTGCCCGGCGTGACATAGGCGCCGACCCGCACCGCGCGCTCGCCGACCATGCCGTCCACCGGCGCGACGATGCGCGTGTAGGACAGCTCGTAGCTGGCCATTTCCAGGGCCGCCTGGGCGCGCTTCAGCCCGCCCTCGGCGGCGTCGCGCTGGGCGGTGAGGATCTCCACCTGCTTGCGTTCCGCCGCCAGCGCCGCGGTGGCCGTGGCCAGCCGCGCGCTGGCCTGGTCGATGCGGGTCCTGGCCTGCTGGGCATTCTGCACCGTGCCGGCGCCGACCCCGGCCAGGTGGTTGTAGCGGTTCAGTTCATGTTCGGCGAAGGCCATTTCCGCCCGCGCGGCCACCACCGAGGCCTGGGCCTGGGCGATCACCGAGCTTTGCCGGTCGAGGGTGGCGCGGGCGTTCTGCAACTGCGCCTTGGCCACCAGGGTTTCGGCGTCCGCCGCCTGTGCTGCGGCACGCAGGTCGCGATCGTCGATCAGCGCCAGCAACTGGCCGGCCTTGACCCGCTGGTTGTCTTCCACCAGCACTTCCTTGATGAAACCCGCCACGCGCGGGGCCACCAGGGTGTAGTCGGCGCTCACGAAGGCGTCGTTGGTGGTCTGCTCGGTGGCCTTGCCGGTGACCAGATACACCAGCACGCCCAGGACCGCGACCGCCGCCACGCTGACGGCGATTTTGTGTTTGATGTGGATCGTCATAAAAACCTTCTGTCTCAGTGAACGTTCAAGTCGGCGCGCGTGGCGGATAGATCCGCGTCGGCAGCCAGAAAATCAGCAGGATCAGGGCCGCCGCCACGCCAGCCATGACGTAGTAGAGGTCGGCGGAGGTCAGCACCACGGCCTGGCGGTGCAGGCGCTGGGCGAGGTTGCTGGCGTCGATGGCGCTCAGCGGCGAGTTGCCGAGGCTGTCCACCAGCATGGTCGAGTGAAAGTGCAGGCGGTGGGTGGTCAGGGCATCCAGCACGCCGGTGGCGATCACCGCCGCCAGGCCCTTCACGGTGTTGAACCAGGCGGAAGCGAACGGCCCCTCGATCGGCTGGATACTGCCGGTGGAGAGCATCAGCAGCGGCAGCACCGCCATCGGCTGGCCGAAGATCTGCAGCAGTTGCAGCACGTAGAAATCGTCGCGGATCCACGCCGAGGTCAGTTGCGTGCCGCCCAGGCACGACAGCACCAGCATCGTCAGGCCGATGCCCAGCACCCAGCGGCAATCGACCCAGCGCAGGTTGCACAGGGCCGCCACCAGCGGCAGCGCGATCAACTGCGGCAGGGCCATCACCAGCATCACCGGGGCGGTCTGCAACGGCCGGTAGCCCTGGACCTGGGCCAGGAAGCTGGACGGAATGATGATCACCGCGGTCAGCACCACCAGCACCCCGGCCAGGGTCAGCAGGGCGAACGACAGGTTGCGGATGCCGAGCATCTGCAACTTGAAGAACGGGATCGGCTGCGACCATTCGTTGATCAGGAACAGCACCAGCAACAACCCGCCGCCGCCCAGCAGCAGGCAGATCAGCGGCGAGCCGAACCAGTCCAGGCGGTTGCCCTGCAGGATACCGATCACCAGCATGCAGATCGCCGGAAACCCCAGCAGCAGGCCGCGCCAGTTGAAGGCCTTGAGGCGTTCCAGGCGCAGCGGGTCCTGGGGCAGGCCGTAGGCCACCGCGAGCATCGCCAGCAAGCAGGGCGCCACCACCTGCCAGAACGCCCACTGCCAGCCGACGTATTCGGTCCACAGGGCGGCCAGCGGCGTGCCCAGGCTCGGGCCGAAGGTGGCGGTCAGGGCATAGCCGGCCAGGCCGTAGAGCTTGACGTTGGCCGGCAGGAACCGCAGGGCCACGGTCATCAGCATCGGCGGCAGCGCGCCGCCGGCCAGCCCCTGCACGGTGCGCAGCAGCAACAGGCTGTGGTAGTTCGGGGCGAACGGACAGAGCACGCCCAGCACGGTGAACAGGGCGATGGCGCAGAGGGTGAAACGCCGCAGCGAGAAGGTCACCGAGCACCAGGGCGCGAAGGCCATGGCCGCCACCGACGTGGCGGTATAGCTGGCCACCAGCCAGGTGCCTTCGTCGTAGCCGATGGCCAGGGCGCCACGGATATCGGCCAGGGCGATCTTGGTCACCATCTCGTTGAGGCCCGACACCAGCACCGCCAGCAATACGCCGAGCAGGCCGATGATGATTCGCGGGCCGAAGACCGCGGGGCTGGCAGCTGCCGGTTTGCTGGCCCCTTCAACGGGTGCCGGCACAGCCACGGCGAGGGAACTCATGAAGGGAACGACTCCGATGGAAATACCGAAGCAGTTTAAAAAGCCCGACAGCTGACGAAAACTGACTTATCGACAGCTTATAAGTGCATCAGACACAACTATTGGATGGCTCTTTGATTCTGTAGGAGCGAGGCTTGCCCGCGATGAACGATAACGCGGTGCAGCAGGTTAACCGTGGCGTGCCTATCGCGGGCAAGCCTCGCTCCTACGGGATATTGGGTGTTTTCAGGGCTGGGCGGCGTGCCAGGTTTCGTTGCAGGAGGCGCGCAGGGTCTCGCGGAACCATTTGTGCGCCGGGTCCTTGTCGTAGCGCGGGTGCCAGGCCTGGGTCAGCACCAGGGTCGGCAGGGGAATCGGCAAGGCGAAGGAACGCAGGTGCAGGCCCAGGCGCGACACGCTGAGCAGGGTTTCCTTGGGCACCGGCAGGATCAGGTCGGAATCTGGCAGCATGAACATCGCGGCATGGAAGCTCGGCGCGATCAGCGGCACCCGGCGCTCCAGCCCCAGGTCGCCGAGCGCCGCGTCGATCGGCCCACGGGCGATGCCGCGCCGGGACATGCTGATGTGCGGGAAGGCGGCAAAACGCTCGGCGGTGATCTCCTCGTCGAGCAACGGATGATGCTCGCGCACCAGGCCGACAAAGGTGGTGGAAAACAGGTTCTGCACCTTCACTTCCGGGGTCAGCGGCCGGGTATTGCTGATGCGCAGGTCGATCCGTCCTTCGCGCAGGGCCTCGTCGTCGCCATCGCCTTCGGGGACGAAACGCAGTTCGCAATGGGGCGCCTGGCGCTCCAGGGTGTCGATCAGGCGGCCACCATAGACGCCGACGAAGAAGTCGTTGGCGCGCACGTTGAAGCGCCGGCGCAGGGTGCTGAGGTCGACCTGATCGCCGGAGCGGAACACCAGCGCCGCCTGCTCCACCAGGTCGCGTACCTGGCCGCGCAGTTCCAGGGCCTTGGGCGTGGGCACCAGGCCACGGCCGGCGCGCACCAGGATCGGGTCGCCCAGCGCCTCGCGGATCCGCGTGAGGGTCCGGCTCATGGCCGCCGGGCTGAGGTTCATGCGCCGCGCCGCGCCGACCACGCTGCCCTCGTCGAGCAGGGCGTCGAGGGCGACCAGAAGGTTCATGTCCGGGAGTTGCATGCTGAGCACTCGTGGCTGATCGGGAATGAGTCAGGCGCAATGTTAGCAAGGTCATTTCAGTCAGGGACACCACTCTGTAGCCGCTGCCGCAGGCTGCGATCGAGGACGAAGTCCTCGTCAGATCGGCGCATGCGGTGTGCCAGGCAGAATGAGCCGTCAGGTTTTGCGGCCCCTGCGGTGCCGATCGCAGCCTCGCGGGCTCGGCAGCGGCTACAGGATCGTGGAGGGCAGTTCAGTCAGGGACACCACTCTGTAGCCCCTGCCGCAGGCTGCGATCGAGGACGAAGTCCTCGCCAGACCGGCGCATGCGGTGTGCCAGGCGGAACGTGCTGTCAGGTTTTGCGGCCCCTGCGGGGCCGATCGCAGCCTCGCGGGCTCGGCAGCGGCTACGGGATCGTGGGGGCCGTTCAACCATGGACACCGCTCTGTGTAGCCGCTGCCGCAGGCTGCGATCGAGGACGAAG
>NZ_JAQZAB010000119.1:0-10939 GCF_028640915.1 Pseudomonas sp. B3G-3 | reverse complement strand
TGTCAGGTTTTGCGCCGGCTGCGCCGTCGATCGCAGCCTCGCGGGCTCGGCAGCGGCTACGGGATCGTGGGGGGTCGTTCAACCATGGACACCGCTCTGTGTAGCCGCTGCCGCAGGCTGCGATCGAGGACGAAGTCCTCGCCAGATCGGCGCATGCGGTGTGCCAGGCAGAACGCGCTGTCAGGTTTTGCGCCGGCTGCGCCGTCGATCGCAGCCTCGCGGGCTCGGCAGCGGCTACAGGTGCTACGAGCGCTACGGGTTCAGCGTTGCATGCCCCAGCGTTTCACGGTGACTCGCTCCAGGGTGTCGAACACCAGGTTTTCCACCAGCAGGCCGATCAGGATCACCACCGCCAGGCCGGCGAAGACTTTGTCGGTGTACAGCTCGTTGCGGTTCTGGAAGATGTACCAGCCCAGGCCGCCCTTGCCGCTGGTGGCGCCGAACACCAGTTCGGCGGCGATCAGGGTGCGCCAGGCGAAGGCCCAGCCGATTTTCAGGCCGGCGAGGATCGACGGCAGCGCCGCCGGGATCAGGATGAACAGTACGAAGCGCATGCCCTTGAGCCCGTAGTTGCGCCCGGCCATGCGCAGGGTTTCGGAAACCCCGAGAAAGCCGGCGTAGGTGTTCAGGGCCAGGGCCCAGAGCACCGAATGCACCAGCACGAAGATCAGGCTGTTCTCCCCCAGGCCGAACCACAGCAGGGCCAGCGGCAGCAGGGCGATGGCCGGCAACGGGTTGAACATCGAGGTCAGGGTGCTCAGCAAGTCGCGGCCCACCTGGGTCGACACCGCCAAAGTGGTCAGGGCAAAGGCCAGGACGATGCCGATCAGGTAGCCCTTGAGCAGCACGACCAGGGAGATGCCGACCTTGCCCAACAGCTCGCCGCTGAGCAGGCCGTCGTACAGCGCGCTGGCGGTCTGCAAAAAGCTCGGCAGCAGCAGGTCGTTGTTCTGGTAACGGGCCACGGCCTCCCAGAGCAAAGCCAGCACGATCAGGATCAGGCTCTTGCGCAGCCAGCCTTGCTGCCACAGGCGCTGGCCGAGCGGCAATTCACGCTCCAGCGGTACCGCCAGCAAGGGTTCGAGGGCAACTTCGTATTCCTGGCGAACAGGTGATGAATGGCTCATCGGGCGTTCCTCTTAAAGGCTCAATAAGCGATACGGATATCGGTGAAATCCAGCTCGCGCTCGGTTTCCGGCGACTGGCCTTCGTCGAACAGCAGCCGGTGGATGCGCCGCGCCGTCTGCTGGAACGCCACGCCGCCGAGGCTTTGCAGGTCGTACTGATGGCTGTGGATTTCCGCCCGCACCCGCCCCGGATGGGGCGACAGCAGCAGGATGCGATTGCCCACCACCAGCGCTTCCTCGATGGAGTGGGTGACGAACAGCAGGGTGAAGCGCACCTCTTCCCAGAGCAGCAGCAACTCCTCCTGCATCTTGCGCCGGGTCAGGGCGTCGAGGGCGGCGAAGGGTTCGTCCATCAGCAGGATCTTCGGCTGCATCGCCAGGGCCCGCGCGATGGCCACCCGCGCCTTCATGCCACCGGACAGGGTGTGCGGGTAGGCGTCGGCGAACGCCGCCAGGCCGACCTTGTCCAGGTAGTGCAGCGCGCGCTCCTCGGCCTCGCGGCGGTTGAGGGTTTTCGACGCCAGCAGCGGGAACATCACGTTCTGTTTGACGGTTTTCCACGGTGGCAGCTGGTCGAACTCCTGGAACACCACGATCCGGTCCGGCCCCGGCTGGCTGACCCGCTGTCCTTGCAGGCGAATCTCGCCCTCGCAGGGCTGGATGAAGCCGGCGACCGCCTTGAGCAGGGTCGACTTGCCGCAGCCCGAGGGCCCGAGCAGGACGAAGCGGTCGGCGGGATCGATTGCGAAACTGACCTGGTGGGTGGCCCGCACCACGCGCTGCGGGGTGCGGTATTCCAGGCTGACCTGGTCGACCGCCAGCAGCGCCTGCGCTGCCGCGGTCGGGTTGCTGGCCGTGTGGCCTTGCAAGGGGGCGTTCATGGCGATCAGCTCCCTTGCAGCGGCGTGGTGTCCTGGAAGAAGTAGTCCTTCCACGATTGCGGCTTGTTCTTGATCGCACCCACGCGGTAGAGGAATTCAGCCAGCGGGTAGGTGTTTTTCGGGGTGACGGTGAACTCGAACTGCGGGTTGTCGATGATCTTCAGCAAGGCCTCGCGGTCGATCTTGGCCTTGGTCACGCGGATGTAGGTATCCGCCGCCGCGCCCTTGTCCTTCTGGGCGAAGTCGGCGGCCTCGGCCAGCGCCTCGACGAAGGCCTTGTAGGTTTTCGGGTTCTCGGTACGGAATTTCTCGGTGGCGAACAGCACGGTCGGCGAGTTCGGGCCCAGCAGGTCGTAGGTGTTGAGCACCACGTGCACATTCGGGTTGGCCAGCGCCTGGTCCTGGAACGGCGGGTTGGAGAAGTGCCCGGTCAGCTCGGTGCCGCCGGCGATCAGCGCCGCCGTGGCGTCCGGGTGTGGAACGGCGATGGTGTACTTGTCCAGGCGATTGAATTCCTTGTCGCCCCACTGCTTGGCCGCCGCGTACTGCAGGAACCGCGACTGCACGGAAACCCCCACCGCCGGCACCGCGATACGGTCCTTCTCGGTGAAGTCGGCGATGGTCTTGACCTTGGGATTGTTGCTCACCAGGTAGTAAGGGAAGTTACCCAGCGACGCCACGGCCTTGACGTTCTGCTTGCCGTGAGTGCGGTCCCAGATGGTCAGCAGCGGGCCGACGCCGGCCCCGGCGATGTCGATGGAGCCGGAGAGCAAGGCGTCGTTGACCGCCGCGCCGCCGGACAGCTGGGTCCAGTCAACCTTGATGTCGATGCCTTCTTCCTTGCCGTGCTTCTCGATCAGGTTCTGGTCGCGCACCACGTTGAGCAGCAGATAGACGATGCCGAACTGTTCGGCGATGCGGATCTCGCCTTCGGCATGGGCCGCCGTCGGCGCGATCAGGCCTGCGGCCAGCAAGCTGAAGCCCAGGCCGATGGCGGCCGCCAGTTTGCCCAGGCGCGGGAGGCGTTGAGTAGGTTGGGACATGGTGTTTCTCCTGCCGTGGGTGGCCGATCAGTAAGGGGCGTCGCCCTGGATGGTGGTGCGGTACAGCTTGCGGCGCAGGTGGCTGGGGCAGCCGGCGGCCAGGTGGATCAGCGAGCGGTTGTCCCAGAACACCAGGTCATGGGGCTGCCATTGGTGGCGGTAGATGTTTTCCGGCAGCACGCTGTGGGCGTACAGCTCGGCCAGCAGCTGGCGGCTTTCGTCTTCCGGCAGGCCGACGATGCGGGTGGTGAAGCCTTCGCTGACGAACAGCGCCTTGCGGCCGTTTTCCGGGTGGGTACGCACGACCGGGTGCACCACTTCCTGGACCTGGGCCAGTTGCTCCGGGGTCAGGGTCGGGCGCCAGTTGCCCTCGAACTTGGTCTCACTGTAGCGCGCGGTGTAGGAGTGCGCGGCAGAGCGGCCTGCGACCGCCTTGCGCAACGCTGCGGGCAGGCTGTCCCAGGCTTTGTGCATGTCGGCGAACAGTGTGTCGCCGCCCTCGGACGGCAGCTCCTGGGCATGCAGCATCGAGCCCAGGCTCGGCAGCTCCTTGTAGGAGAGATCGGAATGCCAGAACTTGCCGGCGTCCCCCAGGCCGATGGACTGGCCGTTCTCGATGATGTTGGAAACGATGAGGATTTCCGGGTGCCCGGCCAGCAGGAACTGCTTGAGCACGTGGATCTGCAGCACACCGAAACGGCGGCTGAAGGCGATCTGTTGTTCGGGGCTGATGCGCTGGTCGCGGAACACCACGACGTGATGATCCAGGTGCGCGCGGTGGATACGGGCGAAATCCTGGTCGTTGACCGGCTGGGCCAGGTCCAGGCCGACGATCTCGGCACCGACGGCGCCGCTGAACGGACGGATATCAAAAGCTTGTGCGGCGATGGGCGCGGCACTTGGAGACAGTACGGACATAAATCACTCCCACGCAGAGCACGCCCGGTGGCGCGCGCGTCGATCAGAAACTCACGGAGGTCCCGTGTGGGTTCATTTCGTGCGGCGCGCCGATTGGTCGGCAGGTACGCAGGGAGTCGACTTTATAGATATAAGAACTTAACTTTAAATACCGTTAGTGAATAACGATATGGCGATTCAGGCGGAGAAATAGTGGGGACCAAAAGGACGCTATCGCGAGCAAGCTCGCTCCTACAGGTGCATGAGTGCCCTTGTAGGAGCGAGCTTGCTCGCGAAAAAATTCAAAGATCTACGGGCAATCCCTGCCCTACGACTCTCGGGCTACGGCCTCAACGCTCGTGCAGCGCCTCGGCGCGAGCGCGGATGATCGGCTTGAGCAGGTAGCTGAGCACGCTTTTCTTGCCGGTGATGATGTCCACCGAGGCGACCATGCCGGGGATGATCAGCAACGGCTTCTCATCGGTGCCCAGGTGGCTGCGGTCGGTGCGCAGCTTGATCACGTAGTAGGTGGTCTTCTTGTCTTCGTCGGTGATGGTGTCGGCGCCGATCTGCTCCAGCTTGGCCTTCAGGCCGCCGTAGATGGTGTAGTCATAGGCGGTGAACTTGACCACGGCTTCCTGCCCCGGGTGCAGGAAGGCGATGTCCTGCGGGCGGATCTTCGCTTCCACCAGCAGGGTGTCGTCCAGCGGCACGATCTCCACCATGTCGCTGCCCGGCTGGATCACCCCGCCAATGGTGTTGACCATCAGCTGCTTGACGATACCGCGCACCGGCGAGGTGACCAGGGTCCGGCTGACCCGGTCTTCCAGGGCCTTGCCGGTGGCGCTGGCCTTGTTCAGTTCGGTGCGTGCCTCGTTGAGCTGGGTCAGGGCTTCGCTGCGGAATTTGCCGCGGGTTTCGTCGATCTTGCGCTGGACTTCCTTGATCGCCGACTCGGCACGGGGGATCGCCAGGGTGGTGGCGTCCAGTTGCCCGCGGGTCTCGACTTCGGCGCGCTTGAGCCGCAGCACTTCCACCGGCGACACCGCGCCCTGGGCCACCAGCGGCTCGGACATGGCGATTTCCTGGCGTTGCAGGCCCAGTTGCTGGCGGTACTGCGCCTGCTTGGAGGTGAACTCACGCAGCTCCTGCTGCTTCTGGATCAGTTGTTCCTGCAGGCCGCCGACTTCATCGTGCAACTGCTGGCGGCGGCTTTCATACAGGGACTTCTCGCTGGCGGCCTGGCCGGGCGCGGCCTCCAGGGCATCGGCAGGGAAGTTCAGCTCGCGGTTGTCGATCTCCGCGCTCAGGCGCTCGACCCGCAGCAACATCGACAACCGGTCGGCCTCGGTCTCGCCGACGTTGGACTTGAAGCGCGTGTCGTCCAGGCGGATCAGCGGCGCGCCGGCCTCGACGATCTGCCCCTCCTTGACGAACAGTTCGGAGACGATACCGCCTTCCAGGTTCTGGATTTTCTGCACCTTGGACGACGGGATCGCCTTGCCCTCACCCTTGGTCACTTCGTCGATCACCGCGAAGTTAGCCCACAGCAGCAGGAACAGGAAGAAACCGATGATGCCCCAGATGGTCAGGCGGATAACCCGCGGCGCATCTTCGATCAGCGCCTTGTTGACCTCGGGCAGGGGTTGGTCGTGTAGCGATTCGGTGCCTTTGAAGTAGCGCAGGATCGAGTCTTTGATGGAGCTGGTCATCAGTTATTTCCTGTACCGCGTTGTCGCCTGAAAGCGTGCGAGGCAAGGCGCAGTCCGCTGGTAATGGTTTCTCCCTTGCCAAGGACTGCAACGCAGCCTCGCACGCTTTCAGGCACAACCCGAAGGGCCGGGCCTGGTTTTGCGCAGGGCTGCGTTACTCGTCGTTTATTTGGAACAACCAAACCACACTCCTCGCGCCTTGCCCTGCGCAAAACCAGGCTCCGGCGCGGCACAGGAAATAACTGATGACCAGCTCCGGACTTAAGCAACACTGATCTGCCCCTTCTTCAACGCTTCCATCACGACCGCTTTCGGTCCATCGGCGAGGATCTGCCCGCGGTCGATCACCAGCAGGCGATCCACCAGCGACAGCAGCGAGGCACGGTGGGTGACCAGCACCACGGTCTTGGCTTCCACCACGGCTTGCAGGCGTTGTTTCAAGCGTTCTTCACCGGTGTTGTCCATGGCGCTGGTCGGTTCGTCGAGCAGCAGGATGGGTGGGTTGAGCAACAGGGCCCGGGCCAGGGCGACGTTCTGCCGCTGGCCGCCGGAGAGGTTCTGCCCGCGCTCGCCGACCTGCAGTTCATAGCCCTGCGGGTGCAGCCGGGCGAACTCATGAACGCCGGCCAGTTCGGCGGCCTGCAGCACCAGTTCGTCTTCGACATAACGGGCGCCGGAGGTCAGGTTGTCGCGCAGGGTGCCGGCCAGCAGCTGGATGTCCTGGGCCACATAACCGATGTTGTGGCGCAATTCGCTGACGTCGATCTGCCGGATGTCCACGCCGTCCACCAGCAAGGCGCCGGAGTCCGGGGTATACAGGCCCACCAGCAGCTTGGCCAGGGAGCTCTTGCCCGAGCCGCTGCGGCCGATGATGCCGATCTTCTCGCCCGGCTTGATCACCAGGTTGATGTTCTTCAGCGCCGGGTTCTGCTGCCCCGGGTAGGTGAAATTCAGCTGCCGGCATTCGATGGCGCCCTGCAGCACGTTGCGGCTCAGGGGGCGCTCGTCGAAGTTACGCTCCTGGGGCAGCTCCATCATCTGGTCGACCGAGGTCATGGTCACCCGCGCCTGCTGGTAGCGGGTCAGCAGGCCGGACAACGAGGCCAGCGGGCTGAGGGCGCGACCGCTGAGCATGTAGCAGGCGATCAGCCCGCCCATGCTGAGGTTGCCGTCGATGATCTGGTACACGCCGAAGACGATCATGATCACCCCGGCCAGTTGCTGGATCAGCAGGGTGATGTTCATCGCCAGGCTGGAGAGCATCTTCACCCGCAGCTCGAGGCGGCCCAGGGTGCCGATGGTCTGCTCCCACTGGTACTGGCGTTCGCTTTCGGCGTTGTTGACCTTCACCGCATCCAGCCCGGCCAGGGTCTCGATCAGGCTCGACTGGCGCTCGGCGCCCAGGGCCATGGTTTTTTCCATGGTGGCGATCAGCGGTTTCTGCAGCGCGTAGCCGATGCCCAGGGCGATCGGGAAGGCCAGCACCGGGATCCACACCAGGTGCCCGCCGAGGATGGCGATCACCAGGAAGATCAGCAGGGTGAACGGCAGGTCGATCAGGCTGGTGAGCGTCAGCGAGGCGAGGAAGTCGCGCAGGCTCTGGAACTCGTGGATGTTCTGGGCAAAGCTGCCGACCCGCGCCGGCCGGTACTTCATGGCCATGCCGACGATGCGCTCGAACAGCGTGGCCGAGATGATCAGGTCGGTCTTCTTGCCGGCCAGGTCCAGGCACAGGCTGCGCAGGCTCTTGAGGATCAGGTCGAACAGGTAGGCGCCGGTGATGCCGATGGCCAGCACCCACAGGGTGGCGGCGGCCTGGTTCGGGACCACGCGGTCGTAGACGTTCATCACGAACAGCGGCGCGGCCATGGCGATGACGTTGATCAGCAGGCTGGCGGCGATGGCATCGGCGTACAACCAGCGCGAACGCTTCAAGGTGTCGCGGAACCAGGAGCGGGCGCGGGGAATCAGCGAGCCATGGTTGACGTCGAACTTGTGTTGCGGCTGGGCGAAGAACACTTGCCCGCTGTAATCGTCGGCCAGCATCTGGCGACTGA
Organism: Pseudomonas sp. B3G-3; assembly: GCF_028640915.1. Classification (NCBI taxonomy): domain Bacteria; kingdom Pseudomonadati; phylum Pseudomonadota; class Gammaproteobacteria; order Pseudomonadales; family Pseudomonadaceae; genus Pseudomonas; species Pseudomonas sp. B3G-3. Next base: position 3,222 of record NZ_JAQZAB010000119.1, on the reverse strand, counting down.
CGCTGACCTCGCCGCCATCGCTCTCACTGAGCAGCAGGCGGGCCTTGTCTTCGCCCAGCCAGCCGAGCAGGACAGCGCTGCGGCCGTCCTTGAGCAAGAGCATGGCTGGCATGGCGATGGCAGGAATCTGCTCCAGCTTGCGCCGCAGCAGGCGCCCCTGCAGGCCGGCGCGAGCGGCGGCGCGCGGCAGCAGCTCGGCGCTCAGGCGCTGGGACGGCAACGGCAGGCCAGTGGTCAGCATCGCCGCGCTGGCCGGCTTCTGGTGCAGAGAGCACAGGGTTAGCAGGGCATCCAGCAGCGGGTCGTCATGCATGCCGCGTGGATCATGGCTAAGTTGCACTCGACTGACTTCTGATTCCACGCTCGGCACTCTTTAACTGTCTATTTGGATGAAATGTACTCAATTCATCCCAGGCAGTTGGACCTTGGGCTTCACATCGTTCTGCACGACTGAAGCCATGGGTGCGACCACTCCCTGGCTCTTGAGCAATTCGCCCATGGTCGCCTTGATTCGATATTGAGTAAATAACTGAATGTTCTTGATTTCCGCCAACCGACGCGAGGCGGTGAACAGTTCATTCTCGCTATCGAGCAAGTCGAGCAAAGTGCGCTCGCCCAGACTGAATTGCTTCTGATACGCCTCACGCACGCTGGCGCTGCGATCGACATATTGCTGGGCGATCGGCACTTGCGCATTGGCGTTGTTCAAGGCGTTCCACGCCAAGCCTAGCTCCTCATTCAGAACTCGCAGGGCGTTGTTACGAATATCCAGCGCCTGGTTGGACTGATAGGCCTTGGACTCCAGGTCGGCCTTGTTGCTGCCGCCGGCGAACAGGTTGAAGCGCATGCGCAGCATGGCCTGCCATTCGTTGTTGTGGCCGTCGATGCCGTCCAGGTTGTTGTCGGCGGTACGCCCAAGCTCGGCATCGAAACGCGGGTAGAAGGTCGACTTGGCGGCTTCGTACTGCTTCTCGGCGGCAACGATGTCGGACTCGGCCGAACGCAGGATCGGGCTGTTTTCCAGCATCTGGTGCCGGGCTTCGTCGAGGGTGGCCGGCAGCAGGGCCATGAAACCGACCGGGCGCTCCAGCTGGTCCGGCATCTGGCCGACGGCGCTGAGGTAGTTGGTCTGGGCATCGGCCAGGTTGGTCTGTTCGGTGATCAGGTTGTTGCGCGCCTGGGCCATGCGCGCTTCCGCCTGGTCGAGGTCGGCGCGGCTGCCGACACCGCGCTGGGTGCGCAGCTGGATCTGATCGTAGATGCGCTCGTGATTGCGCATGTTGTCTTCGGCCAGGCGCACGAACTCACGCCGGGTCAGCACATCCAGGTACACCTGGGCCACGGTCAGCGCGGTGCGCTCGGAAGTGCCCAGCAACGAATACGCCCGGGAATTGACGGTGGCTTGTTGACGCCCGACCTCACTGGAGGTGGCAAAACCGTCAAAAACCATTTGCTGGAGACGTAAACTTGACTCGCTGCGGTTCAGCGTCTCCCAGTGATTGCTCGATCCTGCACGAGTGGTCGGGCTGTCGGTGCCTTCACGACCATAACCGCCCAGCAAATCGACCCGCGGCAAATAGCCGCCCTTGGCTGCTTTTAGCTGGTAATCGGCTGCCAGGCGGCTGTTCACCGCGGCCTGGATTTCCGGATGGACATCCAGTGCTTTCTGCATGGCTTCAGGCAGGGTTTGTGCTTGGACAAAACTGGCGGCAAGCAAGAAGGGTAAGGCTTTGAACAACTGCGGACGCATAGAGGAGGTTCCCAGGACTTCTTGTCCCAAATCACAGCAAAACGAGGTGCTGCATCGGATGATGGCAACCGGAATGACCGTATATCGGAAAGTTCAAACCATGAACTGGATCACACACTTTTAGACAGGTCGCCGCATGAATATCAATGTGACATTACCTTGACGATTGTTTAGGATGACACCCAGAAGGTCAATAGTTTGGCATATGGTTAATAGCAAAAAAATATAGCCAATTTATTGACAAGCGTTCGCGTCAAAATCACGTGTTTCTACACTCTGAAGAACGTCCAGACTGCGTCGGCGTATGCCTGTCAGGAACATGGAAGTCTACTGAACGGTACCCCCCGGAGAATCCTCAATGAGCAGTGTTGTTGCTACCGTCAAAAGCATTGTTGGCCAAGTTTTCGTCGTATCCCCTGAAGGGGTTCGCCGCGTACTCGTTGAGGGTGATCGCCTGTATGTAGGCGACCAGGTCGATACCGGCCTGTCGGGCGCCGTCAGCCTGGAGCTGGCCGATGGCCGGACCCTGGACCTGGGCCGTGAGACGCAATGGAGCGGCAGCGCTCCAGACTCCAGCACCGACCTGGCCGAGGCCGCCGAGCAGGCTGCGCCGTCCGTCGCTGAGCTGCAGCAGGCAATCGTCGCCGGCGCGGACCCGACCACCGAGCTGGAAGCCACCGCGGCCGGCCCGACCGCCGCGGGTACCGGCGGCGCTGCTGGCGGCGGCCACAGCTTCGTGATGCTCGACGCCACCGCGGGCCGGGTCGACCCGACCATCGGCTTCCCGACTGCGGGTCTCGGTGCGGCGGGCACCGCAGCGCAAAACACCACCGGCGCGCTGACCACCAATGACAACAGCGCCACCAGCGAGATCCTGCGCGACTCGACCCTGACCCTGAGCGCAACCCCCTCCATTACCGAGGCCGGCGGCGTACTGGTGTACACCGCCACGCTGACCCAGGCACCGTTGACCGGCCTGACCATCACCTTGTCCAACGGCTCGGTGATCGTGATTCCGGCCGGGCAACTGACCGGCACCGTCAACGTTCCGCTGGCACCGAACGACACCGTCTACAACGACCCGAAACAGATCAGCGTGGGCGTCACCGGCACCACCGGCGGCGGTGGCCTGGTCGTGACCGTCGACCCGACGCCAGCCGTCACCCAGGTCACGGACACCGTGGACACCACCACCGTGACCCTGACCGCGGGCTCCAGCGTGACCGAGGGTGGCCAGATCACCTACACCGCGACCCTGACCAATCCGGCGCAGACCCCGGTCACCGTGACCCTGTCCAACGGTTCGACCATCACCATCGACGCCGGACAGACCGTCGGCACCGTGGTAGTCGATACCCCACCGAACGATGTCTACAACAATGGCAGCACCGTCAGCACCAGCATTACCGGCGCCAGCGGCGGCAACTTCGAGAACCTGGTACCGAACCCGACACCGGCGGTGACCACCATCA